>CAXIBD010000019.1:0-42821 GCA_964022135.1 uncultured Sphingomonadales bacterium | reverse complement strand
CCAGATCCAGCTCGACGATTTCGAGCGGCTTCTTGGCTTCAAAGGCAACGGCGGCGCGGGTCTTCATATTGCTGTTTTCCTTCTCTTGATCCGATGATCCTGATGCCATGGTATAGGGATGCCGAACGCCAAGATAAACGGCTTAATTGCTGGCAAGCGGGACGGCGGGTGATGGAGATGTGCCGACGGCGCATATTCCGCATCATGCCAGCAGTGCCATGGCGGGCAGTCCCTGTCATTTCTGTCAAAACAGCGTCGCTCTGCCAGAAATGTCTAGCCAGACCAGCCCTTTGATCGCATGTAACCCGGACCATTTTTCGGGTTGAGAGTGAAGACCATGCCGACGGACCGCCAGATATTGACCTTGTCCTGCCCCGACCAGCCGGGGCTGGTGGCCAGTGTTGCCAAGATACTGGCCGACCAGGGCGGCAATATTGTCGACTCACAGCAGTTCAACGACAGCGAGACCGACTATTTCTTCATGCGAGTGGTGTTCGAGCTGGCAGCGGGCGCGCGGGCCGCACCGATAGGCGATGCGCTCGGCGCCTTTGCCGCGGAAAAGCGGATGGAATGGAAATTGCGAGACAGCGAACGGCGGCCAAAGGTGATGATCATGGTCTCCCGATTCGACCATTGCCTGGGTGATCTGCTCTACCGCCAGCGGATCGGCGAATTGCCGATGGATGTGGTCGGCATTGTCAGCAACCACCCGCGCGACCGGCTCGAAACAACCTATATCGGCGATATTCCCTTCCACCATCTCCCGGTCACCGGCGACAGCAAGCCGCAGCAGGAAGCACAGGTCAAGGCGCTGGTGACCGAAAGCGGTGCGGAACTGGTCGTGCTGGCGCGCTATATGCAGATCCTGTCGGATGATCTGGCCTCCTTTCTGTCCGGCCGCTGCATCAATATCCATCACAGCTTCCTGCCCGGTTTCAAGGGGGCCAAGCCCTATCATCAGGCGCATGCGCGGGGGGTCAAGATGATCGGCGCGACGGCGCATTATGTGACCGCCGATCTGGACGAAGGGCCGATCATTCACCAGGATGTGGAAGCGATCAGCCACAGCGACACACCGGAGGCGCTGGTCAGCAAGGGCCGCGACATCGAACGCCGCGTTCTGGCGCAGGCAGTGCGTTACCATCTGGCGGACCGGGTCTTTCTGAACGGGCACAAGACGATTGTTTTCAAGGACTGACTTTTGAGACGGTGGCACTCAATGCTAGCGTGGTGGCCGAAGCGAGCGGCGCGGAAAAAATACAAGGGGAATGCAAGCAATGCAGGATTATAGCGACATACGCGAGGAAGTTGCCAAGCTTTGCCAGAAATTTCCCGGCGAATATTGGCGGGCCCGCGACAAGGCGCGCGAATATCCGAGCGACTTTGTCGCCGCCCTTGGCGAAGCCGGCTATCTGGCGGCGCTGATCCCGGAAGAATTTGGCGGGGCCGGACTGCCGATTTCGGCGGCGGCGGCGATCCTCGAGGAAATCCAGGCGCAGGGCTGCAACGGCGGTGCGGTGCATGCGCAAATGTATATCATGGGCACGATGCTGCGGCACGGGTCGGACGAGCAGAAGAGCCAGTATCTGCCGAAGATTGCCACCGGCGAATTGCGCCTGCAGGCCTTTGGCGTGACCGAGCCGACCAGCGGCACCGATACGCTGGCGCTGAAGACCGTGGCGAAGCGCGACGGCGACGATTATGTCATCAACGGCCAGAAGCTGTAGACCAGTCGGGCCGAGCACAGCGACCTGATGCTGCTGCTCGCCCGCACGACGCCGCGCGACGAGGTGGCAAAACGCACCGATGGCCTCTCGGTTTTCCTGGTCGACATGAATGCCGCGCTCGGCAACGGCCTGACCATCCGGCCGATCGAGACGATGATGAACCACAGCACCACCGAATTGTTCTTCGATAATATGCGGGTGCCGGCGGCCAATCTGATCGGCGAGGAAGGCAATGGCTTTCGCTATATCCTGTCCGGCATGAACGCCGAGCGGCTGCTGATCGCGGCGGAATGTATCGGCGATGCAAAATGGTTCATCGAGAAGGCCACCGCCTATGCCAAGGAGCGTGTGCTGTTCGGCCGGCCGATCGGCCAGAACCAGGGCGTGCAATTCCCGATCGCCCGCGCCTATGCGCAGATGCGCGCCGCCGAGCTGCTGGTCCACGAGGGGCTGCGCAAATATGAGGCGGGCGAGAATTGCGGCGAGGAAGCCAATATGGCGAAGATGCTGGCCGCCGATGCCAGCTGGGCGGCGGGCGAGGCCTGCGTCCAGACCCATGGCGGCTTCGGCTTTGCCGCCGAATATGATGTCGAGCGCAAGTTTCGCGAGACAAGGCTCTACCAGGTCGCCCCGATCAGCACCAACATGATCCTGTCCTATGTCGCCGAACATGTGCTGGGCCTGCCGAGGAGCTACTGATGGGCGACTGGGCGGACTGGATCGGCAGAAGCGAAACGCGTCGCGACGCGATAACGCCGGGCCTGCTGCAGCGCTTTTGCGCGACTTTCGACATGCCGGTGACGGAAGAGATACCGCAGGGCCTGCACTGGTGCCTGTGCCTGCCCGACGCCGCCACCGCGGAACTGGGCACCGATGGCCATCCCGCCAAGGGCGGCTTCCTGCCGCCGATTCCCCTGCCCCGCCGGATGTGGGCGTCGAGCAGCGTCTCGTTTGAACAGGCGCTGCAATTGGGTGATGAAGCCTCGCGGGTATCCACCATCGCCTCGATCGAGGAAAAGTCGGGCCGGTCCGGGGATCTGGTGTTTGTCGCCATCGACCACGAGACGCGGGTCAGGGAGCGGGTCGCGGTGCGGGAGCGGCAGAATATCGTCTATCGGGAACCCGCTTCCGGCCCCGCCCCCTCGGCTGGCGGCAGTCTTGCGGACCAGGGCGAATGGGACTGGTGGCAGAAAATCATCCCATCCGAGACCTTGCTGTTCCGCTATTCGGCGCTGACCTTCAACAGCCACCGGATTCACTACGACCGCCCCTATGCGGTCGAGGAAGAAGGCTATGCCGGGCTGGTCGTGCAGGGGCCGCTGATGGCGACCTTGCTGCTCAACCTCGCGGCAGGCGAACTGGGCGCGAGCAGGCTGTCGCACTTTTCCTTCCGGGGCCAGTCCCCGGCCATCGTCAATCAAGCGATAGATCTGGTCGGCAGGCAGCAGGGCGAAAATATTATCCTCGCCGTGCTCGGCGATGATGGCAGGGAAATCATGACTGCACAGGGTGCGATCTAGGTATGCCGGTCTCTCCGTTCATGCTGAGTCCGTCGAAGCATGATGGCGCGCATCCGTCCTTCGACAGGCTCAGGACGAGCGGGAGAGTAGCGTCCGACGGAAAATTGCCAGGTCCGCGCAAATAGAAAAGCCCGGCAGCTGCGATGAAGCGGCCACCGGGCTTTCCCTGTTCAGAGGGGCCTAGAATCGGTCGGCGTTCATCACCTTGGTCCATGCCGCGGCGAAATCGTCGACGAACTTCTGGTCCGCGTCATCCGAGGCATAGACTTCCGAGACTGCCCGCAATTCCGAGTTTGATCCGAAGATCAGATCGACCGGGGTCGCAGTCCACACCAGCTTGCCGGTGTCGCGATCATGACCTTCGTACAATCCCGGGTTCGTGTCCGACTTCTTCCACTGCGTCTTCATGTCGAGCAGGTTGACGAAAAAGTCATTGCTGAGCTGACCGGGGTTGGCGGTGAACACGCCGTTGGACGAGCGACCCGCGTTCGCGTTCAGGCTGCGCAGTCCGCCGACCAGCACCGTCATTTCCGGTACCGTCAGGTTGAGCGTATCGGCCTTGTCGACCAGCGCCGCTGCTGGTGCCAGATCAGCACCGGAGGCGTAGTAGTTGCGGAAGCCGTCCGCCTTGGGCTCGAGATAGGCGAAGGACGCGGCGTCGGTCTGCTCCTGGGTGGCATCGACGCGGCCGGGCGTGAACGGCAGGCTGACCGTGTGGCCCGCCTTCGACGCCGCCTGCTCGACCGCTGCGTTGCCGCCGAGCACGATCAGGTCAGCGAGCGAGACCTTCTTGCCGCCCGCGGCACTCTTGTTGAAATCCTTCTGGATCGCTTCCAGCTTGGCCAGTACCCTGGTCAGTTCCGCCTTGTCATTGACCGACCAGTCGCGCTGCGGTGCCAGCCGCAGCCGGGCACCATTGGCGCCACCGCGCATGTCCGAACTGCGGAAGGTCGAGGCCGAGGCCCAGGCCGTCCGTACCAGTTCCGGCGTGCTCAGGCCCGATGCCAGGATTTTCGACTTGAGCTGCGACACGTCGGCGTCGCCAATCATCGCATAGTCGGCTGCGGGCAGCGGGTCCTGCCAGATGAAGCTCTGGCTCGGCGCATCCTTGCCGAGATAGCGGGCGGACGGGCCGAGATCACGATGCGTCAGCTTGAACCATGCACGCGCGAAGGAGGCCGCAAACTCATCGGGATTTTCATGCCAGCGCTCGGCGATCTTGCGGAAGCCGGGGTCCTCCTTGACCGCGATGTCGGTGGTGAACATGATCGGCGCATGGGTCTTGCCCGGGATATGCGCATCGGGAACCAAATTGGCCGCGTTCGGGTCGGACGGAATCCACTGGGTCGCACCAGCCGGGCTCTTGGTCTTGACCCATTCGAAGCCGAACAGATTGTCGAGATATTGCGAGGTGAAGGCGATGGGATTTGCCGACCAGGCGCCTTCCAGGCCGCTGGTGATCGTATCCTCGGCATTGCCCTTGCCGCACTTGTTCTTCCAGCCCATGCCCTGTGCTTCAAGACCGGCGGCAGAAGGCTCCGCGCCCATGCATTCCTCGGGCTTGTGCGCGCCATGCGCCTTGCCAAAAGTGTGGCCGCCAGCGATCAGGGCCAGCGTTTCCTCGTCGTTCATCGCCATATTGCCGAAGGCGCGGCGAATATCGGCAGCGGCGGACAGCGGATCGTGATTGCCATTCGGGCCTTCCGGATTGACGTAGATCAGACCCATTTGCGTGGCCGCGAGCGGGCCTTTCAGGTTCCCCTTGCCGTCGCGGCGGTTGTCCGCCAGCATCTTCGCTTCCGGCCCCCAGAACACCAGATCCGGCTGCCAGGCGTCGACACGACCGCCTGCAAAGCCGATCGTCTTGAAGCCCATGTCCTCCAGCGAGACATTGCCGGTCAGGACCATCAGGTCGCCCCAGGACAGCTTGCGGCCATATTTCTGCTTGATCGGCCAGACCAGCCGGCGCGCCTTGTCGAGGCTGACATTGTCTGGCCACGAGTTGAGCGGTTCGAATCGCTGCTCGCCACCATCGGAGCCGCCGCGCCCGTCGCCAACGCGATAGGTGCCGGCGCTGTGCCAGGCCATGCGGATGAAGAAGGGACCATAATGCCCGTAGTCGGCCGGCCACCAGTCCTGCGAAGTGGTCAGGACCTTGCGGATATCTTCCTTGACCGCATCAAGATCGAGCGTCGCGAATTCGGCGGCATAATCATAGTCGGCACCATAAGGGCTGGACTGCGCCTCATGCTGGCGAAGCGCCGCCAGATCGAGACTTTGCGGCCACCAGTCCTTGTTGGTCATCGCTGCCGACGGGTCCTGGACAACTGTCTTTTGAGCCTGGACCGGGCCCGCCATTGCCAACGGCGTCATCGACGCGGCAAGTAAAGCGAACAGTGAAACCTGTGATCTGAACATTTTTCTCTCCCTGAGATTTGACGAAATATGCTTTCGCTTTAACTGCTGCAGAATAGATACCGAAACCGGTAAACTTCCTGAGTGTTATCGAAGCGTTCGATCATGACGCCGGCATTTGGTCGACAGAAGGGAAGAGCGTTTCAAGGATTGAAGTGAGGGTTGCAATAAACGGGAGGTGAGAGGCCGAAGCCCTTGCCGAGCGTCTCCAGGCAAAAAAAGAGAAGCCCGACGGCCGGGTCGCAAAAACCGCCGGACTTCTCCTGGATACCCAAAAGGGCTTTGCGCGGCACCGGATTCGTATCGAGTGAAATGCCTGATATGATCGATACCGCAGGACTTGATTAACCGCGTTATTTTTTCTGCACTGTGACCCCGGTCACTTTTCATCAAAAAAGCCGGAGGACGACTGTCCTCTCGGCCTGTCGTCAAACCGTCCTTTTTGCTCGATCTTTCTGGTTCTGGCCCTGGATCGCGTCCCTGGCGGTATTCCATTCCTCATCGCCCCAGGCGAGCAGCTGCGAAAAATTGCCGCCGCTGGCGAGATAGCCGCCGCCGTCGATGGCGATGGTCTGGCCGGTCAGATATTCCACCCCGGGACCAAGCAGGAAGGTGGCGAGATTGGCCAGTTCGTGCATTTCCCCGGGACGGTTGATCGGCGCGCCGCTGCGCTTGCGGTCCTCGTCGCTGCCGGTCGGATTGAGTCGGCTGGACATGCCCTCGGTCGGGAACAGGCCCGGCGCGATCGCGTTGAGCCGGATATTGTAGCGGGCCCATTCGACGGCGAGGCTCTGGGTCATCACATTGACCCCGGCCTTGGACATTGCGCTGGGCACGGTGAAGGCGCTGCCATTCCATACCCAGGTGGTCAGGATCGAGACGACGTTGCCGCGCGTCTTGCCCTCGATCCAGCGCTTGCCGATATCATGGGTCATGTAGAAGGTGCCGCGGAAGACGATATTGGCAATCGCGTCAAAGCCGCGGATCGACAGATCCTCGGTGCGCGAGATGAAATTGCCGGCAGCGTTGTTGATCAGGCCGGTCAGCGGTCCGTGCTGCTGCCAGATGATGTCGTTCATCTCGCTGATCATCTCGGCGCTGCGGATATCGCAGGGGTGGGGCACGACCTTGCCGCCATGTTTTTCGACCAGCTCTTCCGCCGTCGCCTGGCAGACCTCGCCGCGCCGGCCGCAGATGTGAACCTCGGCGCCGAGCTTGAGCAGACCTTCGGCCATTTCCTTGCCCAGGCCGGTACCGCCGCCGGTCACCAAGATGCGTTCGCCTTGCATCAGGCCGTCGCGGAACATGAGTTTGCTGGTGTCCATATCATCCTGTCCTGTTTGTTGTTGGCCGGATCATGCGATATGAGTCGGCGCGGGCAAACTAGCAGTATTGATGCCGGGGGGAAGCTGGTCAATGGGACAGGCCCCGGCGGCCAAGGGGAGGCTGCGGGGTTGGTGCCACGACCGAACGAAAAACGGGAGCTTATCCGAAGATAAGCTCCCGCTGCGCCTCTGTTGGGGCTGCCTTTCTCTGGCGAGTCCGGCGGCCGCTTGTTCGGCGTCCGGTTTCCGGGCCAAGTGCGTTGATGGTTGGTGGTTTTCCACGTTGCCGCTTGCGCTGCATCGCTTCGGTTTCCAACCCGCAATTGGTCCAGTCACCTGATGATCTTCGTCGGTCTGATCCGTTCGGGCTTGCGCCTTCCCTTCTCGGGCTTTCTCCGATCATCGATCCAGAGATCAATTTCCTTTTCTTGCGAAAAACAAACCGGTCGTCTCGATCATCTTCCGGCTCCCGGGCTGTCCTGCGGGTCATTGCTGACTGGTCGCTGGTTCGTCCGCTTGCCTTCCGATGACTTATATATGACTCCAGATGCCGAGTCGCTCCTAGGGGAAAAAGCAAAGTTATCCACAGGCCATCCACTTAGCGGTGGAAAACTGCTGTTGATATGGTGGATAAGATCAGAATTGCGGAAATGATCGGGATTTCAGGATGGCGTCCGCTGGTCCGGCCCTTCGTGTGGAGGGGATATGGGAAGGACCGGACCTTTGGACCAACCCCGGCGCCGTGTTTGGGAGGAGGATGCGGCAGCCGGGATTGTAATCATTCGTCTCAGACCTGAACCGTCGACAGCAGAATGATGCTGCTTACGGACAGAGCGGCGACAATATTGAACAGCGTTCTCATGGATTTTCTCCTTGTTTTAACGCCAGTCAAACATCTCTTTTCCTGCTTAACTTACAGGGGCCAAATGGTCGCAAGAATGGTGCGTTTCAATTGAAATCGGAGATCATTGTGTTGCGCGTTTTGCAACCGGGAAGAGGGCAAGAACAGGGTTCGGGCGTGCGCGAGCGGTGGTCGTTCGAGCGCATCGCCTGGGCCGAACGCCCCTCCGTCAGCCCTGCGGGCTGCCGCCTCCCCCGCTAGCGGGGAGGATTATTGTTCGAGAGACCCGGAATGAACGGATTGGAGTAAGGGCACGGTTTTATTCTTCAATGATCGTCATCCTGAACTTGTTTCAGGATTTCCGGCGGCACTGCACAATCTCACGAGGTCCTGAAACAAGTTCAGGATGACCAAGGTGAGGTGACGGCCGAGGACGAACGCCGCCGACCGATAATCCATAGCGGATGATCGCGACCTATTTGTTTTCGGAAAATACCAGCACGCCTCTGGATTGCTCGGACGAGATGGCGGTCAGCGCCAGCGAGAAGGGGTCGCCCTCGTCGGTCTTGCCGGACAGGGTAGTGCCGTCGCGCGATACATCAAAATCCTTGCCGGACAATTGCTTCGCATACCAGTCGGCCAGCGTGTCGGCATCGGCCGGGGCCTTGAAGCTGATCTTGACCCTGCCCCCCTCGCCTTTAGCATCCTCGATATCGAAGCCGGTGATCTGGCTGCCGGGGTAGAGATCGACATTGTTCATGTCGAAATCGTCGCTGTCCAGCGTGATCGAGGGCAGGTCCACGTCCATCGAGAAGCCGTCCGTCTTGATCGAGAATTTGCTGTCTTCCTCGTCGCCGCCAATTCTGATTTTTTCGGCATCGGGCTTGCTGTCGTCGCTGATATCGATGGATATCTTCGAGCCTTTGCCGGATTCGTCTCCATCCTTGCTGCAAGCGGACAGGGCCAGCGGCAGCGCGGCGAGCAGGATCAGATATTTGGGGGTCATGTAACAATCTCCAAGCTGTATTGTCATGCTAATACAGCTTGGAGATCAGGCCGTCAAGCGGCAATGGCGATCAGGGCTCGATCGAGGCGCCCGGATTGGCGGCATTGACGATACCGCCATCGACCGGGATCGTGGTGCCGACAACATAGTCGCCCGCCGCGCTGGCCAGAAACACGGCGGCAGAGGCCATATCCTCGGGACGACCGATGCGTTTCGCCGGGATGCCCTTTTCGACCGCGTCCTCATGGTCGCGGGCGGCCTTGTTCATCGACGAGGCGAAGGCGCCCGGTGCAATGCCGGTCATGATGATATCTTCCTGGACTAGCTTGGAGGCCATCTTGCGGGTCAGATGGATGACCGCTGCTTTCGATGCCTGATAGCTGTAGGTTTCCCAGGGGTTGACCTTCATGCCGTCGATCGAGGCGATGTTGATCACCTTGGCCGGCCGTTCGAAGCTGGCCGCCGCCTTCAGCTGCGGATGCAGCGCCTGGGTCAGGAAGAACAGGCCCTTTACGTTGGTGTCCATGACCTTGTCCCAGCCGGTTTCGGGGAAGGAGAGATATTCTTCGCCCCAGGCGACGCCGGCATTGTTGACCAGAATGTCGAGCTTGTCCTCGCGCGACGCAATCTCGGCAGCCAGCGCCTTGCAGCCTTCATAGGTCGAGATATCGCCCTGAATATAGATGCATTTGTCGCCGAATTCGGCCGCAGCGGCTTCACCCTGGTCCGCCTTGCGGCCGGAGATATAGACTTTCGCTCCCTGGTCCAGGAAGCCTTCGGTGATCATAGCGCCGATACCGCGCTGGCCGCCGGTGACCAGGGCAACGCGGCCCTCGAGCGAGAAAAGCTTGTTAAAATCCATCAATATATTCCTTTAATAGCCGTGCATTTCGGCAACGAGATTGGTGTGATAGTTCACGTCGCCCATGAATTCCTGCAGCGCGCGGTCGCGCTTCATGTAGAGGCCGATGTCATATTCGTCGGTCATGCCGACGCCGCCGTGCATCTGGACGCCTTCCTTGACCGAAAGCGCGGTGGCCTTGCCGGCCTTGGCCTTGGCGACGGAGACCATCAGTTCGGCCTTGGACGAGCCTTCGTCGAGCATCTGCTGGGCCTTGAGCACGGTGGCCCGGGCGATTTCCATCTCGCTGTAGAGATGGGCAATGCGATGCTGCAGCGCCTGGAAGGATCCGATCAGGGCGCCGAACTGCTTGCGGCCCTTGATATAGTCGACGGTGATATCCATTGCGCCGGAACCCACGCCGAGCGTTTCGGCAGCGGCGCCGGAGCGGCCGGCGTTGAGCAGGCGCCGGAGCACCACATCGCCCTCGTCGACTTCGCCGATCACCGCGTCGGCATCGACCAGCACGCCGTCAAACTGCATATGCGCCGCCATCGCGCTGTCCACCAGCCGGGCACTGTCCTTTGACAGGCCTTGCGCATTCGCATCGACGGCGAAGAGGGTCAGGCCCTTGTCGTCGCCGGCGCTGCCGCTGGTCCGGGCAGCGACGATCAGCGTATCCGCCGAACCGCCCTGCACCACGAATTGCTTTTTGCCATCGAGCTTGAAGCCGTTGCCTTCGCGGGTCGCGGCCATGCTGATCTGGTCCGGGCGGTGCTTCGGGCCTTCATCGACCGCCAGCGCCAGCACCGTGTCGCCAGCCAGAATTCCCGGAAAATATTTGTCGCGCAGCGCCTTGCCGCCGGCATTCAGCGCCTCGACCCCGGCGACCGCCGTGGTCAGAAAGGGCGACGGCGTCAGGTTGCGACCGATTTCCTCCAGCACCACACCGGCTTCGACATGGCCAAGCCCGAGACCGCCTTCATCCTCGCCGATCAGAATTCCGGTGAAGCCCATTTCGGCGAACTGCTTCCACAGCGCGTGCGAGAAGCCGTCCTTGCACTGCTTGTCCCGAAATTCGCGCAGGTGCGCAACCGGCGCCTCGCCCTTCATGAATTCGGCGGCGCTGTCGTGCAGCATTTGTTGGTCTTCGTTCAGATAAAGCGGCATATCATGGTCCTTAAATCATTCGGTGCAGTGCGCGCGGGCAGAGCCGTTCGCTACATATCAATCGGGTGATGGTGCCGCTAGGCGCCGGGCAGGTGCAGGATCTGCTTCGACACGACGTTGAGCATCACCTCGCTGGTGCCGCCCTCGATGCTGTTCGCCTTGGTCCGCAGCCAGCTGCGCGCGGTGAGGCCGCCGTTGCTGGCCTCGCTTTCCCATTCGAGCACCTCGCTGCCGCCGGCCGACATGATCAGCTCGTGGCGGCGCTTGTTGATCTCGGTACCGGCATATTTCATCATGTTTGGCTGCGCCGGGTGGCAGAGACCGGCCTTGAACGTGTCGCCGAAACGCTCCGCCATCGCGCGGAAGGCGAGCACGTCGATGTCCATCTCGGCCATTTGCGCGCGCAGCATCGGATCGTCGAGCCGGCCCATTGTGTCGCGGCCATATTGGTCGGCGAACTTGGCACCGAGCGAAGTCGCACCGTCCGAACCACCGCCGGAAATCATGCTGCGTTCGTGGCCGAGCAGATATTTGGCGACGTCCCAGCCCTTGTTCACTTCGTAGACGACGGAGGAAACGCCTTCGCCATATTCCTTGGGCACCTTCACATCGTCAAAGAAGGTCTCGCAGAAGGCGGACTGGCCGGAAATCAGCACGATCGGCTTGGTCGTCACCCCTTCGCTGGCCATGTCGAACAGCATGAAGGAAATGCCCTTGT
The DNA here is from genome assembly GCA_964022135.1 of uncultured Sphingomonadales bacterium. Lineage (GTDB taxonomy): Bacteria > Pseudomonadota > Alphaproteobacteria > Sphingomonadales > Sphingomonadaceae > Parasphingorhabdus. Next base: position 31,258 of record CAXIBD010000019.1, on the reverse strand, counting down.
GCTTTTCATTCTTGTCGGTCCGCGTCAGGCAGAATATCCAGTCGGCCTTGTCGGCATAGCTGGTCCAGATTTTCTGGCCGTTGACAACAAAATGGTCGCCCTGGTCGACGGCGCTGGTCTGCAGCGAGGCGAGGTCGGAACCGGAGCCAGGCTCGGAATAGCCCTGGCACCAGCGGATCTCGCCGCGCGCGATCGGCGGCAGGAAATGCTTCTTCTGCGCCTCGGTGCCGAAATGCAGCAGCGCGGGGCCGAGCATCCAGATGCCGAAGCTGGACAAAGGCGAGCGACACTTGAGCCGCGCCATTTCCTGGCCGAGAATCTTCGTTTCGGCGCGCGACAGCCCGCCGCCGCCATATTCCTTGGGCCAGTCGGGAACCGTCCAGCCCTTGGCGGCCATGATATCGAGCCATTCCTTCTGACCCGGCTTGAAGGTCGGATTGCGACCGCCCCAGACCGCGTCGCTTTCGTCGACCATCGGCTGCCGCATCTCCGGCGGACAATTGGCCTCCAGCCAGGCGGCAGTCTCGGCGCGGAAGGTTTCGAGGTCAGTCATGATGGCGATTCCCTTAATTGATCGGTTAATGTCGGCTTATCATAGGATTGGCCTTTGGTTCAATCATTGGTGCACCGGAAAATCGATAAAAATCATCGGCTGCTTGCAAGCATGCGGATTCCGTAGCGTCTGTTAATCGACCGGTTAGAAATCATTGACGTTCAATTCGGGCGCAGCCTATGCAGAAAGAAAAAATCAAGATTTGGGAGCATGACAGGATGCAATCTGCAGGCAGTGACGCCGGTCTCTCCGGCTCGCCACGTGACGATATTTCTGCAAGGCCGATCGGGCTTGATCCCTCGTGCCACCGGAGAGGCGCATGACCATCGCATCCGATCGCGTGCCGCTGCATATCAAGCTGTTCCATGGCATCGGCTCGATTGCCTATGGCGTGAAGGACAACGGCTTTTCGACCTTTCTGCTGCTCTTCTACAATCAGGTCATTGGCCTCGATGCCCGGCTGGTCTCGCTCGCGCTGATGCTGGCGCTGTTTGTCGATGCCTTTGCCGATCCGATCATCGGCCATCTCAGCGACCGGACCTATACAAAATGGGGCAAGCGCCTCCCCTGGCTCTATATTGCGCCGATCCCGCTGGGCCTTGCATGGATTATGCTGTGGGCGGCGCCGGCGGGACTGGGCGGCTGGATCTTCGCCTATCTGCTGGTGATCGCGATCATGGTCCGGGTGCTGGTGTCCTGCTGCGAGGTACCGTCGGCCTCGCTGATCCCGGAACTGACCCGCGATTATGACGAGCGCACCGTGATCATGCGCTACCGCTATCTGTTCGGCTGGGCCGGTGGCCTCGCCATGCTGTTCCTCGGCTATATTGTCTTCCTGGTGCCCGATGCCGATCATCCGGTCGGCCTGCTGAACGAGGACGGCTACTGGCATTACGGCCTGGTCGGCGGTGTCCTGATCGCGATCGCGACGCTGATATCCGCCCGCGGCCAGCACAAGCGGGTCGCGCACTGGCCGGACAAGCGGCCCAAAAAGACCAGCGTCAAGGAAAGTTTCGCGGAAATTCGCGAAGCCCTGTCCCACAAGGCGGCGGTGATCCTGTTCGGCGGCGGGGCCATAGCCTATATCAATCAGGGCATTACCTTCACCATTTCGAACTATCTCTATCTCTATGTCTGGGAATTTTCGCAGACCGCCTTTTTCTATTATCCGATACTGCTGTTCGCCAGCGTCGTCGGCTCCTTCTTTCTGGTGTCGCCGCTCACCAAGGCTTTCGGCAAGCGCCCGATCGCGATTGTCGCAGGCCTGATCGGAATGACCTTCTGGATCATACCGTTCGCCCTCAACCTGTCCGGCATCTGGCCCGAGGTCGGTGGCACGGCATCTACCGGCCTGGTTTTCGGCTTCGCCTTTCTTTCCACCACCGCGAGCGTGATCACGATGATTACCGCCCAGTCGATGGTCACCGACATTGTCGAAGCGTCCGAACTCGACACCGGCAGGCGGACCGAGGGGGTCTTCTCCGCCGGCTGGTTCTTTGTCCAGAAATGCGGCACGGGTGTAGGGATATTCGTGGCCGGCCTGATCGTCAGCCTGTCGGGTCTGCCCGACAAGGCCCAGCCCGGCGAGGTCGCATTGCCGGTCATCGAGAATCTGATGATCTTCTATGCATTGATGATCTTCATCCTGTCGATCAGCGGCGCCTGGATTTTCTCCCGCTTTCCGATCAACCGGGCGGATCATGACGCGCGCGTGGCGGCCCTTGCGGCGGCGCAGGCAACGGTCCACACTACTGATAGGCAATAAATCGGGCAGAGTGCAGTTTGGCGGTAGAAAAGCGGTCGGGCCTCTGTTAAGTTAATCGCATAGTTAAAAAAGAAAAGGACTGGGAATGGATTTCGATCTTACCGAAAAGCAGGAATATTGGCGCAACCGGGTACGCGAGCATATCGAGAATCACCTGCGCCCCCGCGTCGCGGATTTCCACAAGGAAGAATCAACCGGCGAGCGCTGGAAGGTCCTGCAGGTGGTCGAAGAGGAGAAGAAGAAGGCGAAGGAAGCCGGGATCTGGAACCTGTTCATGCCGCCGTCCAACCCGAACCTGCCCCATGTCGATGACGCTTTCGAATTTGAAGGCCCCGGCCTGACCAATCTGGAATATGCGCTGTGCGCCGAGGAAATGGGCCGCGTCGGCTTTTCCTCCGAAGTATTCAACTGTTCCGCGCCCGATACCGGCAATATGGAAGTGTTCCACCGCTACGGTACGCTGGAGCAGAAGGAACAATATCTGCGTCCGCTGATGAACGGTGAAATCCGGTCCGCCTTCCTGATGACCGAGCCGGCCGTGGCCTCTTCCGATGCGACGAATATCGAGACCGCGATCGTCCGCGACGGCGACGAATATGTCATCAACGGCCGCAAATGGTGGTCCTCCGGACTCGGCGACCCGCGCTGCAAGATCGCGATCGTGATGGGCAAGACCAGTTTCGAGGGCAGCCGCTACACGCAGCAGTCGCAGATCCTGATGCCGACCGATGCGCCCGGCGTGAACGTCATCCGTCACCTGCCGGTGTTCGGCTATGACGATGCGCCGCACGGCCATATGGAAGTCGAAATGAAAGACGTCCGCGTTCCGGCAGCCAATATCATCCTTGGCGAAGGGCGCGGCTTCGAAATCGCCCAGGGTCGCCTCGGACCCGGTCGCATCCATCACTGCATGCGCACCATCGGCGTCGCCGAAGAAGCGCTGGAGAAAATGGTCAAGCGGCTGCAGTCGCGGATCGCGTTCGGCAAGCGCATCTCCGAGCACAGTGTCTGGGACGAGCGCGTTGCCCGCGCGCGGATCGATATCGACATGAGCCGACTGCTCTGCCTGAAGGCCGCGGACATGATGGACAAGGTCGGCAACAAATATGCCAAGGCCGAAATCGCCATGATCAAGGTGCAGGCTCCGAACATGGCGCTGAAGATCATCGACGATGCAATTCAGGCCCATGGCGGCGGCGGCGTCAGCAACGACTTCGGTCTTGCCAGCGCCTATGCCCATCAGCGGACCCTTCGCCTCGCCGATGGCCCGGATGAAGTGCACAATCGCACGATCGCCAAGATGGAATATGGCAAATATGCCGAGACCGCCGATGGCAGCAAGATGAAGGAAGATTTCTCGTCAGGAGATCTCGCCGTTACCCGCTAGGAGCAGATCATGAAGGCAGCAGTACTGGTCGAAACGGGCAAGCCGCTCGTTATCGAGGACGTCGTTATCTCCAAGCCAGGACCACATGAAGTGCTGATCCGGACGGCCGCCTGCGGGCTGTGCCATTCGGATCTGCATTTTATCGACGGCGCCTATCCGCACCCCCTGCCCGCCATTCCGGGGCACGAGGCGGCGGGCATCGTCGAGGCAATCGGCAGCGAAGTCCGCACGGTTGCGGTCGGCGATGCAGTGGTTTCCTGCCTTTCGGCCTATTGCGGGCATTGCGAATTTTGCGTGTCCGGTCGAATGTCGCTGTGCCTTGGCGCAGACACGCGGCGCGGACCGGATGAAGCGCCGCGCATCACCAGGCCCGATGGGACGACTGTGGGCCAGATGCTCAACCTGTCGGCCTTCGCCGAGCAGATGCTGATCCACGAACATGCCTGCGTGCGGATCGATCCGGACATGCCGCTAGATCGCGCTGCGGTCATTGGCTGCGCGGTCACCACCGGTGCGGGCACGATCTTCAACGCCTGCAAGCTGACGCCCGGCGAAACCGTGGCCGTAGTCGGCTGTGGCGGAGTCGGTCTGGCGACGATCAACGCCGCCAAGATTGCCGGGGCCGGCCGGATCATTGCCGCGGACCCGATCAAGGAAAAGCGCGATCTGGCGATCAAGCTGGGCGCGACCGATGTGATTGACGCCTCGGCGGAAGATGCCGCAGCGCAGATCATCGAACTGACCAAGGGCGGCGTCGACCATGCGGTCGAGGCCGTGGGCCGTCCGGCATCGGGCGATCTGGCGATCGGCTCGCTGAAGCGCGGCGGCACCGCGACCATTCTCGGCATGATGCCGCTGGATCACAAGGTCGGGCTGAGCGCGATGGATCTGCTGTCGGGCAAGAAATTGCAGGGCGTGCTGATGGGGTCGAACCGGTTCCCGGTCGACATACCGCGGCTGGTCGACTTTTACATGCGCGGACTGCTCGATTTGGATAGCATTGTCGCCGAGACGATTCCGCTAGAACAGATCAATGACGGTTTCGAGAAAATGAAAAAAGGTGATGCGGCCCGGTCCGTGATTGTCTTCAATTAGAGGAAGAGGGACTTCCATGAATCCACAGGAAGATATGACCGGCACGATGGACGTGCCGGAGAAGGACAAGCTCGACGAGGCGGCCCTGCAGAAATGGATGGAAGCCAATGTCGAGGGCTTTGCCGGTCCGCTGACGCTGAGCAAGTTCAAGGGCGGCCAGTCCAATCCGACCTACAAGATCGATACGCCGACCACGTCCTATGTGCTGCGCAAGAAACCGTTCGGCAAATTGCTGCCTTCGGCGCATGCGGTCGACCGCGAGTTCCGGGTGATTGCAGGACTCTATCCGACCGGCTTTCCCGTCGCCAAGCCCTACGGCCTGTGCGACGACGACAGCGTCATCGGCACGATGTTCTACATCATGGGCATGGCCGATGGCCGGACCTTCTGGGACGGCACCCTGCCCGACAGCAATCCGGAAGAGCGCCGCGCGATCTATTTCGAGATGATCGACACGCTGGCGCTGCTGCACAGCTATGACCCGAATGAGCTCGGCCTGGAAAAGCACGGCAAGCCCGGCAATTATTGCGAGCGGCAAATTTCCCGCTGGACCCAGCAATATCGTCTGTCCGAGCTGCAGGAAATCCCGGAGATGGACAAGCTGATCGAATGGCTGACCAGGACCATCCCGGAGCAGAAGAGCTTCGGCATCGTCCATGGCGACTATCGGCTCGACAACATGATCTTTGCGCATGGCGAGCCCAAGGTCATCGCAGTGCTCGACTGGGAACTGTCGACGCTGGGTGATCCGATTGCCGATTTCGCCTATTGGCTGATGGCCTACGAGATGGAACCGGAGGGCCGCAGCGGTCTCAAGGGTGTTGACCTGGCCGCGCTCGGTATCCCTTCGCGCGAGGAAGCGATTGCCCGCTATTGCGAAAAATCCGGCATGGCAGAGCTGCCGCCGATGGACTGGTATCTGGCCTATAATTTGTTCCGCATTGCTGCTATTCTGCAGGGCATTCAGAAGCGGGTTGCCGACGGCACCGCCAACAGCGCCGCGGCCGCCGAAATGTCGGATCGGGTGACCCCGCTGGCACAGGCCGGTTGGGAAGCCGCACAGCGCGCAGGAGCGTAACATGGATCTCAGGGACAAGGTCGCTATCATCACCGGCGCCGGCAGCGGGATTGGCCGCGCAGCGGCGCTGCTGTTCGCGGAACATGGCGCCAAGGTGATCGCCAGCGATATCACCGATGCGGTCGAGGACACGGCAAAGGGCTCCGAAGGCAATATCATCGCGATCAAGGCGGATGCCGGATCGGAAGGCGATGTCGAGATGCTGGTCGACGCGGCGGAACAGCGCTTCGGCGATCTGCACGTCTTCTTTGCCAATGCCGGCATCGGCGGCGGTTTCGAGGGGATTTTCGACAGCAGCGTTGCCGAATGGCAGGAAGTGCTGCGGGTCAATCTGATTGGGCCGTTTCTGGCGTGCAAATATGCCGGCAAGGTGATTGCCGAGAGCAAGCATGGCGGATCGATCATCTGCACCGCCAGCGTTGCCGGAATCCGGTCAGGCGCAGGCGGGCCTGCTTATTCCGCCTCCAAGGCGGGGGTGATCAATCTGGTCAAGGTGGCCTCACAGCAGTTCGCCACGTCCAATGTCCGCTGCAACGCCATCTGTCCGGGGATTACCGAAACCGGCATGACGCAGTTCATTTACGACAAGGCCCGCGAGAAGGGGAAGGAAGACCGGCTCGGCTATCTCAACCCGCTGCGCCGCGGCGCTTCGCCGATGGAAATGGCCGAAGTGGCGCTGTTTCTGGCCTCGGACCGCTCGTCCTATGTCAATGGCCAGGCGATTGCCGTCGACGGCGGCCTGAGCGCATCGCATCCGGTCACCCGGCAGGAATTCGGCCGCACCGCAGTATAGGATCGGGGCCTAGTTCGCGAAGGCAAGATTGTCGTTGTCGAGCTGCACGAAATCGACGCGGCCATTGCTGGATCCGCAGAGAAAGGTGCGCCGGTCGCTGTTCGCGAGGTCACCCTCGACCCGCCAGCCGGAGCCGTCGCGAATCACGGACTGGATCGCGGACACGCGCGCGTCGCGTCCGGCCTGCCGTTCCGCCGCATCGGTACAGGCATTGATCGCCGATTGCATGTCACCGCTTCCCCGATCATCTCTTTCATCATAGCGTTCGTCGGCGCGCCGGTCGTCATAGCGCGGGTTTTCGCTGCGATAATCCCGGTCTTCATAGCGGCGGTCACGGTCTTTTTTGGAGGCTGCGCTGGCAATGGCAGCGATGCCGCCGATAACGAGGATGCCGGCCAGAATGTCGCCGCCGTCGATGCCATCGCGATGACGGCGGTGACCACGATATCCCCGATAGCCGCCCCAGCCATTGGCCGTTTCCCTTTCCGCAGACCAGCCCAGCGTAGCGCTATCCATCGGTGTGGCGATGGCAACGCCGCCGTGCAGGGGCGCAGCCATGGCGGGAGAAAAGCCGGTAAGAACCAGCGCGGCAGATGCAGCGAGGGCAGAAAATCTGGTCATTTTTTCCATTCGAGATACCCCTTTCAAGCGCAACTTCTATCATGCCAAAGCTGCAATGGCACAAAATATAATTGGTCCAGCCTGTCACCAGGCTGAACCAATTATATTTTGGTCAACTGCGCGCATCGCCTCTAGCGGCGGCTGTAGCGGAGGCCACTGTAGCGGACGTCGCTTACCCGGTTGCCTTCGATATAGCAGGTGAAGTTGCCCTTGTCGGCACGGGCAGATCTCTGATAGCGGCTCCGGCCCTGCTCGACCAGAATACGGCCCTTGACCCGATAGCCATAGCGCGTCCGGTCAATGTCGCGAATATCGGTTACATTCGCGCGACCATAGTTGCTGGCGCCTCGTTCAGCGGCACGTACACAACGGTTCACGGCCTGACGCTGGCCAATCTGGCGATTGCGATTGCCAAAACGGCTATCCGAATAACGGTCGTTGCCGTGACGGTCGCCGCGATAGTCATTGTCCCGATAGCGCCGGTCCTGGTTGCCCGAGCTCGCGATGGCGGCAATCGCGCCGATTATCGCCACGCCGGCAATCACTTCGCCGGCACTCGGTCCGCCATTGTGGCCATCGCGGGCCATTGCGGGGGTTGCAGAAACAGCCATTGCAGCAGCAGCGGTTCCGGCAAGAGCTTTGCTTAACTTGTTCATATCCACTTTCCTTTCACACTGCCCGAAACCTTTTCCCGAGCTTGCAAAGCCCTTGTAGACGTTTGCGCTTGAGCGAAGACTGAACTGGCTCGACAGGTTTTATTCAGGTTAATGGCTATTTTTATGAACAATGTATCGGATCGACCGGGGGACAAGGCGACTGTTCCAGCCCCCTTCTGCCCCGGTCGACGGATCATTCCGTCAGGTCGAAGCCTGTCGCATGCGCCAGAAAGGCGTAGATATCGGAATATTCCTCGATCAGCTTGTCGGTCGGCTTGCCGCTTCCATGACCGGCCCGGGTCTCGATCCGGATCAGATGCGGCGCATCCCCCGTATCCAGCGCCTGCAGCCGTGCCGCATATTTGAAGCTGTGGCCCGGTACCACCCGGTCATCGGTGTCGGCGGTCGAAACGATCAACGCCGGGTAATCGACGCCGCCCTTGAGATTATGATAGGGCGAATAGGCAAGTAGGGTTTTGAAATCCTGTTCCTTGTCCGGATAGCCATAGTCATCGACCCAGTAGCGCCCGGCGGTAAACCGGTTGAAGCGGAGCATGTCCATCACGCCCACTGCGGCATGGCCGGCGGTGAACAGGTCGGGTCGCTGGTTCATGACGGCACCGATCAGCAAGCCGCCATTGGACCGGCCCTCGATCGCCAGACCGTCTTCCGGCGTGATGCCCTCGCTGATCAGATATTCGCCGGCGGCGATGAAATCGTCGAAGACATTCTGCTTGTTCTGCAGCCGGCCGGCATCGTGCCACTCCTTGCCATATTCACCGCCACCGCGGAGATTGGCCGAGGCAAACACGCCGCCCGCCTTGATCCACGCCATCCAGGCCGGCTTATATTGCGGCAATACCGAGATATTGAACCCGCCATAGCCATAGAGCAGGGTCGGTGCGCCCTGCGAGAGATCCTGGTCTTTCCTGTGCACCAGAAACATCGGGATTTTCGTGCCATCCTTGCTTTCGTAGAAGCGCTGGGTCACTTCGACCATGTCGGGGTCAAAGGGCAGCGAGGGTTCGGCCCATACCGTCGGGGCAGATGACGGATCGTAGCGGAAAACCGTCGTTGGCCGGTTGAAGCTTTGAAAGGTGAAGAAGCCTTCTTCGCTCTTCATGGAACCGCTGAGACCGCCCACCTGTCCGGGACCGGGGAGCTCGAGCGTGCCGAGCGCCTGACCGTCGAGATCGAATGTGGCCAACTGGCTTTTGGCATCGACGAGATAGCTGACCACCAGCCTGTCGCCGACGATCATGGCCCCGTCGATAACCGCGTCGCTCTCGGGAACCAGTTCGGTAAATTCGGGGTCTGCCGCGCTCAGGTCGGTTTTCACGACCCGCATCCGCGGAGCGTCCTTGTTGGTCACGAAATACAGCGTATCGCCAACGCCGTCGATCAGCCGCCAGTCATTGTCAAAACCGCTGACCAGCTTGCGCGTTTGGAGCTTTGGCGCATCCACCTTGATCAGCGTGATTTCATAGCGCTCATCGGTGCCGGAGGAAGACGTGATTACCACCCATTCCTTGTCGGAGGTCAATTCCGCGGAATGATTGAGTTCCGGCTGATCCGGTGTTGCATATACTTTTATATCCTTCGCCTGATCCTTCCCAATCAGATGCAGATAGACGGCATGGTCGCTGTTCAGCGACTGGAAAGCCGCCCCTTCTTCCGGTTCCGGGAAACGCGAATAGAGGAAACCGACATTGTTGGGCATCCATGCGAGGTTGGTGAACTTGGCCCATTCGATGCTGTCCGCCTTCACTTCACCGGTTTTTACGTCCAGTACCTTGAGCGTCCGCCAGTCCGAGCCACCATCCTGAATCGCATAGACCAGCAGGCTGCCGTCACCGGACGGTTTCCATCCGGCCAGCGCGGTTGCGCCGTCGTCCGACCAGGTCGCGGGGTCAAGCAGCGCGCGTTCCTCGCCGTCCGCGCCATCCCGGACATAGAGCACGGCCTGATTCTGGCCACCGCTTTTGCGCTCGTAAAAATAGTTGCCGCCCGATTCTTCGGGAATCCCGAGGTCGTCAAAATCGAACAATTCCGTCATCGATTCGGCCAGAAGCGCGCGTCCCGGCAGTTTTTCGAGATAGGCATCGGTGACTTCATTCTCCGCCTTCACCCATGCCGCCACCTCCGGGTCTTCCCGCACGTCATTTTCGAGCCAGCGATAGGGATCGGCGATATATTCGCCAAACTGCTCCTCGACGACATCAACGGTCTTCGTTTCCGGGTAGGTCAGGGGATTTTCCTTATTCTCGTGATGCGCCGCCAGTGCCGGTGAAGTAGCTGCCAATCCCATGGCCAGCGTCAAAAGGGTCAGACTGCGCATATTCACTCCGGACAAAAGAAAAGAGACCGCGAGCTTATCGCTCGCGGTCTCTCATATCAATTGAAACTGTCTACAGGATGAAGGACTTAGGCGTCTTCGTATTCATCCTGGGCATTCTGGTCCGGTCCACTGTCCTGACCCTTGGCATCGACGTCGCGATCAACCAGTTCGATGATCGCCATCGGTGCGGCATCGGAGCCACGGAAACCGGCACGGATGATGCGGGTGTAGCCGCCGCTGCGCTCGGCGTAACGATCAGCCAGCACTTCGAACAATTTCTTTTCCTGGGTCTCGTCCATCAGGCGCGAATGCGCGATCCGGCGGTTGGACAGGCCACCGCGTTTCCCGAGGGTAATCAGCTTTTCGACCACCGGGCGCAATTCCTTGGCCTTCGGTACGGTGGTCAAAATCTGTTCGTGCTTGATCAGTGCCGCGGCAAGGTTCTTCAGCAGAGCCTGACGGTGGGCACCGGTCCGCTGCATACGGCGGCCCTTCATTCTATGACGCATGGTATTTCCTTCGTTCGTTATGGGGCCGTATGAGGTACCCCGCAGCAGGTGATTTTATTGAGGCATCACCAGTAAACCTCCGGGTGTCATTCCGGCTTGCACCGGAATTGACGGAAAACCTAACCGAGCAGCTCCTGTTCGAGCTTCTTGGCCATTTCTTCGATATTTTCAGGCGGCCATCCGGGGATGTCCATGCCGAGACGCAGACCCATGCTGGACAGCACTTCCTTGATTTCGTTCAAGGACTTGCGGCCGAAGTTCGGGGTGCGCAGCATTTCGGCTTCGGTCTTCTGCACGAGATCGCCAATATAGATGATATTGTCGTTCTTGAGGCAGTTGGCGGAGCGGACGCTGAGTTCCAGTTCGTCGACCTTCTTGAGCAGATAGCGGTTGAGCTGGTTGGCGTCGCTTTCTGCCTGGCTCTGCTGGGCGGCCATGCCGATCGGCGAGGAAACCTGTTCCAGCGCTTCTTCGAAATGCACGAACAGCTGCAGCTGGTCCTGCAGGATGCGGGCCGCATAGGCGATCGCATCTTCAGGAGTCACCGTGCCATCGGTTTCGATGGTGAGGTTCAGCTTGTCGAAATCCAGTTCCTGGCCAACGCGGGCGTTGTCGACCTTGTAGGAAACCTGACGGACCGGAGAGTAGAGCGAGTCGACCGGGATCAGACCGATCGGCGCGTCGGCCGGACGGTTGGCAACAGCAGGCACATAGCCCTTGCCGACATTGACGGTCAGTTCCATGTTCAGCGATGCGCCTTCGTCGAGATGGCAGATCACCAGATCAGGGTTCATGATTTCGATGTCGCCGGAAACAGCAATGTCGCCAGCCTTGACTTCGGCCGGGCCGGTTGCGGAAAGCTGCAGACGCTTGGCATCTTCGCTTTCCATTTTAAGAGCGATCTGCTTGATGTTCAGAACAATGTCTGTCACATCTTCGCGAACGCCGGGCAGCGACGAAAATTCGTGCAGGGCATTTTCGATCTTGATCGAGGTAACTGCCGCGCCCTGGAGCGAGGACAGAAGCACGCGGCGCAGCGCATTACCCATGGTCAGGCCAAAACCGCGCTCGAGAGGCTCGGCGATAAAGGTCGCTTTGCGCTTCGGGTCACCGCCGGGCTTGATGTCGAGGACGTTGGGCTTCTTCAGTTCTTGCCAGTTCTTCATATTGACAGTCATGGACTTCCCCTAGTGGTTCAAAGAGCGGCTGTGGACGTCATCACCGCTCTGAATTTAAAAATGTGGAAACCGACCAACCGGTCGTCCCCGAAACTCGAGCGGTTTTAGACGCGGCGCCGTTTGGATGGGCGAACGCCGTTGTGCGGGATCGGCGTGACGTCACGGATCGAGGTGATCGTGAAGCCAACAGCCTGAAGCGCGCGAAGGGCGGATTCACGACCGGAGCCGGGACCCTTCACTTCCACTTCGAGGGTCCGCACACCGTGGTCGGCGGCCTTTTTGCCCGCGTCTTCCGCTGCAACCTGAGCCGCATAAGGTGTCGATTTACGAGAGCCCTTGAAGCCCATCATGCCTGCGGAGGACCAGCTTATCGCATTGCCCTGGGCATCGGTGATGGTGACCATCGTATTGTTGAAAGTGGCGTTGACGTGCGCTACGCCTGCCGAAATATTCTTGCGCGCACTTTTCTTTATGCGCTGCGGTTCGCGTGCCATGTGATCAATTCCTACCTAATATCTTGAAGATACTTGTCCAAAGACAAGTCTTATTTCTTTTTGCCAGCAATCGCCTTGGGCTTGCCTTTACGGGTGCGCGCATTGGTATGCGTACGCTGTCCGCGAACGGGAAGTCCCTTACGGTGACGCAGGCCGCGATAGCAGGCCAGATCCATCAAGCGCTTGATGTTCATTGCAACTTCACGCCGCAAATCACCTTCAACCGTATGCTCGGCATCAATGGTTTCACGAATGTGCAAAACTTCCTGATCCGTCAGGTCCTGAACCCGGCGGGCCGGATCAATCTTCAATTTTTCGACAATTTCAGCCGCTCTGGTGCGTCCGATACCGTGAATGTAGGTAAGCGCAATGATTACGCGTTTGTTAGTTGGGATATTTACCCCAGCAATACGTGCCAATATTTTTCTCCATGCTCCACAGGGACCGATTCGCCGGCGCCTATCTCATAGCCAAGTCGTTAAAAACATTACTCAAAACGCACAAAACCAGCGCGCACCACAAAGGGTGTTGCCGGTTCAAAACGGTTTCGAATAACTGTTATTTAGGGAGAGTTGACAAGACTGTCAAGCGCAGAAGAATGCGGATTGCCACAAGTTTGGGTGCGGTTGCAGCGGTCATAACGGAGGGTTCGGTATCATGCAAACCCCCTTTTTCATCTTTGTTCCGCCGCCGGGGCCTGTCGCTTGCCTTTCGATCCCTGGCTGCTCCTGGTGCGCCTTGATGCCAATCCCAGCGCAAATGGCGGGTCGGCGAGATCCTGGGCATTGCAGGTTTTGTGCAATTTGGCTTGCGGTTGGCAGGCCACCCGCGCCATAGCTTTATTCCATACCGGGGGGCCAAGATGACCAATAGAAACAAGCATGATCTGTTCGAAATAGGCGGACAAATGGTGGCACCCGGCAAGATCGGCGATATTGCGATCCCGGTGAGTGATCTCTCCGCAGGCATGCAGGCAAACATGGTCGTGCGCGTGTTTCACGGCAAGCGCACCGGGCCGACGATCTTCATCAGCGCGGCCATCCACGGCGACGAGATCATCGGCACCGAGATCATCCGCCGGGTGATGAAGAAGCTGCACCCGAGCCGCATGGCCGGGACCGTGATCTTTGTGCCGGTGGTCAACATGTACGGGTTCATCACCCACAGCCGCTACCTGCCCGACCGTCGCGATCTCAACCGGTCCTTTCCGGGGACCGAAAAGGGTTCGCTGGCTTCGCAGCTCGCCCATATCTTCTCCACCGAGATTATCGATCACTGTTCGCTGGGCATCGATATCCACAGCGCTGCCCTGCACCGCTACAATCTGCCGCAAATCCGCATCGCTTCGGGCAATCACTTGCTCAAGGAACTGGCCATCGATTTCGGACCGCCGGTGATCATCGAGGCGGAGCTGCGCCCCGGCTCGCTGCGCGCGCTGGCCCGGGAAGCGGGCGTCGACATGCTGCTGCTGGAAGCCGGGGAAGCGCTGCGCTTTGACGAATTCTCGGTGCTGACGGGGGTCAACGGCATCCTGCGCGTGCTCAAGAAACTGGAGATGATCGATACCAAGCGGCTGAGCCGGCGCGGCACGCCGCCAGCCCAGGCGACCCGCACGCTCTGGCTGCGCTCGACCAGGGGCGGTATCTGCCGCCTGGTGTCGCCATCCGGAACCAAGGTCCACAAGGGCGATGCCGTGGCCTATATCAGCGATATTTTTGGCGATGGCGAGGAAGCGATCCTGTCCCCGATCGACGGCATCGTCATCGGCCACAGCAACCTCCCGGTCGTCAACCAGGGAGACGCGCTGCTCCATATTGCGGAGGTCAGGATATTCGACACGGTGGGCGAACGGCTGGAGCAGATCGAGGATGCGATTACGGGGAATCAGCTGCTCGACGAGGATGAAGTTATCTAGGGATCAGGAGCCAGAAGCAGTGTCCTGCACGCCGCGCCCTGCCCTATCCAGCGGAAAAGACGGAATCGCAAACCGCACTGCGCAGTGCAGCAGAGTTTCGCAAAACTTTGATTCAGGGCTGCGCTAGACAGGCCCGATCCGCTATCCCTTGCCGCGCGTCTTTGTCTTTCCAGGCTGGGCGTTTTTCTCGATAAATTCGATGATCTGGCCGGCGACATCCTTGCCTGTGGCATTTTCGATGCCTTCGAGACCCGGCGAGCTGTTCACTTCCATGATCACCGGGCCGTGATTGGAACGCAGCATGTCGACGCCGCATACATTCAGTCCCATATGCTTTGCCGCGCGCAAGGCGGTCAGCCGCTCCTCGGGCGTGATTTTTACAATCTGGGCGCTGCCGCCGCGGTGCAGGTTGGAGCGGAAGTCGTCCGCCGCTCCGGTCCGTTTCATCGCGGCGACCACCTTGCCGCCCACGACCAGCGCGCGGATATCCGTCCCGCCGGCTTCCTTGATGAATTCCTGGACCAGGATGTTCACATTGGCGCCGCGAAACGCCTCGATCACCGACTTGGCGCTCGACATGGTCTCGGCGAGAACGACACCGATGCCCTGCGTGCCTTCGAGCAGCTTGATGACCACCGGCGGGCCATTTACGGCCTTGATAATTTCTTCCGCCTGCTTCGGATCATTGGCATAAGCGGTCAGCGGCAGGCCCAGACCATATTTGGCGAATATCTGCATCGAGCGCAGCTTGTCGCGGCTCCGGCCAATGGCCACGCTTTCGTTGAGCGGCCAGACACCGGCCATTTCAAACTGCCTGAGCACCGCGGTACCGTAGTTGGTGATTGACGCGCCGATGCGCGGAATGACCGCGTCATAGCCTTCCAGCGTGCCGCCATTATAGGTAAGCGTGGGCCGGTGGCTGGCGATATTCACCGTGCAGCGGGTGGTGTTCAATATGTCGAGCGTGTGCCCGCGCTTTTCTGCCGCCTCAACCAGTCGCTTGTGCGAATAGAGATTGGGATTGCGGGCAAGCATGGCGATTTTCATAAATTATCTTTCTTGGTGCCGCCCCAGCATCCATCGTCTGGCGCTGTTGACGAGAAAGCCCCGTTTCAGCGCCCGGCGACCGATAAGGACCGGAAATATCATTGACTGCCGATTGGCTAGTGTCATGTGACCTACCCATTCGAGCGGTCCCAGTTTCATGACGGTCTCTATCACATATCGGGTTTCCATGACACCATTGCTACTTTTTATTCGGCGCTGGCCATAGACCGGCGCTTCGCAATGATAGTCGGCCACGCCGCTCCCCATCGGGATCGTGAATTGCACGAAGGTCTGGCCATCCTTTTCAAATGGCTTGATGCGGGTGGCATGCAGCGAGGAGGTGGCGGCGCCGGTGTCCACCTTGGCATGCAGGTTCTTCACGCCGAATGCCGGCAGGTCGATCAGCTCGCACCAGCCTATTTCGCAGGGCTCTTTGAGCTTGCGGCGGTACCGCTTCGCCTTCGGGATATTTGCCTGCGCCATCGGCCGATTATCTGGCCGATGGCGCAGGGTTGCGCAAGATAATTATAATCTACAGAACGCCATAGGCGAGCATGGCATCGGCCACCTTCTTGAAGCCCGCAATGTTTGCGCCCTTCACATAGTCGACATAGCCATCGCCCTGATCGCCATATTCGACGCATTTGCTGTGAATGCCTTCCATCAGATCGGTCAGCATTTCGCCGAGCCGCGCATGGTTCCAGCTGATCCGCTCCGCATTCTGGCTCATTTCCAGACCGGATACGGCAACGCCGCCGGCATTGGCCGCCTTGCCCGGGCCGTACATGATCTTCGCATCGTGGAAGACGTGCACGCCTTCCAGCGTGGTCGGCATGTTCGCGCCTTCCGACACCGCGATGACGCCATTGGCAACCAGCTCCCTGGCTTCTTCCTCATTGAGCTCGTTCTGCGTCGCGCAGGGCAGTGCCAGGTCGCAGGGCACGCTCCACGGGCGCTTGCCTTCGTGGTAGGATGCACCCGTGAAATGGTCGGTATAGTCGCTGATCCGGCCCCGGGTGTGCGTCTTGTGATGCTTGACCCAGTCGATCTTGTCCTGGTCGATGCCGTCGGGATCATGGATGAAGCCGCCGCTGTCGGAAAGCGTCAGGACCTTGCCGCCCTGCTTGGTGATCTGCTCGGCCGCATGGGTGGCAACATTGCCGGAGCCGGAAATGACCGCCGTCTTGCCCGCGATCGCGTCACCCCGGTGCTTCAGCATGTTTTCCATGAAATAGACCGCGCCATAGCCGGTCGCCTCGGGCCGCATCTGCGAGCCGCCATATTCCAGGCCCTTGCCGGTCAGCACACCTTCCCAGCGGTTGGTGATCCTTTTGTACTGTCCGAACATATAGCCGATTTCCCGTCCGCCCACGCCGATATCGCCGGCGGGAACGTCCGTGTCCGGGCCGATGTGACGGTAAAGCTCTGTCATGAACGACTGGCAGAAGCGCATCACCTCGGCGTCGGACTTGCCCTTTGGATTGAAGTTCGCGCCGCCCTTGCCGCCGCCCATCGGCAGCCCGGTCAGCGAATTCTTGAAGGTCTGCTCGAACGCCAGGAATTTGAGCACGCTTTCGGTCACGCTCGGATGGAAGCGAATCCCGCCCTTGTAGGGCCCGATCGCATTGTTGTTCTGGATGCGATAGCCGCGCTGGACGCGGACATTGTGATTGTCATCTTCCCAGCACACGCGGAAGGAGATCACCCGGTCCGGTTCGGCAATCCGCCGCAAAATCTGTGCTGTGTGATAAGCTTCCTTGTCCTGGATGAAGTCGAAAATATCCATCGCGACTTCCTGAACCGCCTGAACGAATTCAGGTTGTCCCGGATTGCGCTTCTTGACGCCTTCCATGAATGTCGGAAAATCTACATGATCGGAAACGGCCATCCTATACCCCCAAATATTGTATATCAGCGCGACCCGATTATCGCTGTCGACTTCCTCGAGTCGGCAACGGGTATGAAACCTTCATAGAACTATTCATCGGCTTTGGTAAAGCGTTGAGAGGGAGTGAAAAATCAGTCCTGTTCGCCGTCTGGCGCGACGCCGGTTTTCTCGCTTTCGGATGGTTCGTCCGACCCGTCCGGCTCGTCGCCTTTTGCTTCACCGAACAGCGCCGACAGGCGCGCCAGCTGCTCGCCGATGACGCCGTCCACCGCGGGCGCGATCTGGTCGACCGGAAATTCCATATAGCCGCCCACCTTGTAGGTGAACCGGACCACCGTGGATGAACCCTGCGGCTGGAGCTGCATCGTCAACGTGCCAGTGACCGCTTCGGACTGGAGCGGGCCCAGCGCACCCGACATGCGCAGCATCTTGTTGTTGTGCGCATATATCACGCGCATGTGCTGGACGCTGCCCTCGGACGATTTGATATTATCACCGGACGTCGTCCGGATCAGTTCGCAAAAACAGCCGCCGGCCTGGGGCACGAGATAAAAATTTTCGGCATCGCCGGTCCAGCTGTGGTCGCTGTTCCAATAGCGGGACGGTGCGATCATCGCCTTCCAGACCGCCTCCGCATCACCGGCAATGACCGTTTGATGTTCCACGGTAAAGCCGTTGTCTGCAGTGTTGGTCACTTCCGCCCGGGCGGTGGCCATGCTGCCAAGCGCTGCGAGTCCCAATATTGCCCGAATTAGCAGCTTCGCCATGACCGCGTCTCCCGTGATATCAGTTCAGAGCGAGAGAACTGCCTCAATCGCTTCGTTGACTTCCGCCATGCTGCCCATGCCGTCGACCTTGCGCACGATTCCGCGCGCTTCATAGATCGGCAGGATCGGGGCTGTCTTGGCGCGATATTCCTGCATCCGGGTACGGACGGTTTCTTCATTGTCGTCCGGACGGCGCTTGAATTCGGTAGAACCGCACACGTCGCAGACACCCGGGACAGCAGGCTGCTTGAATATGTCGTGATAGCCTTCGCCGCATTTGGCGCAGGTAAACCGGCCCGTGATGCGTTCGACCAGAGCGTCTTCGTCGACCACGAGTTCGATCACATAGGACAGCACGCGATTGCGCTCGGCCAGTATCTCGTCCAGCGACTCGGCCTGCGCGGCAGTCCGGGGATAGCCATCAAAGATAACGCCCTGTTCGGAGCCCAGCTCGTCGAGCTTGTCGCCGATAATGCCCGACACCACTTCATCCGGCACCAATTCGCCGGCATCCATCAAGGCCTTGGCCTTCAATCCGACCTCGGTGCCGGCCTTTACGGCTGCCCGCAGCATGTCGCCGGTAGACAGCTGGACCATGCCATGCTCGTCTTCCAGACGGCTCGCCTGGGTCCCCTTCCCGGCACCCGGTGGCCCCAACAAGATGATGTCCATGCGATTACCCCCGTGATGATGGAAAGATATTGTGTCGATTGAGCGGGACAGGCACCTAGCGTTTGCGCCGTCCGCCCTTGAGCTTCGCCTTCTTGAGCAAATCGCCATATTGCAGCGCCAGCAAATGGCTCTGGATCTGGGTCACGGTATCGACCGTGACGTTGACGACGATCAGCAGGCTGGTTCCGCCGAGGAAGAAGATCGGCAGGCTGGTCTGGGCCATAACATATTCCGGCAACACACAGACCAAGGCGAGATAGGCCGCACCGACCACGGTAATCCGGGTCAGCACATAATCAAGATAGTCGGCGGTATTCTTCCCCGGGCGAATGCCTGGAACAAATCCTCCGTTCTTCTTGAGATTGTCTGCGGTCTCTTCGGGGTTGAACACAACCGCCGTGTAGAAGAAACAGAAGAAGACGATGCCCGCCGCGTAAAGCGCCATATAGAGCGGCTGGCCATGCGCCAGATACTGGTTGAGCGTGATGATGAAATCACCGAACGCGGATTCCCCGGCAACGGCATTGCCGGCGAACTGGGTTACCGTCAGCGGCATCAGCAGCAGCGAAGAGGCAAAGATCGGCGGAATAACACCGGCGGTATTGACCTTTAGCGGGAGATGGCTGCGATCGGCCTGCATCACGCCATTCTGCGTCGCGCGCTTCGGATACTGGATCAGCACTCGTCGCTGGGCACGCTCCATGAAGCTGATGAACAGGATCAGTCCGGCCACCATCGCGATCAGGCCGACGATCGTCAGGGCGCTGATGGAGCCGGTACGGCTGCCTTCCATGAGGTTGCCGACAAAGGTCGGCATCTGGGCGACAATACCTGCCATGATGATCAGCGAGATACCGTTGCCGATACCGCGGCTGGTGATCTGTTCACCCAGCCACATCAGGAACAGGGTACCACCGACCAGACTGATAACCGCGCCGACGCGGAACATGTAACCGGGTTCGACAACCGCCTGCAGACCCGACTGGGACGCGAAGCTTTCGAGACCGACGGCGATGAAATAGCCCTGGACAGCGGTCAGACCGACCGTGCCGTAGCGGGTATATTGATTGAGTTTCTTGCGGCCCGCTTCGCCTTCTTTCTTGACGGCGGCCAGGGTTGGCGACAGCGCTGCTGCCAGCTGGACCACGATCGAAGCGGTAATATAGGGCATGACGCCGAGGGCGATCAGGCTCATCCGCGACAGCGAACCACCGGAAAATGTATTGAAAATATCGAGAACGCCGCCACGGGTCTGATCATAGAGATCGGCCAGGACAACCGGGTCGACACCAGGAAGCGGCACGAAGCTGAGCAGACGAAAAATGATAAGCGCGCCAAGCGTAAACCAGATGCGTCTCCGCAATTCCGTGGCTTCGCCAAATTTTGCCAGGCTTAGATTAGCTGCGACCTGATCGGCTCTTGATGCCATGCTTGACTTCCCTGCCCACTATTAGTTTGCAAAGCGCCCCTGCGGAGGCAGAGGCCCATCTCCAACTATTGCGTCCTGTTGCAATCTCCGGAGATGAATAGCCGCTTTTGCGGCTATGCAACCCGCCCCATATCGGATGTTAGTGCATCAAAAACAAGGGGCCAGAAAAAGAGGCGCTAAATCTAGCGCCTCTCGAAGATCAATCGTTCTTTTTAGCCTTGTTGGCCGCTTTTTTCTCGCGCGCGGGCTTGGAGGCAACCGCCTTTTTCTCGCCCTTGGGTCGGCGTTCGCCGCTGGCTGCAAGAATTTCAACCTTGCCGCCAGCCTTTTCGACCGCTGCAACCGCAGCTTTCGAAGCACCGGCCACGGTGATTGTGATCTTTGCAGTCAATTCGCCCTTGGCGAGCAACCGGACGCCGTCCTTGCCACCGCGAGCCAGACCCGCCGCCTTCAAGGTTGCGTGATCAATGGTGCCCTTGGCATCGAGGCTCTTGCTGTCGATGAACTTCTGGATCATGCCCAGGTTCACTTCCGCATAGTCGGTGCCGAACGGATTGTTGAAACCGCGCTTCGGAAGCCGCATATGGAGCGGCATCTGGCCGCCTTCAAAGCCGTTGATCGAAACACCGGAACGGGATTTCTGGCCCTTCTGGCCACGTCCGCCGGTCTTGCCCTTGCCGGAACCAATGCCCCGGCCTACACGCATGCGCGATTTGCGCGCGCCATCATTGTCTCTAAGTTCGTTCAGTTTCATGTCGTGTACTCGCTTTCGCTTTTATTCGCACGGAAGTGTCGGGTCTTACCCTTCAACAACTTCCACCAGATGATGCACCTTGCGGATCATGCCGCGGACTTCAGCCGTATCTTCGAGTTCGGAGATACGGTGCATCTTGTTGAGACCGAGACCGATCAGCGTCTTGCGCTGCGATTCCGGACGACGGAT
This sequence comes from uncultured Sphingomonadales bacterium, assembly GCA_964022135.1. Taxonomy (GTDB): domain Bacteria; phylum Pseudomonadota; class Alphaproteobacteria; order Sphingomonadales; family Sphingomonadaceae; genus Parasphingorhabdus. The sequence continues at coordinate 10,130 of CAXIBD010000019.1, read as the reverse complement.
CGGCGAACCGATCTGCTTGATTTTCACTTTGGCCATCAAATTTACTCCGTAACCGCTGCGGCATCAGCTGCCACTTCAGCAGCCGAACCGCCAGCACGTGCAAGCAGGTCGGTCACTTTCTTGCCGCGCCGCTGGGACACGGATTTCGGGCTCGACTGATCTGCCAGTGCGGCAAAAGTTGCGCGGATCATGTTGTAAGGATTGGCGGTGCCGTTGGACTTGGTCACAACGTCGGAAACGCCAAGGCTTTCAAATACGGCACGCATCGGGCCACCGGCAATGATACCGGTACCGGCGGGTGCCGAACGGACGGTCACGTTGCCGGCGCCGAACTGGCCTGTGCCGTCATGGTGAAGGGTACGACCATCACGCAGCGGTACACGAACCATCGATTTCTTTGCAGCAGCGGTTGCCTTGGTAATGGCTTCCGGCACTTCGCGTGCCTTGCCCTTGCCGAAGCCGGCCCGGCCCTTGCCGTCGCCAACCACGACCAGCGCTGCGAAACCGAAGCGCTTGCCGCCCTTGACGGTCTTCGAGACGCGGTTGATGTGAACCAGCTTCTCGATCAGCTCTTCGCCGCCGTCATTATTGCCACGACCACCACGGCCACCGCCACGGTTGTCACGACCGCCACCACGATTGTCACGATTGCCGCCACCGCGATTGTCACGACCGCCTGCACCGCCACGGTTTCCACCGCGCGACTGACGTTCCGGACCACCGGTTTTGGCTTCAGGTGCTATTGCTGCCTCGGGCTGATTGCCTTCGCCAGTGGTACCCGGCTGCGCCGCGCCTTCTGGTGTTGTGTTCTCATCAGCCATATTAAAACTCCAATCCGCCTTCACGTGCTGCGTCGGCCAGGGCCTTCACACGTCCGTGAAACAGGAACCCGCCACGGTCAAAAATTACTTCTTTAACGCCCGCCTTCTTGGCAGCTTCGGCAACGCGCTTGCCAACGTCGGCAGCAGCCTTGCTATCCGCACCGGTCTTGACGGTGGACGCCTTGTCGATGGTCGAAGCGGAAGCCAGCGTTTTGCCCTCGGCATCGTCGATAACCTGGGCATAGATATGCCGGCTCGTGCGATGCACGGACAAACGAGGCTTTGAGAGCCCGCGCTTGCGCAATTTGCTGCGTACGCGTTGCTGGCGCCGTTTGAACTGAGAAATATTCGCCATGGCTTATTTCTTCTTCCCTTCTTTGCGGAAAATATATTCGCCGCGATATTTGATACCCTTGCCCTTATACGGCTCTGGCTTGCGCCAGCGCCGGATTTCGGCAGCGACCTGGCCAACTTGCTGTTTGTCCATGCCGGAAATTTCGATGGTGGTCTGGTCCGGGGTCTTGATGTCGATGCCGTCGGGGATCGCAAAATTCACATCATGGCTGTAGCCAAGCTGCAGATTGAGGTTCTTTCCCTGAGCCGCGGCACGATAACCAACACCGTTGATTTCCAGCACCTTGGTGAAGCCTTCGGTGACACCGTCAACCAGGTTCTGCACCAATGTCCGCTGCATTCCCCAGAAGGCGCGCGCCGTCTTCGACTTGTTCGCTGGCTTGACCAGCAAACCACCGTCACCCAGTTCATAGGTCAGGTCGTCAACCATCGGGGTCGAAAGCTCGCCCTTTGGTCCTTTGACCTTGACCAGACCATCTTCCATCACGGCGGTCACGCCGTCCGGAATAGCTACTGATTTTTTGCCAATACGGGACATGATTAGAATACCTCAGCCAGTACTTCGCCGCCGACATTTGCCTGACGCGCTTCCGCGTCGGACAAAACACCTTTTGGCGTCGATACGATTGTTATGCCCAGGCCGTTGCGAACCCGCGGCAGATCTTCCGACCCGCTGTAGATACGACGACCAGGCTTTGAAACACGGGCCACGTGGCGGATTGCCGGCTGCCCTTCAAAATATTTCAGTTCAATCCGCAGACCGGGGTGCTTGTTGACCTCTTCTTCGCTGTAGCCGCGGATATAACCTTCGCGCTGCAACACTTCGAGGACGGCACCACGCAATTTGGACGCAGGTGTTACGACGCTGTCCTTGCGTGCCTGTTGTCCGTTGCGGATACGGGTGAGCATGTCACCCAAGGGATCGGTAAAAGCCATATTATCTCTCCCTTACCAGCTTGATTTCGTGACGCCGGGAATCAGGCCTTTATTGGCCATGTCTCTCAGCTCGATGCGGCACAGGCGGAACTTGCGGTAATAGCCGCGCGGACGTCCTGTGGTTTCACAGCGGTTGCGCACGCGGGTTGGATTCGCGTTGCGCGGTATTTCCGCCATCTTGAGGCGCGCCATCAGACGTTCGGTCTCGTCGAGAGACTGATCCGATGCCATTGCCTTCAGTTTCGCATAGCGGCCGGCGTATTTCTTCACCATCCGCTTGCGTTTTTCGTTTCTGTTAATGGAACTCAGTTTCGCCATGACTTAAGTTCTCGTCCTTCCGTATAATGAAGCGCGCTTACGCGGCTTCTTTTTCTTCCGATTGTTCCTCTTTGGGGAACGGGAAACCGAACAATGCCAGAAGCGCACGCGCTTCTTCGTCTGTTTTTGCTGTTGTCGTCACGATCACGTCCATGCCGCGAACCACGTCGATATTGTCATACGCGATTTCGGGGAAAATGATCTGCTCTTTCAGGCCCATGGCAAAATTGCCGCGACCATCAAAGCTTTTCGGATTCAGACCCCTGAAATCCCGGATACGTGGCATCGCGACCGTCACCAGACGATCGATAAATTCATACATCCGTTCGCGGCGCAGATTGACCTTGCAGCCGATCGGCATGCCTTCACGCAGCTTGAACGTCGCGATCGAGTTCTTTGCCTTGGTGATCACCGGCTTCTGGCCCGCAATCAATTCCATTTCGGCAGCAGCAGTCGCGACCTTCTTCTTGTCCTGACTGCCTTCGCCAACGCCCATGTTGATCGTGACCATCGTGATACGAGGCACTTCCATATGGTTGGAATAGTTGAATTTTTCCTGCATGGCCTTGACGATTTCCTCGTCATATTTGGTGCGCATGCGCGGGATATATTTTTTATCAGCCATCGACTTTCTCCCCGGACTTTACAGCGATACGCTGCATCTTTCCGTCTTCTGTCTTTTCAAATCGGACCCGCGTCGGCTTGCCGTCTTTCGGATCCGCCAGAGCCACCTTGCTGATGTGCAGCGCCGCTTCGCGTCGCTCCAGGCCACCTTGCGGATTTGCCTGGGTCGGCTTGCGGTGACGAATCGCGATATTGATACCGGAGACAATGCACTTGCCATCCTTCGGCATCACTTTGCTGACTTCGCCCGACTTCCCCTTGTCCTTGCCGGACAGGATCACGACGGTGTCGCCTTTTTTGATCTTTGCGTTGGCCATGATTAGATTACCTCCGGCGCAAGGCTGATGATTTTCATATGCTTTTTCGCACGCAGTTCGCGAACCACGGGGCCAAAAATGCGGGTGCCGATTGGCTCCTGGTTGTTGTTGACCAGAACCGCGGCATTGCTGTCGAACCGAATGACCGATCCGTCCTTGCGGCGGATGTCCTTCTTGGTACGCACGATCACTGCACGGTGAACGTCGCCCTTCTTGACCTTGCCACGCGGCGCTGCTTCCTTGATCGACACGACAATGATGTCGCCGACGCCGGCAAAGCGACGCTTCGAGCCGCCCAGCACCTTGATGCACTGCACGCGTTTGGCGCCGCTATTGTCAGCGACCTCCAGGTTCGATTGCATCTGGATCATGGATCCAATTCCTTCTTCATAAACCCGGAATTTACCGGGCGTTTCCTACTTCGTCATCCCGGCAGACCCGGGACATTCTAAACTATTCGCCAGCTGGCGCGGCGTCGGCCTTTGCTTCGGCCGCGACGGGCGCCTTGACCTTCTCGTCCTTCGGATCGCTGGCCGTGATCTCGCTGACTGTCGGCGTTGCCAGACCGGCTGCTGCGCCGACCCGTTCCAGAACTTTCCAGGTCTTCAGCTTGGAGATCGGCCGGGTCTCTTCGATCCGGACGGTTTCGCCGAGGCTGATTTCATTGTTCTCATCATGCGCATGATATTTCTTCGAGCGCCGGATGATCTTTCCGTACAGCGGATGCTTCACTTTGCGTTCGACATTGACGACAACAGTCTTGTCGCCCTTGTCTGACACAACCGTGCCGGTGAGAATACGTTTTGGCATATCGGTTCCTTACGCCTTTTCTGCGACGGCGGCTTTCGCGCGCTCGTTCTGCAGGGTTTTGATTTTCGCGATCGTGCGGCGCACTTCCCGGATCCGGCTTGGCTTCTCAAGCTGGTTGGTCGCCGACTGGAAGCGCAGGTTGAATGCCTCGCGCTTCAGTTCGCCCAGTTCCGTCTCGAGCTGATCGTCGGTCTTGGTCCGCATATCTTCTGTCTTGATGCTCATCTAGCTTAACCTTCCAGATGTGACGTATCGCCGAGGCGGGCCACAACCTTTGTCTTGATCGGGAGCTTCATCGCTGCCCGCTCGAACGCCACCGCTGCAATCGGTCCGGGAACGCCGTCCAGTTCGAACAGGATCCGGCCTGGTTTCACGCGGGCGGCCCAATATTCAACCGAACCCTTACCCTTACCCTGACGAACTTCGGCAGGCTTCTTGGATACAGGCACGTCCGGGAAAATCCGGATCCACAACCGGCCCTGACGCTTGATGTGACGCGTGATCGCACGGCGAGCCGCCTCGATCTGACGCGCGGTAATCCGGTCAGGTTCCATGGCTTTCAGGCCATAGCTGCCGAAATTCAGCGTGGCGCCACCAGGGGCCTTGCCCTTGATCCGGCCTTTGAAAGCCTTGCGGAACTTATGTTTCTTGGGTTGCAGCATGATGCTCTACCTATTCCTCAAAAATCAACGTTGATGCTGCGGACGGACGCCGGAAGTTTGTGCTTCCACCATCAACCGATCCTGAGCCATCGGGTCGTGACCCAATATCTCGCCTTTGAAAATCCAGACCTTGATACCGATGATACCGTAAGCGGTCAGCGCTTCATATTCGGCATAGTCGATATTGGCGCGCAGCGTATGAAGCGGCACGCGGCCTTCACGGTACCATTCAACGCGCGCGATTTCCGCGCCGCCCAAACGGCCACCACAAACAATCTTGATGCCCTCGGCGCCAAGCCGCAGCGCAGACTGCACCGCACGCTTCATGGCCCGACGGAAGGCAACGCGGCGGATCAGCTGATCGCCGATGCCCTGGGCAACGAGCTGTGCGTCAACTTCCGGCTTGCGGATTTCGACGATGTTCAGCGATACGTCGCCGGACGACATGTCGCTCAGCTGGCGACGCAGCTTTTCAATGTCCGCGCCCTTCTTGCCGATGATCACGCCAGGGCGTGCGGCATAGATCGAGATGCGGCAGGTCTTGGCCGGACGCTCGATGACCACCTTCGAGATCGCTGCCTGTGGCAGGGTCTTGATGATGAACTTCCGCATCTTGATGTCTTCCATCAAGAGGTCGCCATAGTTGGAACCTTCCGCATACCAGCGAGAGTCCCAGGTCCGGTTGATCTGCAGGCGAAGCCCGATAGGATTACTCTTTTGACCCATGGTTACGCCTCTTCCTCTTCATGCTCGCGCACGACGATGCGAACGCGGCTAAATGGCTTGATAATCTTGGCTGAACGACCACGAGCGCGCGCTTTCCAGCGCTTCATCGTGATTGACTTGCCGACGCTCGCTTCGTGAACGATCAGCGCGTCAACATCCAGATTGTGATTATTCTCGGCATTGGCGATTGCTGAGGCAAGCACCTTGCTGACATCCTTGGCCATCGACTTCTTCGAGAAGGACAGAATGTTCAGAGCCTCTTCCGCTTTCTTGCCACGGATCAGCTGTGCAACCAAGTTCAGCTTCTGGGCAGAACCACGAATGGAATTGCCAACAGCCAAAGCTTCATTGTCGCCAACGCGGCGGGGTGATGATGCCTTACCCATTATTTCTTGCCTTTTTTGTCTGCGCCATGACCATAATAGTTGCGCGTCGGTGCGAACTCGCCAAGCTTGTGGCCGACCATGTCTTCATTCACGGAAACCGGAATGAATTTCATGCCGTTATAAACGCTGAAGGTCAGGCCAACAAAGTCAGGCAGGACAGTCGAACGGCGCGACCAGGTCTTGATCGGTGTACGAGTGCTGTTTTCCTGCGCGGTCTGCGCTTTTTTCAGCAGGTGGAGGTCAACAAATGGACCTTTTTTGATGGAACGAGCCATGCTTACCTCTTTTTCTTCGCGTGACGCGACCGGATGATCATCTTGTCAGTCGATTTGTTGCTACGGGTACGGGCGCCCTTGGTCGGCTTGCCCCAAGGGGTAACCGGGTGACGACCACCGGAGGTCCGGCCTTCACCACCACCATGCGGGTGATCGACCGGGTTTTTCGCAACACCGCGGGTAAGAGGACGACGTCCCTTCCAGCGGGTACGGCCTGCCTTGCCGAAATTCTGGTTCGAATTGTCCGGGTTGGAAACCGCGCCAACGGTCGCCATGCAGTCGGAGCGCAGATAGCGCTGCTCGCCGCTCTTCAGACGAACGATAACCATACCGCGGTCACGGCCAACAATCTGAACATAAGCACCGGCGGAACGGGCAATCTGGCCGCCCTTGCCTGGCTTCATTTCGACATTGTGAACGATCGTGCCGACCGGCATCTGCGACAACAGCATCGCGTTGCCAGGCTTCACGTCGGTCTTGTGACCGGCAATCACGCTGTCTCCAACGTCGAGACGCTGCGGCGCAATAATATAGGCCAGTTCGCCGTCTTCATATTTGATCAGCGCGATAAAGGCAGTGCGGTTCGGGTCATATTCGAGCCGTTCGACCGTAGCAGCCATATCCCACTTGCGACGCTTGAAGTCGACGAGACGATATTTCTGCTTGTGGCCGCCGGCGATGCCGCGCGACGTCACATGGCCCTTGTTGTTCCGGCCACCGGTCTTGTTCTTGCCTTCGACAAGCTTCTTGACGGGCTTGCCTTTCCACAGGCCGCTCTTGTCGACCAGGATAAGACCACGCCGGGCGGGGCTTGTCGGTTTATAGGATTTTAATGCCATGTGCCCTTAAACTCCCGTGGTGATGTCAATGGTCTGGCCTTCAGCCAGCGTGACAACAGCCTTCTTGATGTCGTTGCGTGTATAGGGGCGACCCTTCCACTTCTTGGTCTTGCCCTTTTGCACCAGCGTGTTGACGTTCTTGACTTTGACATCAAACAACGCCTCGATGGCGGCCTTGATCTGCGGCTTGGTTGCGGTGTTGGCAACTTTGAACACCACAGCATTATGCTCGCTGAGCAGGGTCGACTTTTCGGTGATGTGCGGGCCGACAATCACGTCATAATGACGGATATCGACAGCTTCTTTTTTAGCCATTGAAGCGCGCCTCCAGCTTTTCTACCGCTGCGCGCGTCAGCACCAGGGTTTCATGGTTCAGGATGTCATAAACATTGGCACCAGCAGCTGGCATCACGTTCACGAGGGGAATGTTGTTCGAAGCCTTTGAGAAAGCCTCGTTGATAGCATCACCATCCATGATCAGTGCCGTTCTGCCGAAACCGAGCTTGCCGATTTGGGCCAGAAGGGCCTGTGTCTTGGCTTCCTTCAGATCGATGTTTTCCAGCACGATCAACTTGTCGTTCTTGACCTTGTCGCTCAGCGCCATTTTCAGACCCAAGGCACGAACCTTCTTGTTCAGCGACGGGTTGAAGTCACGCTTGCGGGCACCGTGGGCTTTACCACCACCGATGAAGATCGGAGCACGGCGATCGCCATGACGAGCAGTACCGCCGCCCTTCTGATTGCCGTATTTCTTGCCGGTCCGGGCAACGTCTGCGCGCTCGCGGGTCGGACGAGCCGTTCCGCGTGCTTTTTCGCGCTGCCAGTTTACGACACGATGGAGAATATCTGCACGCGCTTCGATACCGAAAACATCATCGTTCAATTCGATGTCGCCCTTGGCTTTGGCGTCGAGGGTTATCACTTTCAATTTCATGGCTTAGCCCTCCTTCCCTGCGTCATCTGCAGCATCAGATATCTCATCTATTTTGCCAGCTGGCTTTGCGGCCGCTTCTGCAACTTCTGCATGGGTTGGACCAACCGGCGTTTCGATCTCTGCATTCGCTTCGATCATGCCTGCTGGCGCTTCGTCGGTTGCCGTCTCATCCGCGTTGCGGCGCATGGCCCCCGGGAATGGAACGCCTTCGGGAAGCGCAACTTTCACGGAGTCTTTCACGAGAAGCCAGCCACCCTTGGAACCGGGAACGCTACCGCGTACAAAGATCAGGCCGCGAGCGGCGTCTGTACGAACGATTTCCAGATTTTGCTGAGTGCGGTTTTTCGCACCCATATGGCCGGCCATCTTCTTGCCCTTGAACACCTTGCCCGGATCCTGGTTCTGACCAGTCGAACCGTGTGCACGGTGAGAGATAGAGACACCGTGGGTTGCGCGCATACCGCCGAAACCCCAGCGCTTCATCGCACCGGCAAAGCCTTTACCCTGGGTAACACCCTGGATATCGACCATCTGGCCGGCAATGAAATGATCAGCGGTAACGGTGGCGCCGATGGGGAGCAAAGCATCTTCGCTCTCAACCCGGAATTCGGCAACACGCGCCTTTGGCTCAACTTCTGCCTTGGCAAAAGCTTCACGCTGCGGCTTGTTTACATTTTTCGCTTTGCGGGGGCCTGCACCAAGCTGAACGGCAAAATAGCCATCCCGTTCCTGATTACGAGCTCCAACAACCTGACATTCTTCCAGGGAAAGAACGGTAACCGGCACATGCCGTCCGTCTTCCTGAAACAAGCGGGTCATCCCCATTTTTTTCGCGATCACGCCTGTACGCACGATCAATCTCCTTCACAGAGGCCGAACGAACCATTTCGTCCGGCTTGCCAACCCAAATTGTCATGCGTCACCCCGTCCGGGCTGTAAAAGTTCCGAGTATCGGAACAAGACGGAGGACGCTGCCCGGTTAAAACCGGCGGTATCCTGTCGTTTGCCTGATCCCCGCCTGGGCGGGCACCGATCAATTGGCTCAGGCCAGCTTGATCTCGACATTCACACCAGCAGCAAGGTCAAGCTTCATCAAAGCATCGACGGTCTGCGGTGTCGGCTGCACGATATCGAGCAGCCTTTTGTAGGTCCGTACCTCGAACTGCTCGCGGGACTTTTTGTCCACGTGCGGGCCACGGTTAACGGTGAATTTTTCTATGTGCGTTGGCAAAGGTATCGGGCCACGGATAAGAGCGCCAGTGCGGCGTGCCGTATCAGCGATATCGCCGGTTGCTTGATCTAGAACCCGATGGTCGAATGCCTTCAAGCGAATGCGAATATTCTGCGTTTCCATGTACCTGTTACCAATGTCAAAGAGCCAAAAATAAACCGCCCCGATTTTCTAGCGAAAAGGCCGGAGCGGCGAAAAAACTGGCTGCCCGAATCACCGATCCGGGCAGCGAGGCGTTCCTATATTACTTTGTTACGTTGCTGACAACCCCTGATCCAACGGTCCGTCCACCTTCGCGAATAGCGAAGCGGAGGCCTGGATCCATGGCGATTGGAGCAATCAGCTTTACGCCGATCGTCACGTTGTCACCTGGCATAACCATTTCCGTGCCTTCGGGAAGGATCACTTCGCCGGTTACGTCGGTCGTACGGAAGTAGAACTGCGGACGATAGTTGGCGAAGAACGGGGTATGACGACCGCCTTCGTCTTTCGACAGCACGTAGACTTCAGCCGAGAATTCGGTGTGTGGCGTGATCGAGCCTGGCTTGCAGAGAACCTGGCCACGTTCAACCGCTTCACGGTCAACGCCGCGGATCAGCGCGCCGATGTTGTCGCCAGCCTGACCGGAGTCGAGCAGCTTGCGGAACATTTCAACGCCGGTAACGGTGGTCTTCGTGGTATCCTTGATACCGACGATTTCGCATTCGTCACCAACATTCACAATGCCGGTTTCAACACGGCCGGTAACAACCGTACCACGACCGGAGATCGAGAACACGTCTTCGATCGGCATCAGGAATGCCTGGTCGACCGGACGTTCCGGCTGCGGGATGTGCTCGTCGACGGCCTTCATCAGCTCGATGATCGAATCCTTGCCGATGTTGTCGTCGCGACCTT
>CAXIBD010000018.1:0-45391 GCA_964022135.1 uncultured Sphingomonadales bacterium | reverse complement strand
TGATCTCGGCGTCCGAGCCGAAGATCACGACGCCGACATTGTCGGCCTCGAGGTTCAGCGCCATGCCCTGGATACCGTTGGAGAATTCGACCATCTCGCCGGCCTGAACCTGGTCGAGGCCGTGGATACGGGCGATACCGTCACCGACGGCAAGCACGGTTCCCACTTCGGAAACCTGGGCTTCATTGCCAAAATTGGCGATCTGGTCCTTGATGACCTTTGAAATTTCTGCGGCGCGAATATCCATGTGTATCTTCCTTTAGCCCTTCATGGCCTGCGATAGGGTGTTCAAACGGGTTTTAATCGAGCTGTCGATCATCTGGCTGCCGATTTTCACGACCAGCCCGCCCAGGATGGACGAATCGACTGCGGTGGAAACGCTGACGTCGCTTCCCACACGTTTCTTGAGCTGCGCCTTGAGCGCATCAATCTGCTTGTCATCCAGCGGATGCGCGGAGGTGACCTCGGCGGTAATTTCTCCGCGATGATCAGATGCCAGAGTGGAATAAGCGCGGATGACGGCGGGGATCTGGTCGAGCCGCCGATTGGCCGCAAGCACACCGAGCATATTGGTCGACAGGGAGTCGAGACCCATCGCCTTGGCTGTGGCCGCGATTGCCTTGCCGGCATCCTCGCGGGACAGGACTGGGCTGCTGGTCAGCGCTCTCAGGTCATCCGAGTCGGCCATGGCCCTGCTCAATGTATCGAGGCTGGCCTGCACCGCGTCGATAGCGTTATTCTCTTTTGCAAGAGCGAACAATGCGGTGGCGTAACGCCCCGCTAAACTCGCCCTGATGCCGCTGGAATGATCCACGCGTTTGCTACTCCCTGACCGTAAGTTTTGGTCTGAAAACCGTTCATGAAATGGTCCGCTTAATGGCCGGAAATCCTGCGATTCCGCCCACGGATGCGCGGCGTCTAGCAACCATTTTGCTGCGATGCAAGATGGGTTTGGGAATCATTTTCGAGAAAGGGAAAAACACGGGTTTCTCGCGCTTTTCGATTATCTCCGGCAATAAAATTGCTTTGACCGCAAGATACGGGAAGCAGGGCACGACTTTCTCCGGCTATCGGACAATGACCCAATGGCTGGAGAAGCAACATGACCTATCAGATCACCGGAATAAATCCCGATCAACTGGACGAAATCGCACGCGCACCGGGCACCGTCCGTGTTCGCGCGTCCGGCAAGCCGGGATTTCCCTGCCGGGTCACGCTGGAAGATGCAGAGCCTGGCGAAGAACTGCTGTTGTTCCACCATGTCTCTCATGATGTGGATTCGCCCTACCGGAGCAGCTATGCCATATATGCGCGAACCACTGCGAAGGTCGCAGCCCGCTATACGGACGCAGTGCCGCCAATATTTGCGGGTCGTCCCCTGGCCATGCGGGCCTTTGGTGCCGATGCCATGCTGAAAACGGCAAGCCTGTCGATGCCGGGCGAGGCGGACCAAACCATCCGGCAATTGTTTGAGCTGGACGAAGTTGCCTATATAGATGTGCACAACGCGGCGCACGGATGTTTTGCGGCGCGGGTGGAGAGGTTTGAATCATGAACCCGGAAATGGTGGACAGCGAGCGGGCATGGGCGGCGATGCGGTCGCGCGACCGGTCCTTCGACGGAAAATTTGTCACCGGCGTGCTGAGTACCGGCATCTATTGCCGCCCGTCTTGCGCGGCCCGCCACCCCAAGCGCGAAAATGTCCGCTTCTTTGCCACCGCCGTTCAGGCGGAAGCCGCCGGCCTGCGGGCCTGCCTGCGTTGCTGCCCGAATGACGTGGCCCGCGACGAGGCGGCGGTGAAAACAGTGATTGATGCGATCCGTATGGCGGAGACCGCCCCGACCCTCGGCGAGCTGGGGGAAATGACCAGCTATTCGCCGGCGCATCTTCAGCGCATCTTCAAGCGGGAGACTGGTCTGTCACCGGCCGCCTATGCCCGGGCGCTCCGGTCCGAACGGGTCAAGGATGCGCTGGCCGGCGGCGCTTCGGTAACCGAAGCAATTTATGAAGCCGGCTATGGATCGGCGTCGCGCTTTTACGAGGAACGAAAGATGGGCATGAAACCAAGCGTGTGGAAAAATGGCGGGGCAGGGATGACGGTGCGCTGGGCCAATGTCGAGACCACGCTCGGGCCGATGCTGGTCGCCGCGACCGACAAGGGCGTCTGCTGCCTGTCGTTCAACGAAGGCGAGGAAGAATTGCGCGAGCGCTTCCCGAAAGCGGACCTGCGCCAGGGCGGTGACGAATTCCGCAAGCTGCTGGACGAGGTCGTAGCCCAGGTCGAAGCCCCCGGCCGCCCGCACAATATTCCGCTCGATGTCCAGGGAACCGCCTTTCAGGAAGCCGTGTGGCAGGAATTGCGCAAGATTCCGGAGGGCGAGACCCGCAGCTACGCCGATATCGCCGCCGCGATCGGAAAGCCCAAGGCGGTACGCGCTGTCGGCAGCGCCAATGGCGCCAATCACGTCGCCGTCCTGATCCCCTGCCACCGGGTGGTGCGCAGCGACGGGACGATGGGCGGCTATGCCTACGGGCTCGAGATAAAGGGGCGTCTGCTTGAGAAGGAAGCGCAATGACCGACAAGATCAAGCTATTTGGGGATCTGCATGTTCCGGGAGATCCGCTCATTCTGGTCAATATCTGGGACGCCGGCAGCGCAAAAGCCGTGGCGGCCGCTGGGGCGAAAGCGCTGGCGACCGGAAGCTACGGCGTCGCCGGCGCTCAGGGGATCGCGGACGGGGAGAAATTTTCGCTGGATGATGCCATCGCCACGCTCGAACGGATTGTGGCCACTACCGACCTGCCGGTGAGTATCGATCTCGAATCCGGCTATGGCCATGACGCTGCTGAAGTGCGCCGGTCGGTGCAGCGCGCCAGGGATGCGGGCGCGTGCGGTATCAACATGGAAGACCGCATGCCGGGAGAGGACGATCTGCTGGCTCCGGACATCTATGCCGAACGTCTTGCCGCCGCCGCCTCGACCGGATTGTGGGTCAACGCCCGCTGCGACGTGTTTCGCGGCCAGTCAGCGGCCGATGACGGTGACGCCCTGGTAAGGCAGGTTCTGGAACGGGCGAAAATCTATGCGGAAGCCGGAGCGGGCAGCCTCTTCGTTCCCTTTCTGAGCGATGTCGTCTGCATTGGCGCGATTTGCGAAGCGTCGCCCTTGCCGGTCAATATCCTGCGCTCGCCCGATGGTCCCGGCCATGCCGAATTGGCCAGTCTCGGCGTCGCGCGGATCAGCCATGGCCACCAGCCCTGGGCTGCGGCAATGAACTGGCTTAAGGAACAGGCGATGGCAGTTTTTGGGGGTGGTGAACCGGACTATTGAGCGCTCTTCTTGCACTCATAGACCAAGCTTTCGTTCGCCTGGCTCGGCAGTTCTGCCCTGATCGCCTTCACCATGTCCTCGATATCGGCCAGCGCCTTGGGGTCGGCGGTGCAGGCCTTGTTGCCATATTGGGCGCGGATCGCCCGCGCCCTGGTCATCGCGTCCAGCCCCATCAGATAGCGCTCCTCGGTAAACTCGGCGCTGTCCGGCCGGAAGCTGCTGATCGTCACCGTCTGCTCCTGGTTGGGGACAAAGATTCGGGACCATTTGGCACCGTCACGGCCATATTGGGTGCGACCGTTGACGCAGCCGCCGTCGGTCCAGTCGAGCAGCAGTTCATCCTGTTGCGACACCGTGATCCGGCTGCGCTGGGGGTTGATTGTGCACTGATATTTGCCCGATGTCGCAGCGATTTTCGGTAGCGCACTGTTCCCCTGTGCTTTCTCCTCCGCGGCAGCCGCGACACGATCTTCAATCTCGCTGAAGTCCGGACGCGAGAGGAATATGACGACAGCACCAAGCAGCAGCACCACAGCGCCGCCTGCCGCCCCGATGCCCGGATTGCGCTTGCCCTGAATCAGCAGCATTATTGCGCCACCGGCCGCCAGCAGCGACAGCGCCAGCATCAGCGCGGCAAGGGCTATGCGGTTTTCCCGCTCGGCGATTATATCCTGCGATATTTTCGTGCGCAATTTGCTCTCGGCCCGTTCCCGCTTGTCGGCCTCGGCGGTTTTCGCTGCGGCGACCTGCGCGCGCGCGGCGGCCTCGCGCAGGCGCTCCTGCTCGCTGATCTCCGCCGCGGAACGGCAAGGCGTTGCAGTTACGCCAACCGACACGCCGGCCTTGCGCAGGAAGCTCAATATCTCCCGGGCGGAGACGGCAAATCCGAATTCCGCATCATTGCCATCGCTGATCGAACCAAAGCTGTTCGCACCCACCACCCGGCCGCAATTGTCGATCAGCGGTCCGCCGCTGTTGCCCGATGCAATCGGTGCGGTGTGCAGCAACGTATCGAATTGCTTGGTTGTCCGCCCGCCCGAAACCGTACCGGTTGTCTTGACCGGCGACATCGGGTTGATCAGGTCGTCCAGGTCCAGCCCCTGAGCCCGGTCCACCGAACCGGGATAGCCGATCGCCACCACGCCCGCGCCATCGTCCACCGGACCGCCAAACAGCGTCATTGGCGGCAACCGCCCGCCGTCGAGGACCTGGATAAGCGCCAGATCGTTGCTCGGCGAATAGGCGATTATCTTTCCGCCATAGCTGGTCCCCCCCTGCGAGGGGATGATGCCGATGACGACCGAGGCTTCCTGCCGCGCGATCTCGACGACATGCGCGTTGGTGACGATCTTGTCCGGGGCCACGGCGAAGCCGCTGCCATGGCCGACAAAGGCAACCTTGCTGCCGTCTTTTGCGGCCAGCACCACCCGCACAACCGATCGGCTCGCAGCGCTGATATCGGCGGGATCGGCCTGGGCGGGGCCCGCCAGGAGAGCGGTCGTGACCAGAAGAAGTAGCGCGAGAATGCGGTTCATGGAGCGGCTTTCAATTTTTGTGCTCCGCACTTGATGCGGGGCTCTGTACGGCATCAGCGCTACCCAACCCGAGGCGCCGCATCAAGTGCAGAGCGCATTGGGCTCAAACAAAACTATAGGGGTCGACATCGACGCCGACCCGCACCGCGCGAGGCCATTCCAGCTGTGCCAGCCATTCGCGCATGATATTCTGCAGATCGACGGACCGCAGCGCGTGGACGAGCAGCCGGTGCCGGTGCCGTCCGCGCAGCATCGCCAGCGGGGCAGGGGCCGGGCCGTAGACCGAAAATCCGTCGAGCTTGGGCGCGGTCTGGCCGATCAGTCGCGCCGTTTCCATCGCTTCCTTGTTATCCTCGGACGAGACGATAATCGCCGCCCAGCGCGCGAACGGGGGAGCGAGCGCCTGCCGCCGCGCTTCGATTTCAGCGGCGTAGAAGCCCTCCCGGTCATTCCGGATCAGTGCCTGGATCACCGGCGCATTGGGCATCCGGGTCTGGACATAGACCCGGCCCGGTTTTTCCGCACGACCAGCGCGCCCGGCGACCTGTGCGATCTGCTGGAAGCTGCGCTCGGCGGCGCGCAGGTCGCCGCCTTCCAGTCCGATATCCGCATCGACCACCCCGACCAGGGTGAGATTGGGGAAATGATAGCCCTTGGTCACCAGCTGGGTACCGACGACAATATCGATTGCCCCGGCCTCCATCTGGTGGACGAAATCGGCGGCCTTCTGAGGCGACCAGATCGTGTCCGAGGTGACAATCGCCGTCCGCGCCTGCGGAAAAAGCATCTTGACCTCGTCGCAGATTCGCTCGACCCCGGGCCCGCAGGCCACCAGACTGTCCTCGTCGCCGCATTCGGGGCATTTTTCGGGGATCGGCATGACATGGCCGCAATGGTGGCAGGCGAGGCGGCGGGTCAGCCGGTGCTCGACCATCCATGCGGTGCAATTGGGGCAGTCGATCCGGTGGCCGCAGGTCCGGCACAGGGTCAGCGGCGCAAAGCCCCGCCGGTTGAGAAACAGCAGCGACTGCTCGCCGCGCTCGAGATTCTCCTCCAGCGCATTGACCAGCGTCGGCGCCAGCCAGTTACCGCGCGGCGGCACATCCTGGGTCAGGTCCAGCGCCTCGATATCCGGCATTGTCGCCCCGCCAAAGCGCGCCGGCAGTTCGAGCAGCTCATAATTGCCCTGCTCGACCTGGTGCTGGCTCTCGATCGCGGGAGTGGCGGAGGCCAGGATCACCGGAATCTGCTCGTAAAGACCGCGCATCACCGCGACATCGCGGGCGTGATAGCGCACGCCGTCTTCCTGTTTGAAGCTGGTCTCGTGCGCCTCGTCGACGATGATCAGACCGAGATTGGCATAAGGCAGGAACAGCGCGGAGCGCGCCCCGACGATCACTTTCGCGCTGCCTTCCGCGAGCGCCCGCCAGTTCTTCTTGCGCTCGGACTGTTTCATGCCGCTGTGCCAGGCCAGCGGTTCGGCTCCGAACCGCACCTTGAAGCGGTCGAGAAATGGTTCGGTCAACGCGATCTCGGGCAGCAGCACCAGCACTTGCTTGTCCTGTCTTAGGGCTTCCGCGATCGCCTCGAAATAGACCTCGGTCTTGCCCGACCCGGTCACGCCGTCGAGCAGAAAGGGCTTGAACTGGGATGCCTGTACGGCCTCGATCAGTATATCGCTGACCCTGTGCTGGTCCTCGCTCAGATCGACGGGGCCAAAATCGGGCAGGGGTGCTGCACCGGCAGCAAAGGGAGAAACCTCTTCCCGGTCAAATACCCCCAGCTTCTCCAGTCCCCGGATCACCGCTATCGATACGCCCGCCTTGTACGCCAGTTCGCTGATCGTGCCCTGGCTGTCGCCCAGCTTGTCCAGCGCCTGCTTGCGCTGCGGTGTCATCCTCTCGGGAGTCTGGCCATTCAAGCGATATTCGCTGATCGGGCGATTGTCCGTGAAGGCGGCACCGCTCGACAGGACCATGCGGAGCACCGATGCCGGCGAGGCGAAATAATAGGCCGCGGTCCACTCGATCAGCCGGCGCAGCGGCGCGCGGAGCGGAGGCACGTCTCGAACCTCCAGCAGCGGGCGCAATTTCTTGGGGTCGATCTCCTCGACCGGAAAGCTCTCCGCTTCCCACACGACCCCGGGAAGCTTGCGAGGCCCAAGCGGCGCCATGACGACCGAGCCCGGTTCGACCGTCATGCCGTCGGGGACCCGGTAATCGAGCGGGCCCAGGGCGGCGTTAAGCAGGAGTACACGAACGCGATTCATATTGATGCTATAGGCAGCTTATCATCATTCGTCATTGTTGCTTTGGCGAAATCAGGAGAGACATATTGATCTATCATCGCAGAGCGGTTCTGGGCCTCGGCGCCGCCGTCGGATTGCTGGCGCTGCCGGGTTGTTCGACCCTGCCGGGCCTCAGTCTCACCGAAGCGATCAGGCGGCTGCTGACCGTCTCGTCCCAGAATGCCTTCGCCGAGCTGCTCCAGCCCAACGGTTTCTTCGACAGCCAGGTCGCCCGCATCACGGTGCCGGATTCGCTCGGCGGATCGCGGGTCACCAATATCGCCACCGCGCTTCTGCGTTCCCCGGTGGTTCAGGATCGCCTGCTGAAGCAGGTCAATCGCGCGGCAGAAAAAGGCGCCGAGCTGGCCGCCCCGATCGTTGCCGAAACCATCCGCAACATGAGCATCGCCGACGCTGCCGCGATCCTCAATGGCGGACCCCGTGCGGCCACGGCGCTGCTGCAGGGCCAGCTGGGCAATACGCTGGTCGATCGGATGTTGCCGGGCATCGGCAGCGGCCTGAGACTGTTCGACAACGAGATTATCAGTCTCGTGCTGTCGCAAGCCACCAATGTCGATTTCACCGGTCTCAGCCGCGATGTGACCAACAAGGTGAATGATGCGATCTACCGGGCAATCGGTGCGCAGGAAGAGTCCATCCGCGCCAATCCGCGTGCCACCAATGATCCCCTGCTGATGGCGGTGCTGGGAGCGCGAAAGGCGTTCTGAACCGTGCGTCAGAAGTGATAGCTCATCCCGGTGATCGCGACGTGCAGCATCCGGTCCTCGCCGGTGCGTGGAACATATAGTGCCATATAGGCCAGCGAAATATCGAGATGCTCGGCGAGCGGCGCCGACAGTCCGGCCTTGCTGCGGATCGAATTGATCCCGGCGGACTGGCCGCTGCCCGTGCGGTTCAGGTTGAACAGGAATTCGCCGCTGAAGTCGGGCCGGATGCTGCTGTTGCCGATCGGCTTGCCCCGGAATCCGATCCGTTCGCGAAAGCGGACTTCAACCCTGTTCGATCCGCTGAACAGCCGTTCTTCCAGCCGGGTGCGACTGCTCCAATCGCCGCCCGCCGCCTGGCCCAACGCCCAGTTCAACTGCTGAAAGGGGCGTTCCTCGGTGCCCGACCGGCGATGCGCCTTGTAATTCTGAAAATGGCCGTATCCCAGCGCGAAGGACATGTCGTCTGCGACATCCAGCTGGACCGAAGCGCGCGCGAAAATCTGCGCCAGCCCGTCCGCGCTCTCGCTATAGCGTATGCCGCCCTCGGCAATGGCTGCCATATCGGCGGTCAGCGGAATTTTGGCGGTGGGCAATATCCACAGCTGGGCCTCGTCGTCGCGGGCGCTGGCCGGATCCGGAGCGATGATTTGTGCCGCGAGCAAAACCGCCGAGGCAGCAATAAATTGACGAAGCGCTGGCATTGCTGACCCTTATGGCGATAGAAAGCGCTCACCTAATCAGAAAATTGGATTCGCACCATATGAAATTCTTCGTTGATACCGCCGACACCGCGGAAATTGCTGACCTAGCCGCGACCGGCATGGTCGATGGCGTCACCACCAATCCGTCGCTGATCAAGAAATCGGGTCGCGATATCATGGAGGTGACCAAGGAAATCTGCGGCCTGACCGACGGACCCGTGTCGGCGGAAGTCGTCGCGCTCGACCATGAAACGATGATGAAAGAGGCGGAAGTGCTGCGCAAGATCGCGGACAATGTCTGCATCAAGGTGCCGCTGACCATCGACGGACTGAAGACGTGCAAGGCGCTGACCGGAGAGGGCACCATGGTCAACGTGACCCTGTGCTTCTCGGCCAACCAGGCGCTGCTCGCAGCCAAGGCCGGTGCCAGCTTCATTTCTCCGTTCGTCGGCCGTCACGATGACAATGGTCTCGACGGCATGACGCTGATCGAGGACATAAGGCTGATCTACGACAATTATGCGTTCGACACCGAAATCCTCGTCGCCTCGATCCGCCACCCGATCCATGTGCTCGAGTCAGCCCGGATCGGCGCCGATGTCGCGACCATGCCGCCCAGTGTCATCCGGAATCTGTTCAAGCATGTGCTGACCGACAAGGGGATCGAGGGATTCCTCAAGGACTGGGCCGACACCGGTCAGAATATCGGCTGAGCCGACACGCATCATCCTGAATGGATCGTCATCCTGAACTCGTTTCAGGATCCCGTGAGATCGCGCGCTGCCGATGGAGGTCCTGAAACGAGTTCAGGATGACGACGTCGGTGTCAAAATCCCTTCGCAGCCGGGTCGATCACGGCAAAGCTGCCGTTGCGGATTTCCTGCACCTCCAGCGCGCGCTCCGAAACGCCATTGGGCATGAAGCGGAAAACGCCGTCGAGTCCGATGAAGCCGCCCTTGTCGGTCAGCTGGTTGATCGGGAAGGGCGACCCGATTTTCCAGTTGCGGGCAACCTTGACGGTCAGCAGGACCGAATCATAGCCAAGGCTCGACAGCCGGAACGGGGCGGAACCATAGCGGGCGCGATACCGGTCGGCATATTGCTTGTACAGGCTGTCGGAAACGCTGGCGAACCAGGCGCCGCGCATCGACGGCGCGCCGGCAAGATTGCTGCTGGTGTTCCACAGGTCGGTGCCCAGTATTTTCGCCGTGCCGCTCGCGTTCTTGCGGATATAGGGGGCCGCCTTGATCGCCATGTCGCCATTGTCTGCCAGCAGCACCGCTTCGAATTCGCCATTCTGGGCCAGCTTCTTGGTCGCTGCCTCGATCGACTGGGAATCGCGGTTGAACGTCTGGATCGACACCATGGTGCCACCGACATCCTTGACCTTGCGCAGCAGCGTCGATGACGCGCGCTGGCCGTAGACCCCGTTCGGCACCAGGCCGGCGAAGCGCGTCATGCCCTTGGACCGGGCATAGTCGACCACCCGTTCGATCGACTGCGACGGGATGTGACCCAATATGAAGACATTGTCGCCGGCAACGCCGCTGTCGTTGGAAAAGCTCAGGATCGGCACACCGGCCGGACGGGCGACATTGGCGGTCGCGACAACATTGTCGCTGAGCAGCGGGCCGATGATCAGCTTGTTGCCATCGCGGATCGCATTTTGCGCGGCGATGGCAGCGCCCTTGGCCGTGTCATAGCTCGTCATGCGGATATTTTCCGCCTTGGTATCGAGCAGCGCCATGGTGGTGGCATTGGCCAGCGACTGGCCGATGCCGGCATTTTTGCCGGACAATGGCACCAGCAGCGCGATGCGATGATGTTTCTGGTCGTCGGGCAGGCCGGCGGTGACCGGCGGCGGTGCGGGGGTCTCGGTCCGCGGTGGCTCCGCGCCCCTTGGGATGACCGTCGAACAGCCGGCGAGGAAGACAAAGGCAGTCAGGCCCGCTCCCTTCAAAATGCCGCGTCGTCCGCTTTGATCTTGTCCTAGATGCGTCTTGTCTGCCATGACCGTCATATGTCCACTCCTGCCCAATCCGGTCTCTATATCGTTGCCACCCCGATCGGCAACCTCGGAGATTTGTCGCGCCGCGCCGAGGCCACGCTCGCCGCCGCCGATATCATCTTGGTCGAGGACACAAGAGTTACCGGCAAGCTATTGAATCATATCGGCAAAAAATCGAAAATGATGGTCTATAACGACCACAAGTCCGCCGCCGATCGCGAATTCATTTTGGACGCCGTTCGATGTAAAATTGTCGCACTGGTCAGCGACGCGGGGACGCCTTTGATCTCCGACCCCGGCTACAAGCTGGTTCGCGACGCGCAGGCGGCCGGCCTCTATGTCACGACAATTCCCGGACCGAGCGCCGCCATCGCCGCGCTGACCCTGTCGGGCCTGCCCAGCGACCGCTTCCTGTTCGAGGGCTTCCTGCCGAGCAAGACCAAGGCACGCGGCGAGGCCCTGGCCGAACTGAAAACGCTGAACGCCAGCCTGATCTTCTATGAAAACGGTTCGCGGCTGGGGGCGATGCTGGCCGACGCGCTGGTGGTGCTCGGCGACCGCAAGGCCGCGGTCGTGCGAGAGATCACCAAGCGGTTCGAGGAATGCGTGACCGGCTCGCTCGGCGAACTGGCGGAACGTTATGGCGCGGAAAAGCCCAAGGGCGAGATTGTCGTGATCATCGGCCCGCCGGGCGCACCGGAAGCGGCCAGCGAACAGGAAGTGGAAGCCGCCCTGCGCGAGGCGCTGGTCCGGCTCCCGGCCTCTAAGGCCGCGGGCGAGGTGGCCCGAACTTTCAACGCCGACCGCAAGGCCCTGTACGATCTGGTCAACCGCTGGAAAGCTGAAAAATGAACGCGCCGGAACCCCGCCCCGTTCGTCCTGAGCTTGTCGAAGGACCGGGTCGCGCGCAGACTCATGCTTCGACAGGCTCAGCACGAACGGGCTTTTCAAAATGAAACGCGAGGCAGCGGAAGCGCGGGGCCGGCAAGCCGAAAAAACCGCCGCCCGCTTCCTGCGGCTCAAGGGCTGGCGGATTCTCGCCGAACGGGTGCGAACGCCGCGCGGCGAGGTCGATCTGGTCGCCAAACGCGGTGGGCTGGTCGCCTTTGTCGAGGTCAAGGCGCGGACCAGGCTGGAGGATCTGGAGCAGGCGATCGATCTCAACCGGCTCCGGCGGGTCGCCGATGCCGCGGAAATCCTCTATCCGCAATATTGTCCGAACGGCGAGGACATGCAGATCGACGTGATACTGGTTGCGCCAAGACGCCTGCCTGTCCATCTCCCCAATGTCTGGCACGGGTTTTGACGCGCCTTGGCCTCTTGCCGCTAGGGGTGAGCCTGTCGAACCCCGCCTCTCGACGAAAGGGGTCCTTCTCGAGGCTCAGGACTGACGGATAGAAAAACAAGCCCGCCGTTCGCCTCGAGCGAACTAGAGAGACGCGTTGCGCACGCTCAATGTGTCTCGACTACGCTCGACACGAACGGTAAGCGGGTTCAAACATATCCAAGGAATAGCAATGACCCTGAAAATCGCCGTACAGATGGACCCGATGGAGACCGTGAATATCGCCGGAGACAGCAGCTTCGCGCTGATGCTCGCTGCCCAGAAACGCGGCTACCAGATTTTCCACTATGATGTGAAGGGCCTGACCCTGCACGCCAATGGCCGCCTGACCACGCCCGCCCATCCGGTCACGGTCCAGCCGGTGAAGGGCGACCATTTCAGCTTCGGCGATCCCGTGAAGCTGGATCTCGGCAGCGATGTCGATGTCGTGCTGATGCGGCAGGACCCGCCGTTCCACGTCGGCTATATCACCGCCACCCATCTGCTCGAGCGGATCGAGGGCGAGACGCTGGTGGTCAACAATCCCGCGTCGGTCCGCAACGCGCCGGAAAAGGTCTATGTGCTCGACTACGCACAGTTCATGCCGCCGACCCTGATCACCCGCGACCTCGAGGAGGTCCGCGCTTTCCAGAAGGAACATGGCGGCATCGTGGTCAAGCCGCTGCACGGCAATGGCGGCAAGGCGATCTTTCTGGTGCCGGAAGACGGCAGCAATCTCAGTGCCTTGTTCGAGGTATTTAACCAGACATGGCCGGAACCGCACATGGTCCAGCCGTTCCTCCCCGAAGTGCACCAGGGCGACAAGCGCATCGTGCTGATCGACGGCGAATTTGCCGGCGCGATCAACCGCAAGCCGGGCGAGGGCGAGTTCCGCTCCAACCTGGCCCAGGGCGGCTATGCCGAGGCGGCGGAGCTCACAGAGCGCGAAAAGGAAATCTGTGCCGCCATGGGCCCCGACCTGAAACGGCTCGGCCTGATCTTTGTCGGCATCGACGTGATTGGCGGCAAGTGGCTGACCGAAATCAACGTCACCTCGCCGACCGGCATTGTCGCGATCGACAATTTCAACGGCACCGATACGCCGGGGATGATCTGGGACGCGATCGAGCGGCGGCTGGCGGCAAAATAGTCCCGCACGGGAACGCATCAGATGAACAGCTGGATCTCGGACCTGATCGCGCAGGGCGGCTACTGGGCGATCGGCTTCCTGATGGCGCTGGAAAATATCTTTCCGCCGATCCCGTCCGAGCTGATCATGGGCCTGGGCGGCGTCGGCGTCGGCGAGGGGAGCTTCCACCCGGTCGCACTGGTCCTGGTCGGCACGGTCGGTTCGGTGATTGGCAATTATGTCTGGTTCATGGTCGGCCGCCACTGGGACGAGGATGATCTGCGCGGCTTTGTTCGGCGCCACGGCCGCTGGCTGACCCTGGACGTCGCCACCGTCAACCGGATCGACCGGGTGTTTGACGAGCATGGCGAATGGGTGGTGTTCTTCGCCCGCTTCATTCCCAATATCCGCACCCTGATCTCGGTCCCCGCCGGTCTGTTCGGCATGTCCCACAAGCGCTTCATCCTCGCCACCAGCGCCGGCGCCACCGTCTGGAACAGCGCGCTGGTTTATGCCGGCTACCAGCTGCAGCAGAATGTCGACCATATCGAGGACTATCTGGGTCCGGTGTCGGTCGGTGTCATCGGCCTGATCGTGGTGGCCTATATCTGGCGGATCATTTTCTGGCGGCCCAAGGAGGATTGAGAGCCGCCCACCGCGGAAGGGCTGGCCTAGGCGGGTTTTCCGACCATCAGCACATCCACTGGCGACCAGCCCATCATTTCACTGGCGCGGCTACCGATGGTTGCCATGACAAAACCGCTCCGCCCGTGCGTGCCGAGCACCAGCAGATCATAATCGCCCGTGTCGAGCATGGCGAATATCGACTGGTGAAGACTGCCTTCGACGAGGCGGGTGGTCACGCGCGCCGCGTCTTTCTCCGCCAGGTTCAGGCCGGTCATGAAATCCTGCAATTCCTTTTCGGCATCGGACCGCATTTCCGCCGCTACCGTGTCGGATTTGAGCCACGCTTCATAAGCAACATGATAGTTGTGCACGAGATCGATCGTTGCGTCGGGAAAGAGTTCCAGCGCCGTTTCAAGGGCACGCGCCGAAAAACCCGAAAAGTCGGTCGCCACCAATATTCGGCCATAGTTGGCCCGCGGTCGTTCCTTGACGATAAGGACCGGGGCTGCGGCATGGTGGAGGATATGATCGACCGCGGTGCCCATGAAAAAATCGGAAATATTGTTGTGACGGGCAGCCCCCACAATGATCAGGTCGCTACCCAATTGTGACGCCGTTTCGGCAATGACCTCCGGCGCCTTTCCATAATTTACGGCCAGACGACAGCCTTCGGCATCCGCTCCGTAACTGCGCGTCAGACCGGCTTCGACCTTGTCGATATCGACTTCGGCCTTGGGATTGCCCACAAACAGCAAGGTACGATCTGCATTCCAGAGGTCGGCGAGCAATTTGGCCCGCGCGAAAGGCCGGTCAGCTCTCGCTGTCAGATCGGTGGCAACTAAAATCTGCTTCGACACTTGGACAGTATCTCCTTTACGCTTCTGTGTTTGCACCAACCCTCCCTAATCGACTGGGGGCAGGCGTGTGATCGGCAAAATACCGACTTTCCCGGCGAGCGAAATCAGGGCCTGTACGTATAGACTTGTCCCGCTGGCCGGTGCCAGCGGCCCAGCGGCAGAAATGCCGGGCCAGCCCTTCAGATTTTTCGTACGATGTTGAAAGGACC
This sequence comes from uncultured Sphingomonadales bacterium, assembly GCA_964022135.1. GTDB lineage: Bacteria > Pseudomonadota > Alphaproteobacteria > Sphingomonadales > Sphingomonadaceae > Parasphingorhabdus. The sequence goes on along the minus strand of CAXIBD010000018.1, from coordinate 30,654 downwards.
CCGATGTCCTTTTCTGCTGATGCGACCGGACCGGTCATTCGATCGACGGAATATTCACCCCGCCCGCGGATGCGCATTCTGATAGACATCGAGCAAATGTGCAGCATCCACCGCTGTATAGACCTGCGTAGAACTCAAACTGGCATGACCCAGCAATTCCTGCAGACTCCGCAAGTCGGCGCCGCCGGCCAGCAAATGCGTCGCAAAGCTGTGCCGCAGGGCATGCGGGGTGGTGGTGTCGGCGATGCCGAGCTTGGTCCGCGCCTGCTGCACCACCCGCCGGATCATGTTGGGTGACAATGGCCCGCCGCGCTTGCCGCGGAACAGCGGCGATCCGCCGATCCGGTCGTTCTTGCAGCGCGCGAAATCCTGCGCGATCGGATAGGGGCACAGATCGATATAATGTTCGATCGCCGCGCGCACCTCGGGCAGCAAAGGCACGATCCGGGTCTTGTTGCGCTTGCCGGTGACGCGCAGCGTGTCGGAGAGGGGCAGGGCATCGCCGGTCAGATCGAGCGCCTCGCTGATCCGCAGCCCCGAACCGTAGAGCAGCAGCAGCACCGCCCAGTCGCGCGCCCCGATCCAGTCCTCGCTGGCACTGTCCTGCGCATCCCCGGCCAGCGCGAGTATATCCTCGGGCGAAGCCGGACGCGGCACACCGCGCCGGACCTTGGGCCCCTTGATCTTCGGAATCTGCGCGTCGTCGCCGCCGACAAATTTCAGAAAGGCCCTGAGCGCCGACAATTCCCGCGCTGCGCTGTTGTTGGTCAGCCCGTCGCCACGACGATAGGCAAGATAGGACCGGATATCCGCCTGCTTCAACGCCTTGATCTCCGCCGCGCCGACACCGCCGCCGATATGGTCCATCAGAAAGGCGCAGAAGCGCTCCGCCGTGGTCGCATAGGCCCGCACCGTATGCGCCGACCGCCGCCGGTCATCGCGCAGATAGTCGGCAAAGGCGTGGATGATGGTGTTGGCAGTATCGGCCATAGACCTCGTTCGTCCTGAGCCTGTCGAAGCATGGCGTCTATCCACCCTTCGACAGGCTCAGGGTGAACGGCGATAGTCTAGCAGAAGCCGAATCAAAGTCCAATCGGCGCGCGCGCTCCGCATCAGGTGCGGAGCACATCCGCGATTATCTTCGGCAGCAGCGCATCCAGCAAGGGCATGCCTTTGGGCTGAACCATCAACCGCCGATCGCGCTGTTCAACAAAACCCATGTCAGCCAGTTTCTCCACCTCGCCGCCATCGATCATCTCTGCTGCCGCGAGCCCCGTTTTCGCCTCCAGCGCTTCCAGATCGACGCCCTCCGCCAGCCTGAGCCCCATCATCAGCGCTTCCATCGCCCGCGTCTGCTGCGACAGCGGCTGCTCGACCTTCAGGCCATTCGCATTGCGCGCCACCGCCGACAGGAAATTCTCCGGCTTCTTGTGCCGCTCGGTTGCCTGCTCGAGCCGCCGTCCGTGCGCGCCCGGGCCAACCCCGATATAATCCTCATACCGCCAGTAGGTCAGATTGTGGCGGCTTTCCTGCCCCGGCCTGGCATGGTTGCTGATCTCGTAGGCGGGCAGGCCGGCCGCCGTCATGACGTCACGCGTCAGCTCGAACAGATCGGCGCAATGGTCATCGTCCGCCGGCACCAGCGCGCCGGTGCGCACCAAAGTCTCGAACCGCGTCCCCGGCTCGATGGTCAGTTGATAGAGCGAGAGATGGCCGGTGCCAAAGGACAGCGCGCGCTCCAGCTCCACTTGCCAGTCGGCCAGAGTCTGCCCCGGCCGGGCATAGATCAGGTCAAAGCTGACCCGCTCGAACGCCCGCTGCGCGGTATCCAGCGCGGCCAGCCCCTCTTCAACATCATGGGCGCGCCCCAGAAAGGCGAGCGTCCGCTCGTCCAGCGCCTGCACCCCGAGCGAAACCCGGTTGACGCCGGCGCCAGCCAGATCGTGAAAATTCGCTGCCTCGACCGAGGACGGATTGGCTTCCAGCGTGATCTCGATATTCTCGGCAAAGCCCCAGTGCCGCTCCGCCGCCGCGATCAGCGCCTCGACCAGCGCCGGCGGCATCAGCGAGGGCGTGCCGCCGCCGAAGAAGATGCTCGACAGCCGGCGGCCCGGGGTCAGCGCCGCCTCGTGCGCCAGATCGGCGAGCAGCGCATCTCGCCAGGCAGCCATATCCACCTGTTCCCGGACATGGCTGTTGAAATCGCAATAGGGACATTTGGAGACGCAGAAGGGCCAGTGGATATAGAGCGCCAGCGGCCCCATATCACTTCTGTTCATCTTTTTCTTGGTAGAGGCCAGTTCATGCATATCATTCGCGCCCTTAGCGCCATCCTTCTGATCACGCCAGCCATTGCGGCCTGCTCCCCGGCTCCCTCGCACAGCCCGTCGCCGACCACGGTGGTCGAGCCGCGCCCCAGCATGGCGCCGGAACCGCGCGGCGAGAGCCGGCTGGAAAGCGCTATCATGCGCGCCCATGATAGAGCCCGGGTGAAAGTCGGCGCACCAAAGCTGGTCTGGAACACGGAGCTGGCCAAGGATGCCGCTGCCTATGCCGCCACTCTGGCCCGCACCGGAAAATTCGCCCACGACCCGCAAACCGGCCGCAGTCCCCGGCAGGGCGAAAATCTCTGGATGGGCACCCGCGACGCCTACAGCTATACCGAAATGGTCGGCGCCTGGGTCGACGAGGATCGCTATTTCAAGCCCGGCCTGGTCCCCGGCAACAGCACCACCGGCAACTGGGGCGATGTCGCCCATTATACCCAGATCATCTGGCCGACCAGCCAGCGGATCGGCTGCGCGGTGGCCAGCAACGCCCGCAGTGATTTCCTGGTCTGCCGCTACAGCCCCGCCGGCAATATCGTCGGCAGGGATCCGCTCAAGGGGTAATTCTTGTGCTCCGCACTTGATGCGGAGCCCTATCGGCTGTCAGGCTCATGCCTCCAGAGCTCCGCATCAAGTGCGGAGCACAGTCCGTTCGTCCTGAGCCTGTCGAAGGACATCTCACGTCGATAGGTGCCGTTGAGCTTCGCTCGCCCTGCGGGTCGACAAGCTCAGTGCGAACGGGAATTTCTGCAAAAGCCCCTAAAAACAGGCCGCAACCAGCTTCCGGAACGCATCCGCCCGATGGCTCATTGCCTGCTTCTTCTCGGGATCGATCTCGGCAAAGCTCTGGTCCATCCCGACCGGCTGAAACACCGGATCGTAACCGAAGCCCAGTTTGCCGCGCGGCGGCCAGACCAGATTGCCATGGACCCGCCCTTCGAAAACCTCCGAATGGCCATCCGGCCAGGCCAGCGCCAGCGTACAGACGAAATAGGCGCTGCGATCAACATCGGGACCCTGCTTGGCCAGCAGCCCCTCGACCTTGCCCATCGCCATATACCAGTCGCGCCCCGGCTCGCCCTCGAACCACTGCCGCTCGGCCCAGTCGGCGGTGTAAACCCCCGGCTTGCCGCCCAGCGCGGCCACGCACAGCCCGCTGTCATCCGCCAGCGCCACGCAATCCGCGCCCTCGGCGCTTGCCCGCGCCTTGAGCAGGGCATTTTCCGCGAAGGTCGTGCCGGTCTCTTCCGGCTCGGGCAGTCCGAGATCGCCCGCCGACACCGGCTCGATACCATAAGGCTCGAGCAGGGCCCGGATTTCCCGCACCTTGCCCTGGTTATGGCTGGCGATGACCAGGCGTCCGGGGGGCAGTTTGCGGTGGGTGGTCATTTCTCTCTCACTTCGTCATCCTGACACATCCCCACTTCGTCATCCTGAACTTGTTTCAGGACCCGTTGAGACTGCGCACAGCCTTTGGAGATCCTGAAACGAGTTCAGGATGACGACTTCTCTTCTTCTACGTCCTAGCCAACAGCCTTGTCCTGCGCCTCGAAAATCTGGCCGCAGCCGATTTTCGCCAGTCGCATCAGCCGCATCAGGTTTTCCTCGTCAAAGGTCTGGCCTTCGGCGGTCGCCTGCGCCTCGGCGATATTGCCGTCGCCGGTCAGCACGAAATTGGCGTCGGCCCCGGCATTGCTGTCCTCGTCATAGTCGAGGTCGAGCACCGGCGTGCCGTCAAAGATACCGCAGCTGATCGCCGCGATCTTCTGGTCGATCGGATCTTCCTTGAGCACCTTCTGGTCGAGCAGCCCGTTGACCGCCAGCCGCAGCGCCACCCAGGCGCCGCTGATCGACGCCGTCCGGGTGCCGCCATCGGCCTGGATCACGTCGCAGTCGAGCGTGATCTGCCGCTCGCCGAGCTTCTTCAGATCAACCACCGAACGCAAGGAGCGCCCGATAAGTCGCTGGATTTCCTGCGTTCTGCCCGACTGCTTGCCGCGTGCCGCTTCACGGCTGCCACGGGTATGGGTCGCGCGGGGCAGCATCGAATATTCGCCGGTCACCCAGCCGGTCCCCTTGCCGCGCATCCATGGCGGCAGGCTCGTCTCGATGCTGGCGGTGCACAGCACCCTTGTATCGCCAAAACTGATCAGACAGCTTCCCTCGGCATGTTTGGTAAATCCGGTTTCGATGGAAATGGCGCGCATTTCGTCCGGCGCACGGCCCGATGGTCGCATGTGATGTTCCTTATTTGAGTTGGCGCGTCCTTAACCGCTCGCAGGGGACGAGGCAACTGTGCTCCGCACTTGATGCGGAGCTGGTCCGGCGGATAGTGCATTCTGCCTCCAGAGCTCCACATCAAGTGCAGAGCAATGCCGTTCTCGCATTGCGCGCTGGAAACATTCCTATAGTTCACCTATCTAACATCCATGCCCAACACACCGATCACCGAAATGAACGACCGCACCCGCGCCATTTTCCGGGTGGTGGTCGAATCCTATCTGGAAAGCGGCGCCCCGGTCGGTTCGCGCACCATCTCCAAGGCCCCCGGCCTCGAACTGTCGCCCGCCTCGATCCGCAATGTCATGCAGGATCTCGAGGAACTCGGCCTGCTCGCCGCGCCGCACACCAGCGCCGGCCGGATGCCGACCGAACTCGGCCTGCGGCTGTTTGTCGACGGCATGATGCAGGCCGCCGAGCCGTCGCAGCAGGAGCGCGAGGCGATCGAGAGCCAGATCACCGAACAGGGCCCGGTCGAGGATGCGCTGCGTGCCACCACCTCCATCCTCTCCGGCCTGTCCTCCTGCGCCGGGCTGGTGCTGGTGCCGAAGCGCGAGCCGCTGCTCAGGCAGTTCAATTTCGTGAAACTGTCCGAAGGGCAGGGGCTGGCGATCCTCGTCGGCCAGGACGGCGGCGTCGAGAATCGCGTGCTCGACCTGCCGCCCGGCGTCTCGGAATCGGCGCTCGTGGAGGCCGGCAATTTTCTCACCGCCCGCTATGGCGGGAAAAGCTTGTCGCAGGCGCTGGCCCAGCTCGACCGCGAGATCAGCGCCGGCGAGCTGGCGATCGACAAGGCCTCCGAAGAGCTGGTCAAGGCCGGCATGGTCACCTGGAGCCGCGATCCCTCCGACCGGCCGGTGCTGATCGTGCGCGGCCAGGCCAATCTGCTGCAGGACAACAGCGCGCTGGCAGACCTCGACCGGGTCCGGCGGCTGCTCGACGAGCTCGAGGGCAAGCAGGAAATCGCCCGCCTGCTCGACAATGCCCGCGATGCCGAGGCAGCGAAGATATTTATCGGCGCGGAAAATAAATTATTCTCGCTTTCCGGCTCATCTGTGATAGCGGCGCCCTACAAGGACGGCGACGGACAGGTGGTTGGCGTGGTCGGCGTGATCGGCCCGACAAGGTTGAATTATGCGCGGATCGTACCCATGGTAGACTTCACCGCGCAAACCCTGTCGCGACTGTTGACCAAATGACAGATATTAGAGTGATTTAGAACATGAGTGATCAGAAGAATAAACCCCAGGACCAAGATGCCGACAAGGCTGCCGCAGCCGAGCTGGAAGGCGTGCCGGAATCGATGAGGGATGGCAGTACCGACGCCGAAAACGGCGGCGACCCGCAGCCGGAAAATGCCGACAACCGCATCGAGGCGCTGGAAGATGCGCTCGCCGAAGCGCAGCAGGCGGTGCTCTACGCCCAGGCCGAGACGCAGAATGTCCGCCGCCGTCTCGAAAAGGACGCGCAGGACGCCCGCGCCTATGCCGCCACCGGCTTTGCCCGCGACATGCTCTCGGTGATGGACAATATGCAGCGCGCCCTCGAGGCCATTCCCGCCGAGGTCAAGGACGAGGAAAAGTGGAAGGGCCTGATCAACGGCATCGAGGCCACAGGCCGCGAGTTGCAGTCGGTGTTCGAGAAAAACGGCATCAAGCGCGTCGCCTCGGTCGGTCTGCCGCTCGACCCCAACCAGCACCAGGCAATGGTCGAAATCCCCACCGACGAGCATGAACCCGGCACCATCGTGCAGGAAATGCAGGCCGGCTACGTGATCAAGGACCGGCTGTTGCGGCCGGCCTTTGTCGGGGTGGCGAAGAAGCCGGAGTGACGTTCGCCTCTCCTGCCCGGAGAGGGCAGGCGACAAACCTGAGCGGGCACCGGATTAATGCGCTGAATCGGCGGCCAGGCGCTCGAACACCCCGACAATCTCTTCCTTGCCGGCTTGCCTGATCGCACCGTCCCTTACTTGCTCGGGTGTCCAGAGCGAGGAATGTGCTGGGTCATCAAGCATCGCCCATTTGGGAAAAAGGCGCTTGCCCACCGGTTGCGCGACCAGCAGTTCGACTTCGAGATGACGGGCATCAACGGCGATCCGCCGGTACAGCGTTTCGACGATATCCTGCGGCCCTTCCAGCAGCTGCAGATACAGATCGTGGCGACAGATCAGCGCACCGGTAATGTCATGCTCGGCGTCGAATCGCCGCGCCTCCACCAATATGCCGTTTAACGCGGCTTCATCGAAACCGAACGGCCGGGAAGCGTAGATAAGCTGATGCATCGTCATGGGCCCTGGCTCCTTCAAGCTGCGCCAGTCACGCTAGGCTTGCCCGGCGGAATAGTCGAGCCGCCAAGTTCGAACTCAAAAAATCGAATTCCCCATCCCGCCATCGACCACCAGGCTCTGCCCGGTCGCATAGCCGGCCATCTCGCTGCAGAACATCGCGACAAACATCCCCATATCCTCGGCATCGCCAAAGCGGCCGACCGGGATCCGCACCTGCTTGACGAATTTCGCGACTTCCTCGTCATAGCTGGTGCCATTGGCTTCCGCCTGGCTGTCGAACATGTCGCGGATGCCTGGCGTATGATGCATGCCGGGCAGGATATTGTTGATCGTCACGCCATGGCGGGCGACCTGCTTCGCCACTGCTACCGTATAGTTGACCAGCGCCGCCCGCGGCGGTCCCGACAGCACCCGCATGGCGGCCGGATATTTGGCCGCGCCGGTCGCGATATTGACGATCCGGCCCCATTTGCGCTCGACCATGCCGTCAATCACCGCCTTGATAAATTCCACCGGGCTGAGCAGGGTCAGCGACAGCGCGTCCTCCCAGTCCTTGCGGTCCACCGTGCGGAAGTCTCCGGAAAAGGGCGGGGGAGAGCAGGTTGCGACCAGAATGTCCGGGTCGGGGCAGATCGACAGGATTTTTTCGCGGCCCTCGTCGCTGCTGTGGTCGGCGACAATCGGCGTTATACTGGCACCGGTTTCGCGCGCCAGTTCCTCGCAGACCTTCATCAGCCGCTCCTCGCCGCGCGCGGTAATGAACAATTCCGTCTTCTCCCGCGCCAGCGCCAGCGCCGCGCCGCGCCCCAGCCCCGCGCTGCCGCCGTTGACCAGTGCCTTCCTGCCGGTAATTCCCAGATCCATGCTGTGTTCCTCTCGGCATCCTGCCTAGCAATGGCCGGGCCCGCTGCCGACTGTCCAATATGAGGAACAGATGCTCCCGGGTGCGGTTGGTCCGAAAAAGAAAATCTGAAAATCAGAAACTTGTCTCCGGTCGAACGATTTGCTCTTGCCTGTTCCTTTTAAAGATATATCTTAAACACAGCTTAGAAATAGAAAGACTCACCTGTCATGATGCACGGAAGAAAATTTGGACCCGGCGGTCCCAGAGGCCGTAACGGCCGGGGCTGGAATGCCGAAATCGGACAGAAATTTGCCCGCGCCTTTGCCGAGGCGGCCTTTGAAGGGGCGGTCGGCAAGCGCCGTGGCCGGATGTTCCGGCGCGGGGAATTGCGGCTGGTACTGCTGCACCTGATCGCCGAGGAACCGCGGCACGGCTATGACCTGATCCGCCAGATCGAGGAGATGACCGGCGGCCATTATGCGCCTAGCCCGGGAATTGTCTATCCCACCCTGACGCTGATGGCGGAAATGGATCTGATCGACGAAACGGTCGATGGTGACGGCAAGAAAGTCTATTCTGTCACCGAGCGTGGCTCCGCCAGGCTCGCGGACGAGAAAGAGCATATTGACCATATTCTCGAACGGCTCGACGGCGTCTCGAAAATGGGCGAAGCCAGCGACGGCGCCTCGATCCGCCGCGCGATGCACAATCTGAAAAGCGCCGTCCGTATCCGCCTCGCCAGCGAAGACAAGGGTTCGGACAAGATCCTCGATGTCGCCGCAATCATCGACGAGGCTGCCGGCAAGATCGAACGGCTGAAATAGGAGCATCGGGAAGCCCCGTTCGTGCTGCGCTTGTCGAAGCGCGGTTTGTACCCCGAGCGCCCTTCGACAGGCTCAGGGCGAACGGCAATTGGCCGATGCGTCGGACAGACCAGAGGACTTGTCTCAATCCGTTCGTGCTGAGCTTGTCGAAGCACGGCTCGCGCCCGGAGGCAGGCCTTGGGCCATTGGACAATCATTCGCGGATCAGAAGATCGTGAACAATATCACGGCCATGATCGTCCCGACCACCGGTATCACCACGGTCAGCGCCCCGACCGCGCCATAGGCATCCTTGTGTGTCTCGCCGCAGACCGCGCGGATCGTGGTCACGACATAGCCATTGTGCGGCAGGCTATCGAGCGCGCCGGAGGAAATGGCGACGACCCGGTGCAGCTCGTCCGGCTGTGCGCCGGCGTCCAGATAATGCGGCGCGATCAGCGGCAGGGCGATCGACTGGCCGCCGCTGGCCGAGCCGGTCAGGCCGGCGATTACCGTCACCGCGACCGCCGCCCCGATCAGCGGACTGCCGGGAATATTCTGCACCATCACCAGAGCTTCCTGAAACGCCGGTGACAGCTTGGCGACCGATCCGAAACCGACCACCGCGCAGGTGTTGGTGATCGCCACCACCGCGCTGGTCGCGCCGCGCGAAAAGGCGTCCGGCATCGATCTCAGCTTCTGATAGCCGACCATCAGCGCCACCACCGCGCCGGTTCCGAGCGCCGCCACCAGCGCCCACTGGTCGAGCGATTCCTGCGGCAATATCGCCGACAGCGGCCCCATCTCCTGCGGATATTGAAAGACCAGAAAGATCGCCAGCACCGCGACCAGCGGCAGGATGCAGAGCAGCGGCGCCGGCAGATTGCTATAGTCTGTATTATGGTCGTCGCTTTCCCGGCCGACAAAATGCTCGCCTCTGGCGACCGCGCGCTTGACCATATGATTGATCCAGAACTGGCCGGTCACCGCCATGAACAGCGCTATGACGAGGCTGACCTGCCATCCGGCATAGGCGGTGGTGCCGAGATATTGCATCGGAATCAGATTCTGGATTTCCGGCGATCCGGCGCTGGTCATGGTGAAGGTAACCGAACCGAAGGCCAGCGCGCCGGGGATGAACCGCCGCGGCAGGTCGGCCTCGCGAAACAGGTGCACCGCCAGCGAATAGACGCTGAACGAGACGATGAACACGCTCACCCCGCCATAGGTCAGTACCGCGCAGGCCGCGACCACGGCCAGCACCGCATGCTTGATCCCGATCTTCTCGACAATCCAGTGGGCGACGCTCGCCGCCGCACCGCTGGCGCCCATGATCTCGCCGAATATCGCGCCGAGCAGGAACATGAAGAACCAGCTTTTGAAAAAGCCGACAAAGCCGTCCATATAGGCGCTGGCAAAATCCGGCGCTCCCGCTGCGGCGAGCGGCGGCAGCCACGCAATACCGCTGGTCAGCGCCACCACGGCCGCCGCCACCGGCCCGGCGATCAGGATATTCACCCCGCGCACCGTCATCCAGATAAGCAGTCCCAGCCCGCCGATTAGTCCGATTGCCGATAGCATATATGTCCCCCGAAACTTGACCGCTGCCTCATGGCAGAGGCCCGGTCTCGGGTGCAACTGCTAAATCCGCCACCCGGGCTGGGGCGGCAGAATCAGGTTCAGATCACTTGCGCCCGGTTTTCGTCGCGATGCTTTTTCAGATATTTCATGAACGGTGTGCCCCCGGTGCCAACCTCGGTATCATTGCCCTTGCCGCTACCTGCCTGCTTGTTGATATAGCTGGCTGCATATTCCAGGTGCCGGGTGCGAAACCGTGCGACCTGCTCGACATTCGCGTTGAACGCCATTCTCAGCGCGGCGTCGCCGCTGGCGACCGCAAATTCGCGCAACCGGCTCCGTTCGCGGAGATCCTCGATAAAGCGGCGATGCTGGACCGGACGGTAAGCGTGCAATTCGTCGAGATAGGCGCGCAGCGGATCATTCTCGTGCCGCACCTGGAACAGCGCGTCCATGCTCGGCACGATCGAGCTCTGCGATCCGGTCTGGCCGCGAAAGGCTTGTCCCTGGCCGGCATATTTCTCGACGCCTTCATAGATCAGGCCGTCGGGCAGCGCCGGATTGTTGGCCCAGCCGTGAATATAGGGCCGCACCCGCTGAAAATAGATATAGGGATCGCAGCGCTCGGGCATCCGGTCGAAGATCGCGTTCACCGCGTCCCAGTGACCGTGCATCTCTTCCAGCAGCGCCGTCGCCGTTGCTGTATCTTTCGCTTCGGCAGCCGCGACCAGGTTGCAGGCCAGCGCGAGGATCGGCGCTGCTGCGGCCTCGATCGCGACGTGGATCAGGACGAACCAGTTTTCATCCGCTCCGCCGTAGAAATTCTGGACCATATAGACATTGTCGAGATCGATCGGCTGGTCGCGGTCCAGCCGCGTCCAGTTATCCAGCACATAGCCGCTATAGGGCAGCAGCGGCGCCTGATCGAGGCGATCGGCCAGCGCCACCATCGGCCGCGCGAGATTCGCCGGCAGGGCGGCCGGTGCATCATTCTCGCCCCAGACATAGGCCTGGACCAGAAAACTGTAGCGCACCATCGCCACCCGCACCTGCTCCTCCGGCGCGTTCGCCGCCCATTCGGCGAGATCGAGCGCTGGCAGCCGTTCCAGCCAGTGCCGCACCCGGCCAGTCGTCATCAGCCCGGAGAGATTGTCGGCTACCTCCTGTACCGGAGCAAATATATCCGGAAGGTCGATATCTGCCATTTCGAAATGCGAAAGAAATCCGCGTGATGCGGACATATCATAATTTGACAATTTCATAGGATCACCATTGCCGCAAGCGCGGGTTGGGCCGCTTGCTCAATGGCAGGATGGTATCAAATGAAATCAGATCGGGCAAACCATTTCCCCTTTCCGCTTACCGCCACCCGGCCACCGGCGGTCCCAAACATTTCACATGGCAGGAACGATCGCCGGATCAATGTGTTATACTATTTTAAGGGGCTTAAACTGAGGAGTATGATGATGAATATACTGGCTAAAAAAATGGCGCTGGCTGGAACCGCGTGCATTTCCGCGCTCAGCCTGTCCGCCTGTGCAGAAAATTATGCGGCCGAGGGTGCCGGAGCCGGTGCCGCTGCCGGTGCGGCCATCGGAGCACTGACCGGCGGCGACGTGGTGGAAGGCGCTGCTATCGGCGCTGCAGCCGGAGCCGCTGCGGGCTATTTCATCGACAAGAACGACGGCTGCGATGGCTATGATCGCAACGGACGGCTTGACGATGATTGCTACGGCGTGCGCGGTTATCCCGACGACCCGAGATAGTTTTCTGAACCTTTAGTCCGGCGCGCGGTTTCGCTGGCCTAGCAGCGCGGCTTGGGCTAACGCGCGCCGATGTCCGGAGCGTCCCTTGGCCTGCGAGAGCAAGACCCCTGGCGGCATGAACTGCGCGTCACGGTGGCGCTCGCCTGGCCGCTGATATTGTCAAACCTGACGATGGCGCTGATCGGGGCCACCGACGTACTGATGCTGGGCTGGCTGGGCGCGCGCGAACTGGCCGCTGCCACGCTTGGCTTCAACCTGGCGATGAGCGCCGCCATTTTCTGCATGGGCCTGATCACCGCCTCGGCGCCGATGATGGCGACAGAGATCGGGCGACGGGGCAACAGCGTCCGCGACGTCCGCCGCACCTTCCGGCAGGCGATGTGGGCTGCGACCGCGGTCATCCTGCCGTTCTGGATCATCCTCTGGAATACCGAAACGATCCTGCTGGCCTTTGGTCAGCAGCCCGATCTGGCGGCCATGGCCGGCACCTATATCAGCGCCTATATGTGGTCGATCCTGCCGTTTCTGTTCTTCATCATCCTGCGCAATTTCATTTCCGCGCTCGAACAGCCGGTAACCGCACTGATCATCAGCGTCATCGGCGTCCTTGCCAATGCGCTGTTCAACTATGCGCTGATCTTCGGCAAGTTCGGGGTTCCGGCCTTTGGCGTCATCGGCGCCGGCATCGGCAGCGTCATGACCAACGTCCTGATGTTTGCCGGAATGGCGCTCGTCGTCCTGTATCACAAGCGTTTCCGGCGCTACCACCTGTTCGGCCGCTTCTGGCGCAGCGACTGGCAGCGGTTCCGGATGATGTGGAAACTGGGCCTGCCGATTGCCATCACCATGGGACTCGAAGGCTCGGTCTTCGGCCTTGCCGCCTTGCTCATGGGCCTGATCAGCGCCGAATCGGTCGCCGCTCATGCCATTGCGTTGCAGCTTGCCGCACTGACCTTCATGGTGCCGATGGGACTGGGGCAGGCGGCCACGGTGCGCGTCGGCATCCAATATGGCCGGAAAAACCATGCTGGCATCAAGCGCGCGGGATGGGTCAGTTTCATCCTCGGCACGTCTTTCATGGCGGCGATGGCGCTGGTCTTTGTCCTCGCCCCCGATTTCCTGATCTCGATGTTCATCGACGCCAGCGCCCCCGGCAATGCCGAAGTGGCCGCGCTGGCGGTCAGCTTTCTCGCCATTGCCGCGATCTTCCAGATCGTCGACGGCGCCCAGGTCGTCGGCGCCGGCATGCTGCGCGGCCTTCATGACACCACCGTGCCGATGCTGTTCGCCCTGATGGGCTACTGGTTCATCGGCATCGGACTGGGTGCCGGTCTGGCCTTCTGGCAAGGCTGGCAGGGCATCGGCATCTGGACCGGCCTGGCCGGAGGGCTGGCCGTGGTCGCGGTGCTGATGCTCGCCCGCTGGATGATGCGTGCGAAACTGGGGCTGCTGCCCTGAGGCCAAGCCTGGCTTTTCCGCAGCGAGCCGACACTGTCACTCTCCCATATGTCCCAATTTCCGCCGGGGCCTCAACCTCAGGGACATTGCGTATGTCCGCCCTTTTGCCTCGCGGCTAGTGGCTCCGCTCAGATACTGGTGACCGACCAGATCGCAAGCGCACAGGGACTGACTTTATGAAAAATACAATGAAACTGGCCGTTGCGGCGGCTGCACTGGCCATGAGCGGAGCCGCCTCGGCAGGCTCCAGCGACGGCAAGATACAGGTCAAGCTGATGGGGACGCTGGTCGCCCCGGATGGCAAGATCACATCGATCGAACTGGACAATATCGGACTGCCCGCCGGCACCCAGACGAAGGCCGATGACAATTTCGTGCCCACCATTGCCGCCGAATATTTCTTCACCCCGAATATCTCTCTGGAAACCATCTGCTGCGTCACCCAGCATGACGTGACCGGCACGGGACCCCTGGCCGGTGCGGGTCTGGTATCCGATGCCAATATCATTCCCGCGACCCTGACCGCGAAATATCATCTCGTCACCGGATCGGGGTTCAAGCCCTATATCGGGGCAGGGCCGACCTATTTCATCTTCATCGACGAGAAGGCCGGCGCAACAGCGAAGGCGCTGGGTGCCACCCGACAGAAGATGAACGACAAGGTGGGTTTCGCGCTGCAGGCAGGCTTCGACTTGCCGGTAAACGACAAGGGGCTTGCCCTCAGCGTCGACGCCAAACGCTATTTCGTCAACACCACCGCTCGCTGGTTTGCCGGGCAGACCGAAGTTTTGCGCACGCGCCACCGGCTTGATCCCTGGGTGATCAGTGCCGGGCTCGCCTATCGCTTCTGAGCGTCAGGCAATCGGACAGGAACCGGATGATCGGGATGCAGCGCGTCCTGATCATCTGCTTTCGTGAATCCGGGATATTCTAGAAGGGCAGCAGCCCGTGATAGTCGGCCAGACCATAGCCATTCTTCAACCGCGCCCCGCTCTTCAGGAGGAAATAGTGGCTGACAATTTCCGCCTGCTGTTCAATGCCATATTGGGCAAAGGCCTTGCCGGCCTTCAGTTCATAATCGTAACGGGAGAAGGGATAGCGCGCCAGCGGCAGGAACACGCCCTGCTGATGCTGCCAGACATGCACCATCTCATGGATAAACAGCGCCTGGATATTGCGCGCTGATCCGCAGAAATCATCGCAGAACAGGTTACCCTCGGGATGAAACCAGAGATTGCCGTCCGGCGCCATCGTGACGCGCGGTTTCTGGAACAGCCACCATTTGCGGTTGAATATGGTGACCGCATCATAATCGATCGCCTGCCCGAAAACCGATCGGCACAGCGAAATTTCATCAGCGGTCAGCGCACGGCCAGTCAACGTCTTGGTCGATCATTCAGCAGCGGGTGCAGCCTCGCCCGGATTTTTGATGACCGCATCAATCTCGATGCGTTCGTCATTGGAAAAGATCAGGGTCATTTTCAGCAGCCCGCGTTTCTTCGATCCGGCCCCGACACCCCAGATCATCAGATGCTTTCCGCCGGGCTCGAGCTTCACCGTTTTGCCCGCCGGAACCGGTATTTCCTTCAGCTTGTTCATGCTGGCCATGCCGTCATTTTCGGTGGTCTCGTGCATCTCCATGCGCAGCACGTCATCGGATGTGACCCCGACCAGCGCGACATCGACCGGGCCACCGTGGAGATTCATATAGCCTGCGGAAGGATGGTCGGCGACGGGAGACAGGTTGACCACTGCCTTGTCGGCATAAAGTATGTCTCCCTGACCGCAGGAAGCGAGCAAAAGGGACAGGGATGCGGCGAGCAGAATGGCGATCTTGTTCATGGTGATACCTCGTTTTGCCGGTTCAGATCTGTTCCGATATGGGTGTTTTGCGTTGATTTTTCAAATGTAGGGGGACTCACGTCTTGTGCCAAGAAAAATGCCACCTATATCGCTTGTCGAAGCCGTAACGGTGCCGATTGATCAGGGCCGGGCGGCAATTTTGCTAATGTTAGAAAATTGATTGAGGGATTTATGGGTAAAGTTATCGGAATTGACCTGGGCACCACCAACAGCTGTGTTGCCGTTATGGATGGCGGCAAGCCAAAGGTAATTGAAAATTCGGAAGGCGCACGGACCACCCCGTCTGTCGTCGCGTTCACCAAGGATGGCGAACGTCTGATCGGTCAGCCAGCCAAGCGCCAGGCGGTGACCAATCCCGAAAGCACGATCTTTGCGGTGAAGCGTCTGATCGGTCGCCGGTTCGATGATCCGATGACGAAGAAGGACATGGAACTGGTTCCCTATGAAATCGTCAAGGGATCCAATGGCGACGCCTGGGTGAAAGCCGGCGGCGAAGATTACAGCCCGTCCCAGATTTCCGCCTATACCTTGCAGAAAATGAAGGAAACGGCAGAAGCCTATCTCGGCGAAACCGTGACCCAGGCCGTGATCACCACGCCTGCCTATTTCAACGACGCCCAGCGTCAGGCGACCAAGGATGCCGGCAAGATTGCCGGCCTCGAAGTCCTGCGGATCATCAACGAGCCAACCGCTGCGGCGCTGGCCTATGGCCTCGACAAGAGCGAAGGCAAGACGATTGCTGTCTATGACCTCGGCGGCGGTACGTTCGATATTTCGATCCTCGAAATCGGCGACGGCGTGTTCGAAGTGAAGTCGACCAACGGCGACACCTTCCTCGGCGGCGAAGATTTTGATGCCAAGCTGGTCGAGTTTCTCGCGGCAGACTTCAAGAAATCCGAGAGCATCGACCTGACCAAGGACAAGCTCGCGCTGCAGCGCCTCAAGGAAGCTGCCGAAAAGGCGAAGATCGAGCTGTCCAGCGCGCAGACCACCGAAATCAACCTGCCGTTCATCACCGCGGACCAGAACGGGCCGAAGCATCTGGTCAAGACGATCAGCCGCTCCGATCTGGAAAAGCTGGTTGGCGATCTCGTCAAGCGGACCCTTGATCCCTGCAAGAAGGCACTCAAGGACGCGGGCGTCGAAGCCAAGGACATCGACGATGTCGTGATGGTTGGCGGCATGACCCGCATGCCGCTGGTGCGCGAAACCGTGCAGAAATTCTTCGGCAAGGAACCGCATGTCGGCGTGAACCCGGATGAAGTCGTTGCCATGGGCGCGGCCATTCAGGCAGGCGTTCTGCAGGGCGACGTCAAGGACGTGCTTCTGCTCGACGTCACGCCATTGTCGCTGGGTATCGAAACCCTCGGCGGCGTGTTTACCCGCATGATCGACCGCAACACCACGATCCCGACGAAAAAGTCGCAGGTCTATTCGACCGCTGACGACAATCAGCAGGCGGTGACGATCCGCGTCTTCCAGGGCGAACGCGAAATGGCGGCCGACAACAAGATGCTGGGCCAGTTTGACCTGGTCGGTATTCCGCCCGCACCGCGCGGCGTGCCGCAGATCGACGTGACCTTTGATATTGATGCCAACGGCATCGTCAACGTGTCCGCGAAGGACAAGGGCACCGGCAAGGAACAGCAGATCAAGATCCAGGCGTCTGGCGGTCTGAGCGATAGCGATATCGACCAGATGGTGCAGGATGCGGAGAAATTTGCGGAAGAAGACAAGAAGCGGCGGGCCGAGGCGGAAGCCAGGAACAATGCGGAAAGCCTTGTCCACACCACCGAGAAGCAGCTGGAAGAGCATGGCGACAAGATCGACGCCGATCTCAAGGGCCAGATCGAGGCTGCGGTCAAGGAAACCAAGGAAGCCATCGAAAGTGGCGATCCGGAAGCGATGAAGACCAAGTCGGAAGCGCTTGCGCAGGTTTCCATGCAAATGGGTCAGAAGATCTACGAAGCCGAACAGGCCGCTGGCGGTGACGCCGGTGATGCGGCGGCAGCAGACGCGGCAGCCAAGGCTGCCGACGACGATGTCGTCGATGCCGAATTCTCCGAAGTCGATGACTCGGATGATGACAAGAAAGACGACGCCAAGGCGGCTGAGTAAATTTGAAACGTCGCCCGCGCGCGGGCTGGGTCGCTGGTTCTAAAGCCAGCGGCTCGGCACTGCGCCGGGACGGCGGTTTCTTCGCTTTGGGGGAAGCATGAGTATGGCATCCGAAACCGATTATTATGAGCAACTGAACGTCTCGCGCGATTGTGATGGCGCGACGCTGAAATCATCCTATCGCAAGCTGGCGATGCAATGGCACCCGGACAAGAATCCCGGCGACGCCGCTGCAGAGGCCCGGTTCAAGTCGATCAGCGAAGCCTATGATGTGCTCAAGGACCCGCAGAAACGCGCGGCCTACGACCGCTACGGGCACGCCGCATTCACCAATGGCGGCGGCAACAATGCCGGCGGCGGCGGTTTTGGCGGTGCGGCCTTCAACGATATCGGCGATATTTTCGAAACCATATTCGGCGGTGGTGCCGGTGGCGGCTTTGGCGGCCAGCAGCAGCATCGCGGGCCCGCGCGCGGCGCGGACTTGCGCTATGATATGGAAATCACGCTGGAAGATGCCTATCATGGCAAGCATAGCGAAATTGAAATCGACGTCTCGGTCGGCTGCGACGAATGCGACGGTTCCGGCGCCGAGCCGGGCACCGGTGTCCAGCGCTGCCCGACCTGTCACGGTCACGGCAAGGTCAGGGCCCAGCAGGGCTTTTTCGTTGTGGAGCGCACTTGCGCCAGCTGCCAGGGACGCGGCGAGGTGATCGAGAGCCCGTGCCATGTCTGCTACGGCGAAGGCCGGGTCGACAAGCCGCAGACGCTGGAAGTCGATATCCCCGCGGGTGTCGATACCGGCACAAGGATTCGCCTGACCGGCAAGGGCGAGGCGGGCGCGCGCGGTGCGCCTCCCGGCGATCTCTATATTTTCATCCACCTGACCCGGCACAATATCTTTGAACGCGAAGGGACAACGCTGTTCACCCGCGCCCCGATCAGCTTTACCCTGGCAGCGCTCGGCGGCGAAATCACCATTCCCGGTCTCGACGGCGAGAAACATGCGATCCGCATCCCGGCCGGCATCCAGAGCGGCAAGCAGATCCACCAGCGCGGTGCCGGCATGCCGGTCCTGCGCGGGCGCGGCCATGGCGACATGGTGGTCCAGATAGAAGTCGAAACACCGACTCGCCTGACCAAGCAGCAGCGGCAGATATTGCGCGAATTCCAGGAAACCGAGACCGGCGCGGAAACACCCAATTCGACCGGCTTTTTCGGCAAGCTGAAAGACGCTTGGGAAGATCTGACCGACTGAAGCCGCTATCGTGCTTGCCGTCCGGAAGGCAATTGTCGGCGAGGCCGGTCGTCAATCCGTTCCGCTCGCCTCGTCTGGCGCGTTTACAGGCGGAGCTGGCTCGCCGCTGCGGGACTCAGCCGAAGATTCTGCGCATCCGGAGTATGACGGTGCCGGCATTGTCGAACCCTTGCCGGGTCAGCGCGACAGGATCGCGATCAAAATCGAATGCTTCACCCGCCTCATGGCCATGAGTACAGACAAATCCGTCGGCGGAAAGGATTTTGATATGGCGCAGCACCGTGGAGTGGCTGAGTTCAAGCTTGTTCGCCAGCCCCTGCACATCCAACGGGCATTCATTGACTGCATGGCCGTATAATATGAACAGGATATCCCAGAAATGGCCGCCAAGATATTCTTCCCGAAATAGCCGGCTGCGCTCTTCTCTGGCGCTGACAATCTCGTCCACATCAATTTTTATGCTGAGGCAAGCGGTAGGAAAAATTCTTTCGATTTGAGACAACATTTTGAGGTACGCCTTGATCGCTACAAACGTGGTTGACAGCTTTCCTTATGGCTGCGGCCGAGTCCGTGCACGTCACGCTGGCGCGTGGCACGGCGGGATTTTCTCCTGCCTGGATCATCGCGGCACGCCCGCCGCTGGGTGACGGGCATTTTGTCCTATCCATCGGGACTGGCTCCGCTATAGTACCAGCTTGGCGATCTCATGATGAGCCGCATATGAAAAGGTGAATAGAATATTCCCGGGTATCCTCCCGGCAAGAAAAGCGTGGTAATAGTGTGGTTGTTAGATGGGATCCTGTCAGTGACAAGCAGTCCGTTTCTTTACAACTGGCTGAATTGGCTGAAGAATTGATGGAAAGTGGCGTCAAGGCCATATCCTATCACAGCACGCCGGCTTTCTATTCCCAGGTATCAAAGCGCTCTTCGGTCTTCCATTTCGGCTATCCCGCCGAGATCGTGGCGACCTATCTCGATCCGCAGATCATGGAATCCGATCCCATCCCCGACTATGTAATGGCAGTCGGCCATGTGATGAGCTGGCAGCAGGCCATTGCCGACCAGAAACTGTCTGACAAACACCGGAATTATGTCAAGCTGACGCGCAGCCTGGGTTTTGTGGACGGCGTCGCGGTCCCGCTGTTCGGGCCGAACAGCCGAAATTCCTATTTTTCGATGAACTTTGGCCGGAACATGGCACTCGACGATGAAGCGGTCGTCCGCCCACTGGTCGGCCTGGCCCAATCCTGCCACCGCCGAATCTGCGCGATCATCTATCGGAGCGACGAGCCCGAGCCGCCGCTTTCCGAACGGGAAAGCGAGGTCCTCTACTGGATTTCGCGCGGCAAGTCGAATTCGGACATGGCGGTGATACTGGATATATCCAAGGCGACGGTCGACTCCTACATCCGGCGCCTGTTCAAGAAGCTGCAGGTCAACGACCGCGTGTCGGCGGTGATCGTGGGCCTGAGCAATTCTCTGATCAGGCTGACCTAGGTTCGCTCCCGTCGCCTGCGATCCTCGAGCCTGTCCGCGAGCGAGAAGCGGAGCGGGTAGGGAAGGGACCAACCAACCCGACCCGCTCAATTGACAACCAGTAGCCTGGTGAATCTCCCCACCGAGCCGGGCTTGTGTAGGACAGCGCCGGATCGAGGCGAAATATCCTGCTGATACATCAACCTGCTCTAATAACGGCGGGATCAGCTCTGGTTTAAGCGGTGATGGGATAAATATTCCCGCTGCCGCTGCGCTGTCGCTTGGCGGGACCGGCGCGGCGCCAGAAAAATATGTCCTACAGCCCCCCATTCATGATAGGGCTGGGGTATGACGGACTTGCTGCCCAGCTTCAATTTTCCCAGCCTTGCCAATCGGTTGGGAGGCTCTTCGTGCATCGACGCGGAGCCAGGAATTGTTTTCTTCAACCTTGTAAATATTGTAAAGTTCATCAGGAAAATGTCGACTTTGCTGAACGCCATGGGGCAGCGCCGCGGGCGATTCTCCTGATGCTGCCGTCGCTGATCATCCTGGACGATTTTATCGCCGATCCACTGGCCGCGCGCAACGCCGCGCTGGCGCTCGACTATGATCCCGGCAACAAACATGGCAATTATCCCGGCCATATTTCGACGAAACCGCTCGAAATCCAGGGGCTGAACGAGCGTATCACCGGCATTGTCAATGCCCCGGTCAAGGCGGCGCCGAACACCAGCCATCTCCATTGCCGGATCACCCTGAAGGGCGACAAGGGGCGCAGCGGCGTGCATATTGATCCGGCCTTCTATTCCGGCATCCTCTATCTCTCGTTGCCCGAGCACTGCAAGGGCGGCACCGAGTTTTTCCGGCACAAGCGGACCGGCCTGGAGCGCGTGCCGACCGATCTCCTTTCGATCCAGCAGGCGGGCTATAACGATATCAACGCGCTGATCGAGGATGTGGTGAACAAGGACACCAGCCATCCGGCGAAATGGGCGAAGGTGATGACCGTGCCGATGCGCTTCAACCGGCTGATCCTGTTCAGCCCGTGGATGTTCCACAACAGCGGGGAGGCCTTTGGCAGGACGGCTCAGGATGGCCGGCTGGTCAACCTGATGTTTTTTGCCAAGGGATAGCGGCGACCCGGTTTCGCTGTTATGCCATGATCAAATATAGGAGAATATCCCGATGCCAAATCCGATATCCAGAACATTTGCCGCGCTGCTGCTGGCGACCTCGTCACTGGCCCTCTCCGCCTGCAGCGAGAGCAATGCCCAGGAAAGCGACCGGTTCGCCAAGGTCGAGATCAAGGCCGAACCGCTGGCCGACGGGATCGCCGTATTGTTTGGCGCCGGCGGCAATATCGGCGTCTCCTACGGTCCCGATGGCACCGTGCTGATCGACGACCAGTTCGCCCCGCTGACCGGCAAGATCAATGCCGCGGTGAAGGACCTTGGTGCCGAGCCGGTGAAATATCTGATCAACACCCACTGGCATGGCGATCACACCGGCGGCAACGAGAATCTCGGCCGGTCCGGTGTCCTGATCATGGCCCATGACCATGTCCGCGATCGCCTGATCAAGGGCAATGACTCGACCCCGCCAGCGGCTCCCGAAGCCTTGCCGGTTGTCACCTATCATGACGGGATCAAGCTGCACCTGAACGGCGACGAGATCCGCGTCCAGCATATGAGCCACGGTCATACCGACGGCGACAGCGTCGTTTTCTGGAAAAACGCCAACGTGGTCCACATGGGCGACCTGTTCTTCAACAAGGTCACCTTGCCCTTCATCGACCTGAGCAGCGGCGGCAATGCCCGCGGCGTCCTCGCGGCGGCGGACAAGGTTCTGGCCATGGTGGATGATGATACAAAGATCATTCCCGGTCATGGGCCGATGGCGAACAAGGCGGACCTGACCGCCTATCGCGACATGCTGAAGAGCGTTATCGGCACGGTCGAGAAAGCGCAGGGCGAGGGCAAGTCGCTGGCACAGGTCCAGGCGATGAAACCGGCGGCGCAATGGGACGTCAATCCGGATGCCTTCATCAAGGGGGATGCCTTTGTCGAGGCGGTGTACAAGAGCCTGCAGAAGCCGGACCACGCCGAGGACCATGCGCACTAGCTAGGGCTGGGCGGCCTCGATTTCCTCGCGCAGCGAGGCGATCAGCGGCGCGATCCGGGTCAGCCGCGGTGCCTCCTCGTCGACGATCTCGCGGAAGATGATCTTTTTGAATCCCAGGATCGTCGCGTCGCCGGGCCGCTTCGACGGGGGCAGGGTGGAGAAGAGGATGTCGATCATCCGCTCCGCCCCGTGCAGCCGGCCCCAGAGATAGTCATTCTCGCGGTAGCTGCGGCTGAAAAATGCACCGAAGTTATTGAATTCTATACCTTTTAAGGTCGCTGCAACGCCTCCCTTGCGGATCGTGCGGGCGTCCTCCGGCGAGATCCGGTCGACCTTGATCGGATCGAATTCGTCCAGCCCTTCGCCCTGCAGCAGCGGCAGCGTGGCGATATCGTAGAAGGGGAAGCCGAGAAAGGCGAGCAGCATCGAACGCTTCTCCACCTTGGGTATCACCGCCAGCGCGGCGGCCAGCCTGGCATCGACAATCGCGTCAGCCGTCGTCAGGTCACGGGCCTTCGCCAGCGCGTCCAGCACCGCACCGGGCCGGTCATCCGCCTGCTCGGCAAGGGCCACGAAATCATCGCCGAGATAGTCGATCGTCTCGCGCTCGATATAGAGCGACAGGCACTCATAGACGACGTCGTGCATCCCTTCCATCGCCTCATAGTCGGTGGGATCGGCGCGGTCGAGATCCTCGGCCAGCTGCCGGGCGAGGAAGCGCAGACGGCGCACCCGGAAGCCCACGTCATGCTGGCGAAAGAACTCCGCGGCCTGCTTGGTCGGCCCGCCGCTCTTCTGTCCGATATTGTCGAGACCCAGCCGGCGGATCTCCGCCCACAGGGCATCGCGCAACCCGGGATGGTTGTGCGCATTGGGGTCGGCCTTGGCCCGCCGCACGGTGTTCGCAATATCCTCGATCACTGTAGCCAGCCTGAGATGCCCATAGGCGCTGTATGAAAAGCCGGAGAGCTTTGCCGCCTTGTCGCGCGCCTTGCGCCGCCAGGCGGCAACCCGCGCCGCCGTCGGCCGGTCGAGGAAAAAGGTCCGCCCGAACAGCGTCTCGACATGCTGCTCGACCTCGCCGCGCAGATTCTCCGTGATCAGCCGCATCTGGGTGATCCGGTTCGAACGCCCGGCGATCGCATTGAGACTGTCCCGGATCGGCTGTTCGCGCGGAATATTGGAAATGGCCCCGAAAATCGTCGAGAAGAAGCCGGGCAGCGCCTCGTCCTCGGCCTCCTGCGCCGCCTGCAGGCGTTGCAGCGCCTTGTCGCTCTTTGCGACGTCGAGATCGGGGCGGGGATCGATATAGACAAAGCGCCGGTCAACCTCCCGCTTGGCCGGCCGGTTCTTCAGCGCCTCGATCGCCTGGGCAAAGGGCGCATTGGCGAGCACCGAACCGTCGATCAGCACCGTCTCTTCGGCCGTGCCGGCGCGGAACTGGGACGGCAATATGCGCTTCAGGAAGGCGGTGCGCCCCTCCCAGACATAGTCGCGGTCGACCAGCAGCTCGTCCAGCTCCCGCATGGTAAAGGGCGGGAAGGCGCCGGGAAAACTGGCCGTGGCGCGGCCCGCAAAGGTCAGGGCAGCCGGATCGGCAATGGCCTCATCCCTCTTGCCCCGCGTCGAGAAACCGATGGTGATGCGGTGCTCCATCTCGAACGCTTCCGGCGGGCTGTGCAGTTGCAGCTTCTCCGGATGACCGACAAAATCGGTCACGGTCACGAACAGGTCGAGCGGCTGGCCCGGCGGCAGCAGGCGCGGTCCGCGCTCGGTTGCCCGGACCGCCGCGAGCGCATCCCAGATCAGGCCGCTGAACACCTTGCCGCCGAAGGGCGGCGCGAACCAGCGCGCGCGGACGAAGCGCGACAGCTTCATCTTGACCTCTTCGCGCGCTTCCTTCGAAACCGTCTGTTCGACCGCGCCGCCCTTGCGGCCCAGAGCCATCCACGCAATCGGTTCGGCCCAGAATTTGGAAAAACGCGACAGCGGCCGGGCATCGGGATCGA
Source organism: uncultured Sphingomonadales bacterium (assembly GCA_964022135.1). GTDB lineage: Bacteria > Pseudomonadota > Alphaproteobacteria > Sphingomonadales > Sphingomonadaceae > Parasphingorhabdus. Next base: position 6,469 of record CAXIBD010000018.1, on the reverse strand, counting down.
GCAGCTTGTCGACATCGGCGGTGTCGAGCCACAGGTCGGTCAGCGGATCCAGCGACTGGCCCGAGAGAATGGCCTGCGCCAGAAATATGCCGTTGATGCCGCCGGCGCTGGCCCCGGCGATGATGTCCGGCAGCACCCGGAGCCTGGTGCCGGTTTCTGCCTCCAGCCATTCCAATATGTCATAATAGATTCCGCGGCTGCACTGGTCGATGCGCGTGCGGTCATGAAAGTCCCGGCTCGCCTGCGCCAGTTTCCAGATTTCCTTGGTGATCCCGTGCATGTAGATCGCCAGACTGACACCGCCGTAGCAGATCAAGGCCAGTCTGAGTTCTTTCTGCCGCATGCCGCTAAACTACAGGATGGCGGAAAGGGTGCAAGCGGGAATGCGCCGCAGCGTCACGCGCGCTGCAGTCAGAGCAGCTCTTCGATGAATATGGATGTCAGCATCGACTGGCTCGTCACGCCGGCCTTTGCATATATCTGGCTCAGCTGCGACCGGACCGTCCCCGTGGCGGTGTTCCGCAAAAGCGCGATCTCGCTGACCGAGCAGCCCTTGATCGCAAACAGGGCCACTTCGGATTCGCCGGCCGACAATTGCCATTCCGCAAAGCGCAGTTCCAGAATTTCGGCCAGCGCGCCTCTGGCGACCGCCAGCGCGCCTTCCCGCCGGTGTGCTTCCGCCATCAGCTTGCGGGTATGTCTTGCGCCCATCAGCACGCCCGCGACCAGCGCGACCGCGACCAGGCATTCGAGAATGACCGAAAAGCCGATTCCCGCGCCGATCTGCAGGATGATCTCGTCGATACTGTCGACCAGAAAGAAAATGGCGGCCACGGCCTGCAGCGCCACAATTGCCAATGCCACGATCAGCTCCCGATTGGGGCCGACAGGGCTCGCTGTTTGAGATTTCATAGCCATGGATTCGATAGCACTTTCGCTTAGCCGCCGCTCTTTAAGCGCCTGCTTATAGTGAAGAGGCAGCCCGCGCACTAGTTTCGATGGCTGTCGGGCCGAGCGGCCATCTGAAGCAATCCGGGAAATATATCATGACGACATCACAAGCGAACGGTCTCAGCAAGGTTCCGGCAATCACGCTGGGCTTCTGGATCATCAAGATACTCGCAACGACCTTTGGCGAGACCGCAGGCGACATGGTCAGCATGTCGCTCGATCTCGGCTATCTGGTCGGCACCGCCATTTTCGCCACGCTGCTGATGTTACTGGTCTTCTGGCAAATTCGGGCACCAAAATTCCATCCCGCGCTCTACTGGGCGACCATCATCGCGTCGACCACCGCGGGTACGACGATGGCCGATTATGCGACCCGGTCGCTGGGTATCGGCTATGCGGGAGGTTCGCTGCTGCTGCTCGCTCTGGTACTGGTCTCGCTGTTCATATGGTATCGCGCGCTGGGATCGATTTCGGTGGCGTCGGTGCACGAACCGCGCGCCGAAATCTATTATTGGCTGACTATCACCTTCTCGCAGACCCTCGGCACCGCTCTGGGGGACTGGGTGGCGGACGGATCGCTCGGCTATCTCGGCGCGGCAGTTATCTTCACCACCGCGCTGGCGCTGCTCGCTCTTGCTTATTATCGGACCAGTATCAGCCATGTGTACCTGTTCTGGGCTGCCTTCATCCTCACTCGGCCGCTTGGCGCAGTGGTCGGAGACTTTCTCGACAAGCCGCTGGCCCAGGGCGGCCTGGAACTGAGCCGCACGGGTGCTTCGCTGGTATTGGCTGTGGCGATCATCGGCCTGATCTGGATATTGCCGCAGCGAGCGGGTGCCAGACACCAGCCCGGCTAGCCACGGCCTGGCTGCTGGCGGCTCTCCCTTCCAGGGGTGTCTCGCCTGCAAAAGCCGCTTTCCTACACCTGCGCGGCTCTGCTAAGGGAATCATATGATCCGGTCGCACCATCTTCAGGACAATCCGGAATTGACTCAGCTTGGCCCGAACGCGAGCCGGAATCATTTTCTCCCTTAGGGGGTGTGACCCGTGTGACCCTGTTAATATTTCTGGCGTTCCTTTTTTGTTCTGCTAAATAAAATTTCATGGCCAAACCGAAAAGAAAATATGTCTGTCAGAATTGCGGCTCGATCGCGCATCGCTGGGAAGGCCAGTGCGCCGACTGCGGCGAATGGAATACGCTGGTCGAGGAAGCGGGCGAAACCGTCTTTGCGTCCAAGCACAATCTGCAGAGCGGCGGCCGCGAAGTGCGGCTGGTCGGGCTGGACAGCGAGATTGCACTGCCCGAACGCAGAAAGACGGGTATCGCCGAATTTGACCGTGCCGTTGGTGGTGGACTGGTCGCTGGTTCCGCTACCCTGATGGGCGGTGATCCCGGGATCGGAAAATCGACCCTGCTGTTGCAGGTGTCGGCGCGGCTGGCCGAGGCGGGGCTGTCGGTTGCCTATATTTCCGGCGAGGAAGCGGCGGACCAGGTCCGCCTGCGAGCGCGGCGCCTCGGCCTCGGCAAGGCTCCCGTGAAATTGGCATCCGCGACCTCGGTCCGCGATATATTGACGACTCTGGGCCGCGATGCGCCGGATTTTGTCGTGATCGACTCGATCCAGACGATGCACAGCGACCTGATCGAGGGCGCGCCGGGAACGGTCAGCCAGGTGCGCGCATCGGCGCAGGAGATCATCAAGTTCGCCAAGGAACATGGCACGATGGTGATGCTTGTCGGCCATGTCACCAAGGACGGCAATATCGCCGGACCGCGCGTGCTCGAACATATGGTCGATACGGTGATGAGCTTCGAAGGCGAACGCAGCCATCAATATCGCATCCTGCGCGCGATCAAGAACCGCTTTGGCGGGACTGACGAAATCGGCGTGTTTGCTATGGAAGAGGCGGGGTTGACCGAAGTGTCCAACCCGTCCGCGCTGTTCCTGACCGACCGCAGCGAGGAAGTCACCGGGGCCACGGTATTTCCGGCGCTGGAAGGAACGCGGCCGGTGCTGGTAGAAATCCAGGCGCTTACTGTAAGGCTGGCGAGCGGGGCCACCCCCCGGCGGTCGGTGGTGGGCTGGGACAGTGCCCGGCTGGCGATGATCCTGGCGGTGCTCGAAGCCCGCTGCGGGCTCAGCTTTTCGGGTGCGGAAGTCTATCTAAACGTCGCCGGCGGCTACCGACTGACCGATCCTGCCGCCGACCTGGCCGTGGCTGCGGCGCTCATCTCCGCCCATGCCGAACGCCCGATGCCGAGCGACGCCGTGATATTTGGAGAAATTGCGCTGTCCGGCGAAATACGACCGGTCTCGCGTACGCCGCTCCGGCTGAAGGAAGCTTCCAAGCTCGGTTTCAGCAGCGCGCTGCTGCCGGCATCGGGCGAAAAGACCGGCGGCAGCATGAAGCAGCTGCAATTTGCCAAACTCGCCAATCTCGTTGACCATATGCTCGACCGTGACTAGCTAGACGCCATGACCGGTCTCGATATTTTTGTGCTCATTCTGATGGGCGGGGCCGCGGTCCTTGGCTTCCTGCGGGGCTTTGTTCAGGAAGCGCTGGCTCTGATGGCCTGGATATTGGTCGTGCTCGGCGTTTGGGCGCTGCATACACCGATAGCGGACAGGCTGATCGGCCCGGTTGGCAGCGATACGGGCGCTTCTGTCCTTGCTTTCGCCTCGATCGTCATCGTCACCTATGCACTGGGACGCTGGGTGGCCCGATCGATCGGCGCGCGGTCGCGCAAGTCGGTTCTCGGTCCGATTGACCGCGTGCTTGGTTTCGGCTTTGGCATGATCAAGGGCCTCATTGGCGCAACCTTGCTCTATTTACTGGTGGTTCTGGTCTATGATAGCATCTATGGTGCGCAAGAGCCGCGGCCCGAATGGCTCGCGGAATCCCGCACTTACCCACTTCTCAACGCGAGCGGTAAAGCCATGGTGGACTTTGTTCAGGAACAGCGGCAACCGGCCGATGATCAAGCGGTGCCAGCCGAATGAGCGGGGCGCTTTACACGCGCGAGATCCTGCGTCTGGCGGTGTCGATCCCGCATCAGCATAGGCTCGATCAACCGGATGGTTCCGCAGAGCAGCGCTCACGGACCTGTGGCAGCAAGGTTGCCGCAGACGTGGTGGTCGCGGATGGCGGCCTGTTGGAGGATTTGGGCCTGGAGATAAGCGCTTGCGCGCTCGGCCAGGCCTCGGCAGCGATATTGGCCGCCCAGGCCATCGGCAAAACGGCCTCCGAAATCGAAAGTGCAAGATCCCGTCTCGCGGCCTTTCTGGACGGATCAGCTGACTCTCCGGGAGACTGGCCGGATATGGACAAGTTGACGGCAGCCCGCGATCACAAGGGCCGCCACGCGGCGATATTGCTTCCCTATGACGCCCTGATTGCCGCCTTCGCAGACGCCACCGCCAAACAAGAGGCCGCCTGACCGATGGAAGCCGGCACCCATATGGCGGACCTGCTGCTCGGCGGCTTTGTCATGCTTGGCGCGGCTCTGGTGATGGTGCTGATATTCCGGCGCTTCGGCATTGGCGCCGTGCTCGGCTATCTCATCGCCGGGATCCTGATCGGTCCCCAGGGTTTCCAACTGATCAGCAATGCGGAAACGGTTCTCGAATTCTCCGAAATCGGGATCATCCTGCTGCTGTTCATCGTCGGACTGGAACTGGCGCCAGCGCGGTTGATGCGCCTGCGCCAGGCGATCTTCGGGCTTGGACTGAGCCAGGTCGTATTGTGCGGCATCGCGCTGTTCCTGCTGATCATGGCGACAACCAATTTCACCCTGGCCGCTTCGATCGCCATCGGCCTGCCGCTGGCATTGTCGTCGACCGCCCAGGTGTTGCCGATGCTGCAATCCTCAGGCCGGCTCAACACACCAACGGGTGAAAAGGCATTCTCGATCCTGCTGTTTCAGGATCTGTCGATCATCCCGCTGCTGACCATCATTGCGGCCCTGTCGCGAGCACCGGAAGACGCCGGCAGCGAATCCGGCTGGCTCACGGCGATCTATGCCGTTCTGGCAATCGGCGGCCTGATCGCAGTCGGAAAATATCTGCTGCAGCCATTGTTGAAAGTGATTGGCAGGATTGCCGAACGCGAACTGTTCATCGTTGCCGGTCTTGTCGCCGTGTTCGGCAGCGCGGCGCTGATGGAGTTCATCGGACTGTCTCCCGCTCTCGGTGCCTTCATAGCGGGGGTCATGCTGGCCAACTCACCCTATCGTCACGAGCTGGAAGCCGATATTGACCCATTCCGGTCGTTGCTGCTCGGTTTCTTCTTCCTCGCCGTGGGGATGATGCTCGATCTAAACGTGGTGGTCGAAAATCCCTTTTTCGTCATCGGAGCGGCGATCGCGCTGGTGACGGTCAAGATCGCCATCATTTTCGGGCTGGGCAAGCTGTTCGGGATGGACACCAATCCGGCGCTGGCCATGGGCATGTTGCTCAGCCAGGGTGGTGAATTCGGCTTTGTCCTGTTTTCCGAGGCAGAAAAGGCGCTGTTGATCGAGCCCGAAGCCAGCAGCCTGTTTGGCGCCATCATAACGATCTCGATGGCGACCACGCCCTTTCTGATGCTGCTGGCGCGGCGCTTCAGCAGTCCTCCCCGCAAATCATCGACGAAACTGGATGATCCCGGCAAGGCGGAGCGGGCCTCGGTGATCATCGTCGGACAGGGGAGATTTGGCCAGACCGTCTCGCAGATGCTGCTCGGCGCCAAAATCCCGCTGACCCTTATCGATATCAAGCCGGAGCAGATTGATATTCATGAACAATTCGGTGCCAAGGTCTTTTACGGCGACGGCACCCGTGTCGATCTCCTGCGTCGGGCCGGAGCTGACGAGGCCGATGCCATCGTTTTCTGCATGGATGATCCCAATTTCGGCCCCGAACAGGTCCGTGCGATTGTGCAGTCCTTTCCGGAAACCAAGCTGCTGGTGCGCGTCTATGACCGGCGGCAACTGATCGCGCTGAAGGGGCTGGGCATTGTCGGCATGAAGCGGGAACTGTTCGAATCGGCAATCAATCTAGCCAAGCAGACCATGTTCGCGATCGATGTCGACGACAGCCTGATCGACGAGATCGACGAGCAATTCCGGCAGCGCGATTGCGACCGGCTCGAAGCGCAGATGAAGTCCGGGGGCGACATGTTTGCCGGGGCGGACCTCAGATTTGGCACCGGTCTTCCGCCAGAATCCTGAGCTAGTCCGATTCGTCAAGAAAGGCCGCAACATCGTTCAAGTCGACATCCTTGGCCAAAAACGACTGACCGATACCGTTCGCCAGCAGAAAGGGCAGGGTGCCCCCGCTCATTTTCTTGTCATGCATCATATGATCCACGAGGCGTTGACCGCTTGCCCGAACCGAAGCGCTCGACAGATCATGGGGCAGGCCGACCGACCTGAGATGATCCGCCAAGCGGTCCGCGTCCGCGGCATCGCAATGCCCGCGTCGCACCGAATATCGAAAGGCGAGCGCCATGCCGGCGGCCACCGCTTCGCCATGGACCA
>CAXIBD010000017.1:0-46502 GCA_964022135.1 uncultured Sphingomonadales bacterium | reverse complement strand
GGCCGATGCAGCACAGCGCGAAATAACCAAGTCTTGCCCAATTACAGCGGCCATCGTGAAAGGATTTACGGATTCCCTCGGGGAAGATTAATACGGATTCGCGATTGCTAGCGTTATTTGCCAATTTAGCACCCCCGAAGCGCGGAAACGACATGATCGAGAACCGCCGGATGCAAGGGAACCTTGAACTGGCAGCCAAATTCTTGATAGTTTGACCAAACGATCCGGGCACCCAGGGTCTGCAAACCTTGGAAAGTGACGAACACCAGTTTGTCTTCATCAAGGCTTGTGCAGCTTTCCATTTTGAATCCCGTGATCGAAAGATCGGACAGGGTCGTGCGGAATAAATGGGTGTTGGACTGGCGTACGAATAGCTCTGCGGAAACCACCTCTCGATAGCTCGAGCGAAGATTTTCTGGCGGCGGAGCATCGGTGCAATCAGCGTCCGATTGAGCACGGGGGGTCATCCTGTCATCCTTGGTCGGTCTCGGTGCTTTATGAACGGCCAAACTGCGGAAAATTAACCATGGATCCCGGGCCCGGCGGCAATTCTGCTGTGTGGTGCTGGCCGCGGGGTGTCCGGCGGGTGAGATGAACGGTCCTGAAGAGGACGCAGGGTTGCATAGCTCCGGATCGCTTCCCTCAAATAATCCATTAAAAAGCGAATGATTGCGAGACCTTAACGGGAGTCCGAAATTGACGCCTTAGTATTGCCCCTCGGCGACCGTTTCCTTTTTCGATACTGGGCAGAAAATAGGTGGCATTATGGGTTTGGAAAACCGCTTCGCTTTTGAGGCGGAAGCTGCGCGGCAATTTGCGCTGGAGCGATACGATATTCTGGACTCTGCTGACGAATATTGCGTTGATCATATTACCAATGCGGCAAAGCTGGCCCTCAATGTGCCGAGCGCGGCTATTTCGCTAATTGATGGCAATCGGCAATGGTTCAAATCCAGGATCAGCCTCGACGTTTCCGAGACCCCCAGGGATATCGCATTCTGTGACCATACCATCCGGCAAGACGGTCCATTCATTGTCGAAAATGCGTCGCTGGATGCGCGCTTCTGCAACAGTCCCTTTGTCAGAGGATATCCCTTTTTCATGAGCTATATAGGCGTCCCGCTCGTGACGCCGGATGGCCACAGAATTGGTTCGCTTTGCGGCATGGATATTGTTCCGAGAAAGTTTAAGTCGAGCAAAATGGAAGTGTTGGGGGAATTGGCCGAGCTGGTGATTCATGAACTGGAACTGCGGCAACAGGCTCACAAGGACCGTTTGACCGGCGCTCTGACGCGCAGCGGATTTTCAGTAGAGGTGCGCAAGGCGATTTCGCTTTACGATCGGCAAAAGATCATCAGCACATTGATCCTCTTTGACATTGATCTCTACAAGATGGTCGATCGTCGCTCGGGATGCTCGTCCGGAAATTCCCTTTTGGCGTCGCTCATAAAATTGCTCATCAAACGTCTGCGGCCCTCGGATTGTGTCGGCAGGATCGGGGGTACGCAATTTGCCGTTCTGCTCACCGGGTCCGATATCGACGAGGCCCGGGCAGGAACGCAAGACGTCCTGAATATGATGAGGCAGGCCGATGCCGGGGTTATCGTCGACATAAGTTTTTCTCAAATCTCGCCTGCGATCGGCATTTGCGAGGACTGGCTGGTTCAGGCGAATATCGAACTGCAGGCCTTGAAGGAAGCTGGCCGAAACAACCGGCGTGGCGACCTCGCCCGGCACAAGCTGGCCAGGACGCTCAGCCCCTAGCGCGTTCCGCCAGGGCCGTTGCCAGTGGCTGCCCATCTCCTCGAATTGCATGACGATTGATTGGTTGCGAATAGCCGCAAGGCATGTCAGATTGCGTTGGCGTAATTTGCGAGTGGAGGAATTTAATATGGCAACGGCAATTCAGGAACCGGATACCGCGATTGGCATAGGGCCCGGCTTTCAGATCCCGGATCCGCATGATATCGACAGTCTGCAGGGCAGGGTCTCGGACGCGGAATGGCAGATCCGCTGCGAACTGGCAGCGACTTACCGGCTATGTGCCATGCACGCATGGACCGATCTCGTGTTCACTCATATTTCCGCCCGCTTGCCCGACGAGGATGGCGAGGAACGGTTTCTGATCAATCCCTATGGCGTGCTGTTTGACGAGATGACCGCATCCGCGTTGGTGAAGATCGATCTCGAGGGCAATATCAAGCAGGACACGCCCTATTTCATCAATCCAGCAGGCTTTACCATTCACAGCGCCGTTCACAGTGCGCGCGAGGATGCTGGGTGCGTCATTCATGTTCACACGCCCTATGGTATCGCCGTGTCTGTCCAGAAGGCCGGGCTTAGGCGCTACACGCAATTTGCGATGCAGATTCATGATGATCTGGCATATCATGACTATGAGGGCATCGCGCTTGATCTCGACGAGCGGGACCGGCTGATCAATGATCTGGGCGAGAAGAGCCTGCTGATCCTCCGCAACCACGGAACGCTTACGGTGGGCCAGAACTGCGCCATCGCCTTTCTGCGCATGTATATTCTCGAGAATGCCTGCAAGACGCAGATCCTGGCGCAGTCGGTCGGCGGGGAGGAACATCTCCATGAGGATAGTGAAGAAATGGGCCATCGTGTGCACCAGCAGGCTGCGGTCGCGTTCCAGAAGGGGTTCGGCGACAATCTTATCTGGCCAGGTCTGATGCGGAAGTTGCAGCGCACCAATCCGGGGTTTGACCACTAGAGATCAAACGGCTGGCGGGAGAGAATCTCGACTTTCTTGTTCTCGAAGACGGCTGAACCGAGTTCCTGCTTCTTCTCCATCAGCAAGGCATCCCGCTTGCGGAGCATGTCGATGATCGGATCGTGAAATTGCTGGACCGCGGCGGTCAGCCAGTCGCTGACCAGCGGATCGCCCGGTGCCCCGGTCATGTCAAAATTGCGCAGCCGCGCCGCGATGGCTTCGGCCGGCATCATATATTCGTAGGTTACCCAGTAATTGGTGGTGAACCAGCCGATCGGCATGCCGTCGACCCCAAAACTCAGCGCGCCGAAATGGACCACGCCCTGGGTTTTCTTCCCGTTGGGCAGTTTTGCCGGTGGCTGGTAATAGGGCTCGACACCGTCAAACATGGCGAGCGGCAGGAACAGGTGAAAGTGACCATGTTCGCCTTCTTCGCGCTCTTCGGGCTTGTGCGCATGGTAAAACCAGCGCGACTTGTTACCCGGCGCAATGCAATCCCCTTTGGGGTAATGCTGATATTGAACGAAAGGGGCGTCTGCCGGTACCACTCTGGGTACTAGCGAGACGCCCTCTTTAGCTATCTGGCCCGTGAGCTCAAACAACCTTTCCAGTGCATTTTTCAATGCTAAATAAGCTGAGCTTACTCGGTGACTTCTGCACCGTCGGTGGTGGTGGAGTCAGTGGCCGTTTCGTCGGTCATTGCATCGCCAGCCGCTTCGGTTGCGTCTTCAGCTGCACAGGTTGCATCTTCCGCCGCACAGGTTGCTACTTCAGCTGCGTCTGTGGCTTCGTCAGCGGATTCATCGGCAACAGCTGCGGAATCGTCGGCTGGTTCTGAACATGCAGAAAGAGCAGGAATTGCAAGCGCAAGGCCGCCAGCTACAACGAGCATTTTGCGGAAGTTTGTTTCGGTTTTCATTAAAATATCCCCTTTGGATGAACTAGACTTGCCCCTTTATCTGGAAAGATACGGGCATGGCAAGCCCATTTCGTAAATATTACATTAATCTGGCGGATCGTGGCGCAATTATCCAATCGTGCGAACCTTGATCCGGTCATTTGGTTTCATTTGGCCAATCTCACCTCGGCTACCGATCCACGCCTCGAATCTTGCCCCATTGCCTGGCCACCGTATAGCCGAGATAGCCGGTACCGAAGAGCGCGTAGAGTGGTTCGGGAATGCCTGCCAGATAGGCGTTCATCCCGGATGCAATATCGCGAGCGGCCTCCGGACGGAAGGCCGCAATCAATCCCATTGGAATCGACCAGAGCAGCAGCAGATACATGACATAGAGAAAACTGGGTCGCGCCCTGCTGGTCCATGGGTCGACCGATTGCGCTTCGGCCAATATGGCGGACATCTGAACGCGGGCCGTTTCCAGCTCCTGGCTGCCTTCCAGTTTGAGCAGCTCAAGCTTGGCGCGGTCCCTTGCATCCTTGTCCGGAATGATCTTGTCTATGATATCGGAAACGGGGCCGATAAGTGCTGAGAGTATGGACATTTTTTCAATTTCCTTTCGATCTATCCAAAGTCAAAGTTAGTGAATGTTGGGGCCAAGACGCGGTTCCGGGCAACCAGGGACAGTTCAGAAATGATCTGAAGAGCGACGGCGTTCTTGACAAACTTTACAATGTTATGAGCGAAAATCGCTTCGCGCGCTTTTCATCCGATCCGGTTGGCCAGCCAGCCGAACAGAAAGGTTTCATTGGCGGAGCGTTTTTCGGCGAGTTCGATATAGCGAGCGCCCTGAAGCGCCTCGATGGCTTTCAGCAGAACGGTTTCGCCTTTGGCTCCCCGCCTGTGCAGGAATGCCTCCAGCGCCGCCAGGGTTCTGGGGCCGATCAGGCGATCAGACGCGATGTCGTCATAGTCGCGGCCATTGCGGTTCAGGGCGTTGAGCGCGCGCTGGAGGAAGAAGGTTGCGGTCCCGCAGCCCATGTTGATTCCGGTGTCGAACAATTCTGCCGCAACCAGGGGCGCAATCCGGGCGACCCGGTCAAATCCCGGTCGGTACCAATAGGTGCGCTTGTAAATTGCGGCCGCCTGTTCACGCGGGAATTCGCGCATGTCTCCGGCATAGCCATGGCTTCGGGCGACCGCCTCGGTGATGCCCCAGCGCGTGGGACCGCCGCGGTCGGCGGGATGATCGGAAAAATCGCCTTCCAGGATGATGATCCTGTCGATCAGGCTGTCGATGTCGGGAGAATCTTGCATGGGGGAATTGCCTTTCCTTATTGAACAGGCTTAATATAACCTATTTGGTTATATGTAGGAAAGAGAGATGTGATGGGGTGCGTGCCGACTACGCAATATTGCGTATCGCGCGACCTCGTGCACTGGTCCAGACAGCGTGAATGACCTGGAAAACCATTCGCCTTGAACTGGCCCGAACCGCTGACCATCCCGATGGCTCGTCAGCCCATGCCTATGTATTTCGCGTTCCCCTGAACAACGAAGGTTTCATTGAACCCGAGGTGTTGAAACAGGCCGAAAAACGCCCCGTCGTACGGCGCTTCTGGCCCGGAGAGCCCGACCAGAGCGGCGTTGTCATTGCCACGCCCAAGGGATGGGCCTTTTCCTACAAGGTCGGCGAAGAGGATGATGAATCCATTTTTCGCCTGAAGGATCATCCGCTGAAAGTGGGAGAATATCTGACGATCACGGAAGCGGATGGCAGCGAGTTGCCGTTTCGCGTCGTCAGCTGTCACGAATAGCCAGGGAATCCGGTCGATAAGGAGAGACTATGCCGATAAAAATGAAATTGGCCGGATATCTGTCCCTCGCGCTACTCGCGCTGCCTCTGGCCAGCAGTCCCGCCGCGGCGGAATGTGTGAAGGGCGCCGGGCCGCTGTTTGACCCGTTCGCACCATACAAAGAGCCGGGATCGATCATCCACAAGGAAAGCGGGTTCGTTTTCCCGGCATCCGTTTCGGGTTTCCGCCGCGAATGCGAAATGACCACCGATTTTTCCGGCAACAATTTCGAGATCGGATATTTGCGCGACGTGGAAGGTCACGAGATCGAAGTCAAAATTGCCATGGTTCATCTGGAGCAATTGAATGCCCAGGATCATTACCGGATCGTCAAGCCCGACATATTGTCCCAATATTCCAACCCGGCGGTTGTTTCCGAAGGGGATTATTTCGTTTCGGGCCGGCCCGATATTGTCGCATATCAGGGGATATTTGACGGGGACAGGGATGGTGTACCCTGGCATTTCAGCGTGACGGCACTGGATTACGGATATTGGGATGCGCGCCTGACCGCTTCCTATCCGCAGGAAATCGATGCGGCCGCACAGGCGGCGATTATGGAACTGATCACGGCATTTCAGTGGCAAACCCCCGCTCCCGGTGGTTTCAAGGAGGCGGGCTCATGAAACGCATTGCGGTAATTGACGCCCACCCCGATCCCAGTCCCAGCCGTTTTGGCCATGCGCTTGTTTCCGCCTATGTCGAGGCGGCCAGTGCTGCCGGGCATGAGGTACGTGAAATCCGCCTGGCCGGCCATCATATCCCGATTCTTGAAAGCCGGAAGCAATGGCTCGAGGAAGACGTTCCCGCGACCGTCCGGCCCGGGCAGGAGGCGATCAAATGGGCGCAGCATGTCGTCTTCTATTATCCATTGTGGATGGGGGACATGCCGGCATTGCTCAAGGCATTCATCGAACAGGCTTTCCGCCCCAACTTCGCCCTGGATTATGGCGAGGAGGGAAGCCGCCAAATGCCGAAGAAACTGCTGGGCGGGCGTTCAGCCCGGCTCATTGTCACCATGGGCATGCCGGCGCTGTTCTATCGCGCCTATTTTGCCGCTCATAGCGTTCGCAGTTTTGAACGCAATATCCTGAAGCTGACCGGCATTGAACCGGTTGCCACTTCGCTGATCGGCAATGTGGACAGCAGCGAACGGCATCGCCAACGCTGGCTGACGAAAATCGCCGCGCATGGAGCGGCCGGCGACTGAAGGGACCCCATTTCGGTTCCTATCCGTATTAACCCTTATATAGGCGGTGGTTGCGTCCCGCTATCCTTTTGCCAACGACCGTCCTTCCAAGAATATACCGTCGAAAACAGGAGATAGTTTATGAAATCCGTGCTGCTATATATTGCTGATGATACCGGCCTTGAGGCCCGGTTGCAGGCGGCGCTGGATCTGACCCGTTCGCTGGATGGCCATCTCCATTGCCTGCGTGCAAATCCCTATAATCCGCAAATGGCTTTCGATGGGGTTACCGGCATGTCGGTGATGTACGATATCAGCAAATTATCGAAGGAACTGGATGAAAAGCTGCGCGCCAAGATCGAAAAGCGGCTGGCCGGCGAAGATGTTTCCTGGGACTATCGGGAAGAAAATGCCAATGCTGCGCGGGGCCTGTCCAGACATTCTGCTCTGGTCGACATCATAGTCCTGAGTTCCGCCAGCGGCGACAGGGACAATGCGCTGCCGCTGGGGCTGCTGGGAGACGTATTGTTCAACGCAACGGCACCGGTCGTCGTGCAGCCGGACGCCGTCAAGAAATTTGACGCCTGTGGACCTGCGCTGGTTGCGTGGAACGGCAGTTTCGAAGCAGGCAATGCGCTGCGGGCCGCCGTGCCGTTGCTGAAAATGGCCAGCGACGTGCATATTTTGACGGTGGAAGAGGACAAGGATCACGACCTGCCGCAACTCGCGGCTTCGGAATATCTTGCCTATCACGGAATCAAAACCGTCATTCACAGCCCGTCGGCAGACAGCGGTCCGGTCGATGCCGTACTTGTCGAGGAAGCCAGAAAGCTGAACGCCGAATATCTGGTCATGGGAGCCTATGGTCACAGCAGGGCCAGAGAATTTCTGTTCGGCGGCGTCACCCGCAATCTTTTCAAGGACTGCCCTATTCCATTGGTTGTTTCACACTGAATGGACAAGAATCCCCACACGGAGAATTTATATTTTCTTGTGGCTATCTCTGCATTTTGTGTAGGGTCCCGGTGTTCGCGCGGAGCGATCGGGCAGCCAGAGGATAGACATCGCGAGTGTTTGAAACCAAGGCCCATGACGCGAAGCGACGCCCCTATCTGGAAGCGGTTCTGTCCCGGCTGCCGAAATGCGTCATGATCGTGGATCGCAATCTTCGGCATATTGGATGCGATGTTGAGGGCCTGAATATTCTGGGTCTGTCGAGCATCGCAGAATTGCCGGACGGCGCGCCCGAAAGCTGCATTGCCCCCGACCACCGGCAAATTTTCAAGGCAGCGCTGGTGCGTGCATTTGATGCCCATTCCGGTGACGGCCTCATGCCGATCGAGGTGCAACTGCAGCGACCGGATGGTCGAGCGATGGCGGCCGAATGCAATATGGCGCCGCTTACCAATTCTGCCGGTGAAATTGACAGCGTGCTGATCAGTTTTCAGGACATCGTTTTGCTCGATACTGCCGAAGGGAAATTGGGACAGGCCGATTCCATATTGAAATCCATTCTGAAAACCGTTCCCGATGCCATGGTGGTGATTGATGAAGACGGAATGGTCACCTCGTTCAGCGCGACGGCCGAAGCGATGTTCGGATATACGCCGGCAGAGGTGATCGGGAAAAATGTCAAAATCCTGATGCCAAGCCCGTATAGGGATGCCCATGACGGCTATATCCAGCGCTATATGCAGACGGGAGAGCAAAGGATTATCGGAATTGGCCGAACCGTCGTCGGATGCAGGAAGGACGGTACCACCTTTCCGATTCAACTCGAAGTCGGCGAGGCAAAAATCGGGGAGCAGCGATATTTCACTGGTTTCATCGTCGATCTGACCGAAAAACGGCGAACGGAAGCCGAGCTGCAGTCGCTGCAGGCGGATCTGGCCCATGCGTCGCGGCTGAGCGCGGTGGGGACACTGGCTTCCTCGCTTGCGCATGAAATCAACCAGCCGCTGACCGCGATCGCGAATTATCTGTCGGCCGCCCGCGACATGATGGATGGCGATTTGCCGGCGAACCGGGAATTTCTGCGCGAGGCGCTTGAGGAGAGCGTGGCGGAGAGCTTGCGGGCAGGGACCATTGTCCGGCGACTCAGGGAATTTGTATCGCGCGGCGAGATCAACCGGCGGGTATTGTCGATCGCGCAGCTGGTCGAAGATGCGACGGTCCTGGGCATGATCGGCGCGCAGGAAAAGGGCGTGCAGTTCTCGATCGATATTGCCGAGGACACCAATCATGTGTTTGTCGATCGGGTGCAGATCCAGCAGGTGATGGTCAATCTGATGCGCAACGCCATCGAATCGATGGCCGACTGTCCCCACAAGCAGCTGCATATCGGTGTGCGGACCATCGATGATGATATGGTCGAAATTGCGGTGTCGGACACAGGTTCGGGGATTGATGTGGAACTGGGAGAAAGGATATTCGATCCTTTTGCCAGCACCAAGGGAGATGGCATGGGACTGGGCCTGTCGATATGCCGGACGATCATAGAATCGCACGGGGGCACGATCCGTGCCGAGCCAAATCCGGGTGGCGGAACAATATTCCGGATTACGTTGGAAAAGGCAGCGCAGGAGCAAGATGATGAGTAGTGAGCGGCTGGTCTACGTGGTCGACGACGATGATTCGGTCAGGCGGTCCGCCACATTCATGTTGCGCCACGCGGGGTTCAAGGTTCACCCGGTGGAATCCGGCATGGCGTTCCTGAAACTGGCCAAGGGCGCGGAACGGGGCTGCGTGCTGCTCGACGTCCGTATGCCCGACATGGACGGCCTGCAGGTGCAGCAGCAGATGATCAGGGATGGTGTTGACATGCCGGTTGTGATCCTGACTGGTCATGGCGATGTCGAGATCGCGGTTCAGGCAATGCGAGCGGGGGCGATCAACTTCCTGGAAAAACCCTATGAGAAAGAAGCGCTGATCGCCGCCATGGAAGAGGCGTTTGTCCGTCTGGAGAACAGCGACCTGAAGGAAATGGCCGCCTCGGAGGCGAAGGTCCGGCTGGCCTGCCTGACCGGGCGGGAACAGGATGTTCTCGAGGGCCTGATGGCCGGATATCCTAACAAGACGATCGCCTATGATCTCGGCATTTCGCCGCGCACCGTGGAAATCTATCGTGCCAATATGATGGAAAAGCTGCGCGTACGCAGTCTCGCGGAAGCGCTACGGATCGGGTTTGCGGCGGAGGACTCCCATGAAAAGGACATGGTCGACGAGTGACCGGCCGATCGCTATCGGTTCCTGATATTCTTCTTGCGAGTGAGGCAGGCGTGACAGGGTTTGGCGTAATGATCGCCGCTGTCGTCCCGGTCGACGGGAATAGTCAGCTTGTGCGCTGTTCCATCGGCAGAGCAGAGGGTGACCTCCATTCCCTGTGAACGCGCCGCGAGCGGCATCGATGCGAGCGGCAGCGCGACCGCAGCGATGATCCACTGGCTGAGCCGCGAATGCCGGACCCCGATGATCATGGTTGCTCGTCGTCCTCGTTGATCAATATCCGCCGGGCCGCGCCATCGAGATCCTCGAACTGGTCGTTGCGGATCGCCCAGAAAAACACCGCCAGGCCGCAAAGTCCCATCAGCAGCGCCACCGGGATCAGGATCGCCAGCCCGCTCATCGGGCGGCACCATTGAGGCGCAGGGCGTTGCCGACGACGATCAGCGACGACAGCGACATGGCGATGGCGGCGATCAGCGGCGTGACCATGCCGGTGAGCGCCAGCGGCACGGCGCAGATATTATAGCCGATGGCGAGGGCGAAATTCTGGTGGACGATCTGCATCGTTCGGCGCGCGACCCGGATCGACAGCGCCACCGGCATCAGCGAGGCGCTGGTGAAAACGGCATCGGCGGCCTGCTGCCCGACATCGCTGGCGGTGCCCGGCGCGATCGAGACATGGGCGGCGGCAAGGGCCGGGCCGTCGTTGAGACCGTCGCCGACCATCAGTACCTTGCGGCCGGTTGCGGCCAGCCGGGTGATCGCCTCGACCTTGTCCTGCGGCGAGGCACCGGCACGGGCCTTGAGGCCGAGCGCGCGGGCAACGGCAGACACCGACCGGATATTGTCGCCGGAGATGATCGAGGCGGACAGGCCAAGCGCCTGCAAGCGCGCGATGGCTGCGGCGGCGTCCGGCCGGATTTCGTCCTGCAGCTGGAGCAGAACGGTCTCGGTACCGACGGTCAGCTGGGTGGACAGGTGGTCCTCGGATTTTTCCGGTTTGCCGAGTTTTACCGGAACGTCACCCCAGCTCGCCGCCATTCCCTCGCCGGGCACTTCCTCGATCTGGTCCAGCGTCGCCGGTTCGATATCCAGCGCAAGCAGTGCGGTGCGGATGCCCTTGCTCACCGGATGGCGGCTGGCCTGCGCCAGCGCCAGCGCGACCTGTTTCTGCGTCAGGCTCAGGGAGTCGAGATTGACCGGTACCGGGTGGCCGAGGGTGAGAGTGCCGGTCTTGTCAAACAGCACATGATCGGCCTCGGCCAGCCGTTCCAGGGCGCTGCCGTCCTTGACCATCACGCCCTTGCGCAGCAGGGCGCCCGAGGCGACGACCTGCGCAGCCGGAACCGCCAGCCCCAGCGCGCAGGGACAGGTGATGATCAGCACCGCGACGGCAATCAGCAGCGACTGGTGCCAGCCTGCTCCCGCCAGCATCCAGAAGACAAAGGCGAGCAGGGCGAGGCTGTGGACCGCCGGCGCATAATAGCGGGCTGCCCGGTCCGCGACCCGGACATAGAAGGAGCGGCGCTGGCCGGCTTCGTCCATCAGCCGGGCGATGTCGGAGATGGTGGTGTCTTCCCCGGCGGCGGTGATCCGCACAGTGACCGGTGACGAAAGATTGAGGGTGCCGGCCAGCGCCCTGTCGCCCGTGCCCCTCGGCTGCGGCTCGCTTTCGCCGGTCAGCAGCGCGCAGTCGAAATGGCTCCTGCCGGATACAATCACGCCATCGGCTGCCAGGCTTTCTCCCGCTGCCACCAGCATCCGCATGTCCGGAAGCAGGTCGGCCGACGCGACCCAGCGGGTCTTGCCATCCTCTGCCAGGATCATCGCGCCGGGGGCGGCCTGCTTGAGCAAGGCGCCGATGCCCTCCCGCGCCCGGTCCCGCATCATGCCGTCCAATACCCGTCCCGCGAGCAGAAAGAACAGCAGCATCACCGCTCCGTCAAAATAGGCATGGGCGCCGCCGGTCGCGGTTTCATAGATGCTCAGGCCGGTCGCCAGCAATATGCCGATCGAAATGGGCACATCCATATTGGTCCGGCCACGGCGCAGCACCATGGCGGCGGATGCGAAGAATGGGCGGCCGGCATAGGCGATGACCGGAACCGCGATCAGTGCGGAGAGCCAGTGGAACAGGTCACGCGTGACGCCGGTCGCACCGGACCAGACGCTGACCGACAGCAGCATGATGTTCATCATCCCGAAGCCGGCAACGGCAAGTGCGCGGATCAGCTTGTCGGTGCTGCTCTTGTCTTCGGCCAGCGGATTGTCGGCCAGTATCTGGACCTCGAAACCCAGTGCCTCGATCTTGCGCTTGAGCTGGTCGTCATCCAGCTCCGGCAAATGCGTCACGGCGACCTGCTTGGCCGAGAAATTGACGCGCGAGGAGATTATTCCGGGTTCAACGTTGAGGCCATTTTCGATTTTCGAGATACAGCCGGCGCAGCGGATCGCCGGAACGGCAAAGCGGGACACCAGCGATTGCGATGACGTGCCGGGGAGGGGAGTGACGGCGTTCACCTGATGTCCTGCAGCACGCGCATGGACCTGCCGGCCTGCGAAATGACCAGCTTGAGCTTCCAGCGCCCTGCCGGGATCGTCTGGATACTTTTGAATTCGCCTGGTCGCAGCTCGGCAAAGGAAATTGCGAAGGGTTCTGTCCGGCCAACGGGATGTTCGGCAACAGCTTCGATCGTTGCGCCCTGCAAGGGGCTGCCGTCAGCAACCCTGATGTCCAGGCGGGCCTTGTCGCCGGAGCGAACGACTGGTGACACGGTCCAGCCATGGGCGCGCTGATCCCGGGCCTGTTTCAGCCATTCGTTATATTTCTGGCTCGCGACATAGCTGTTGTCGACGACCGTACCGCCGAAGGTCGACAGCGCGAAGCGGGCCATGACCATGTTGACTCCGACGACCACCGCGAAAAAGGCGACGATGATCACCGTGGCATGATAGCCTGTGAATTGACGGACGGATTTCTGCTTGCTCATTCGCCTGTCTCCGGTCGTTCGAAAAATACTTCGTCAATATCCCTGGCTTCTGGATCGTCAGCGGCTGTTACGGTCAGGGCAAAATCTTCCCGCTCGGGTCCTGCGCCGGGAGCCGCGACATAGACGCGCAGCCTTGCCACGCTGTCGGCCGGAACTTCCGTGGTCAGGCTCTGGCCCGCGCCTTCCCGGGTTCCTGCATTGGACCACATCACGCCGCCTTCGAGCGCGGTCATTCCGATGATCATCTGCCGCGGCCGGTTCTCCATATTGCGCAGGTTGACGGTGTAGCTGTTGCGGACATGGCCGTCTGCGAGCTGGACATAGACCGGGTTGCGATCATGATTGGCGCTGATGTCGATCCGGGTGCGATTGCCGAGAGCGAACAGCATCGCCAGACCGATCGCGCCCCAGATCGAAGTGTAGAGAATGGTGCGGGGCCGGAACAGCGCCTTGCGGATCGGGTTGTGCGGCTTGCCGGCCTTTTCCAGGTCTGAATCTTCCAGCGTGGCATAGTCGATCAGGCCGCGCGGACGCCCGACCTGAGCCATCACCCGGTCACAGGCATCGATACACAAGGCACAGGTAATGCAGCCGATCTGCGGCCCCTCGCGAATATCGATCCCGGTCGGGCAGACCGCGACGCATTGATTGCAATCGACGCAATCGCCAAAGCTGCCGGGATGGGCTTCGGCCTTTTTCAGGCTCCCACGCGGTTCGCCGCGCCAGTCCTTGTAGGTCACGGTCAGTGAATTTTCGTCCATCATCGCGGTCTGGATGCGCGGCCAGGGGCACATGTAGATGCACACCTGCTCGCGCATGAAGCCGCCGAAGATGAAGGTTGTCGCGGTCAGGATCGCGACCGAGGCATAGGCAACGGGTGGGGCCTTGCCGGCCCAGAAATCGACCACCAGTGTGGGCGCATCGGCAAAATACATGATCCAGGCACCGCCGGTCCAGAAGGCGATGAACAGATAGATACTCCACTTGAATAACCGCCGGGCCGTCTTTTTTGCCGTCCAGGGCGCCTTGTCGAGACGCATGCGTGCGTTGCGGTCGCCATCGACGAACCGGTCGACATGCTGGAAGACATCGGTCCAGACCGTCTGCGGGCAGGCATAGCCGCACCAGGCCCGTCCGACGGCGGAGGTGACGAGAAACAGGCCGATTCCCGCCATGACCAGAAGGCCCGCGACATAATAAAATTCGTGCGGCCAGATCTCGATGCCGAACATGTAGAAGCGGCGATTGGCGAGATCGACCAGCACGGCCTGATCAGGCGCGTATGGGCCGCGGTCCCAGCGAATCCAGGGGGTGATATAATAGATCGCCAGCGTCAGGGCCATGATCACCCATTTCAGCCGCCGGAATTTCCCGTCTATGCGCTGCGGATGAACGGCCTTGCGCTTTTCGTAGAGATGGCCTTCCGGCTCGGGAAATGTCTCAGGACTGTTCATCGCCGACACCGTTGCTGCTAGCGGGATTCCCGACCTGATCGAGGGTGCTTTCCTTTACATCTTCGAGCGCGGGCAATGTTTCTCCGCCACCAAGCGAGTGGACATAAGCGGCCAGCATGCGGATGGTCGCCGGGTCCAGACGTTGCCCCCAGCGGGGCATCACGCCATAGCGGGCATTGGTTATGGTCTCGGTGAGCGATGCTCTGTCCAGTCCGTAAAGGCTGATCGCATCGGTCAGATTCGGTGCGCCCAGTTCCCTATTGCCCTTGCCCTCGGGACCATGGCAGACCGCGCAATTGGCCGCGAACAGGGCCGCGCCGCGGCGAGCGGCAGCGCTCTGCTTTTCCCGGCCCGACAACAGCCTGACATAGGAAACGAGATCCTGAATTTCATTCGGCTGCAATATGCCGTCCCTGCCGAAAGCCGGCATTTGCGAGAAGCGGGTCTGGCCATGGTCGGGATTGCGGATGCCGTGGGTGATCGTATATTCGATCGCTTCGAGATCGCCGCCCCAGAGCCAGTCGTCATCGTTGAGATTGGGGTAACCCTTGGAACCGGCTGCGCCGGCGCCATGGCATTGCACGCAGTGGACCTTGAAGGCGGAACGGCCGCCCTCGATCGCCTGTTGCATCAGCTCGGGACTGCCGTTCAGCTTGCGAATATCCGTCGAAACCAGCGCCTGGCGGATCGGTTCCAGTTCCTTTTCCCGCGCGGCCACCTGCATCTCATATTGCCCCCGGCTGCTCCATCCGAACACGCCTTCGGTGGCCGAATTGAGCAAGGGGATGGAGGGATAGAGAATGACATAGCCGATCGCCCAGACGATCGTTGCGTAAAAGGTCCAGACCCACCAGCGGGGCATCGGCGTATCCAGTTCCTCGATGCCGTCCCATTCATGGCCAACGGTTTCGGTTCCGGTCGGTTCGTCAACGCGTTTCTTCTCAGACATCATTCTTGTCCTCGTCAAAAATCCTGTGGGCGGCTTCATTGTGGCTGCGCCCGGCGCCGGGGCGAAAAGTCCAGCCGATCAGGGTCAGAAAAACACCGGTCATGAAGACCAGGCCCCAGCTGTCCGCAAAATGGCGCAGCGTTTCGTAGCTCATCGGGGCTGCTCCTGTGCCTCGGCCGCCTCGAAATCGACCAATGTCCCGATCATCTGCAGATAGGCGATCAGCGCGTCCATCTCGGAAAGCCTGTCCGGATTGCCGTCGAAATCACGGATCTGCACCTTGGGATAGCGCTGCTCGAGCTCTGCCGAACTGGCCATCGGGTCGACCTGGGTGAGCAGATCCTCATTAGCCTTGGCAATCGCTTCCTCGCTGTAGGGAACGCCGACGCGCTTCAGGGCCCGCAGATGGCGTGACATATCGCCCGGATTGAGGTCCTTTTCGGCCAGAAAGGCATAAGGCGGCATGATCGATTCCGGAACGACCGCACGCGGGTCGGTCAGATGCTGGACGTGCCACTCGTCCGAATAGCGACCGCCGACCCGGGCCAGATCCGGTCCGGTGCGCTTGGAACCCCATTGGAACGGGTGATCATACATGGATTCCGCCGCCAGCGAATAATGGCCATAGCGCTCCACCTCGTCGCGGAACGGCCGGATCATCTGGCTGTGGCAGACATAGCAGCCCTCGCGGACATAGATATTGCGTCCGGCCAGTTCCAGTGGCGTATAGGGTCGCACGCCCTCGACTTTTTCGACCGTGTTGTCGATCCAGAACAGCGGGGCAATCTCGATGATCCCGCCGATCGCGACCGTGACCAGAGCGAGCACCGCCAGCAGCGTGATGTTGCGCTCGATCTTTTTATGTTTCTGCGTGAATGTGGTCATGATCCTGTCTCCCTCACTCTGCCGGAACCGCGACCAGCGGCTTGTCGGCGGCCTCGTCATAAGGGGTTTCGGTCATCGACTTTTCGTCCCGCAAATGGCCGGCCAGCGTCATCCAGACATTGTAGACCATGACAATGGCGCCGGAGAGATAGAGCAGGCCTCCGGTTGCGCGGATCAGATACATCGGGAACATCGCCGAAACGACTTCGCTGAAGGCGTAGACGAGATAGCCATCGTCGCCATATTCGCGCCACATCAGCCCCTGCATGATGCCGGCGACCCACATTGATGCGGCGTAGAGAACAATGCCGATAGTCGCGAGCCAGAAGTGCCAGTTCACCATGCGCAGGCTGTAGAGTCTGGGGCGGTCCCAGAGGCGCGGCACCATATAATAGAGAGCGGCAAAGGTAATCATGCCGTTCCAGCCGAGCGCGCCGCTGTGGACGTGGCCGATGGTCCAGTCGGTATAGTGGGACAGGCTGTTGACCGCCTTGATCGACATCATCGGGCCTTCGAACGTGCTCATGCCGTAGAAGGCGAGGGCCAGCACCATCATGCGGATGATCGGATCGGTGCGGATCTTGTCCCAGGCGCCGTTCAGCGTCATCAGGCCGTTGATCATGCCGCCCCAGCTCGGCATCCACAGCATGATCGAGAAGACCATGCCCAGCGTCTGCGCCCAGTCGGGCAGCGCGGTGTAGTGCAGGTGGTGCGGACCGGCCCAGATATAGAGGAAGATCAGCGACCAGAAGTGGATGATCGACAGGCGATAGCTGTAGACCGGGCGCTCGGCCTGTTTCGGCACGAAATAGTACATCATGCCCAGGAAGCCGGCGGTCAGGAAAAATCCGACCGCATTATGGCCATACCACCATTGGGTAAGTGCATCCTGTACCCCGGCAAAGGCGCTGTAGCTTTTTGCCCCGAGCAGGCTGACCGGCATAGCCAGGCCGTTGACGAGATGCAGCATCGCTACGGTCAGGATGAAGCTGAGAAAAAACCAGTTGGCGACATAGATATGCGGTTCCGACCGCCTGACGATCGTGCCGATGAACACGGCAGCATAGCTGACCCAGACGATCGTCAGCCAGATATCGACATACCATTCGGGTTCGGCATATTCCTTGGACTGGGTGACGCCGAGCAGATAGCCGGTGGCGGCCAGCACGATGAACAGCTGGTAGCCCCAGAAAACAAAGCGGGCGAGGCCGGGGAAGGCCAGCCTCGCCCTGCAAGTGCGCTGGACGACATAGAAACTTGTCGCGATCAGCGCATTGCCTCCGAATGCGAAAATAACGGCTGAAGTGTGCAGCGGGCGCAGGCGGCCAAAGGTCGTATATTCCAGCCCGAGATTGAGCGCCGGAAAGGCGAGCTGCAGGGCAATATAGAGACCGACCGCGAACCCGGCCATGCCCCAGAAAAGTGTCGCGATCACACCCCAGCGGATCGGGTCGTCGTCATATTTTCCGGGATCGGCGGGCGCCTTCAATATTCCGCGACCGATGGCGGCATAGTCGGCCTTGCTGATCGTCACCCACAGCGCGATCAGGCATGCGGCCATGATGATTCCCATGTGCACGGCAAAGCCGCCATCGGCGGCCATGACCATCGCAATGAATGCCAGAAACACGAGCAGCAGCCAGCCGCCGGTCTTCACCAGTAAATTGTCCATAACGTCCTTCCCCGTTGTGTGGGGTTGGCGCTACCAGCCGGACGGGTGGGTCTATATAAGGGTTAATACGTAGGGGGGAACAGCGGCGGGACCTGGGCGTCTAGTCGATGGCGATTTCGGCCCAGACCGGCAAGTGGTCGGAGGCCTTGCGGGCGGCCGGACTGGCGTGGACTCCTGCGGCCAGGGACCGGATTCCGTCGGAATGCATGATCCGGTCGAGCGTGGCGATCGGGCTGCGCGAATGGAAGCTCCGGCCGCAATCCACCATCTGGAAGGCGCGGGAAAAATCTTTCAGGCAGCCGCTGGCCGCGCTCCATTCGTTGAGGTCGCCCATCAGCACCACCGGCACGTCGCTTTCCTGCTGTTGTGCCAGCTTGACGATCGCCGCCGCCTGCCGTCGGCGCCACAGGCCGGACAGGTCGAGATGCATGCCGAACACCACCAGCTGCTTCCCGTCTATTTCAAAATGCCCCATGATTGCGCCGCGCGGCTCCAGGCAGGGAATATGCATGACATCATGCGCCAGCACCGTTGCGGACTTGCGGACCAGCAGGGCATTGCCGTGCCAGCCCATGGAATCGGTCTGCACATCGAGCGGAATCGCGCAATAGTCGCTGTGCATCTCCAGCAATTTCTCCGGAATCGCGGCTGCCCTTGCCCCGAACCGGCGATCCGCTTCCTGCAGGGCGATGACATCGGCATTGATTTCGTTGAGCACATCGACGATCCGGCCCGGATTGCGCCGGCGATCGGTTCCGATGGCTTTGTGGATATTGTAGCTTGCGACCTTCAACATCAGGCTATGCTTGTCCGATCAGAAGGGATTGATCGTATAACCCTGCTGCTGCAGCAGGGCATGGGCGGTCATCGCGGAGAGGGACATTTTGACACCCGGCAGCAGGTCGGCGTTGGTGATGCCGTGGGCGGCGGCGCTCTGGCCACACAGGTAAAATTCGACGCCATGGTCCTGCAATTGTGCGATCGCGGCGGCGCTGGCATTGTCCCGGCCGTCCTTGTGCGCGGCGAAAAATGCCTGATTGGTCAGATCGAACGCGGCTCCGCCATGAACGACGATAGCCAGATGGATATTTTCCTCCGGAACGCCGGCAGCAACATGCATGTTGATGAACCGCGCAGCGCTTTCGATCGTGCGGTTGATCTTTTCGGGCTCAGCGGCCGTGGACACGTCAAAGGCAATGCTGAACTGCGCGTCTTTGGCAACAGGTTCGTCTGTCTGGACCGGAGCCGTCGCGCCGAAATCCTCGAAAACCGGGCCGGTCTTGAAATTTTCCATTTGCGCCGAAGCGGGCTGCGACAGGGCAAGCAGCGGGAGCAGCAGGATAAGGCCGAATTTTTGCATTTTCTGTTCCAGTTTCTCGTGATGGGGGAGCCAATTTGGGTGGCGCATCAATAGCCGATCGCCTGACCATCTTTGCGCATTTCGGTGGCGCCGGTGTAAACGCCGGTGTCCGGATCCCGGATGATCGCTTCGTAGCCACCAAACATTGCGCCGTTGCTCACCACTTCGACCTTGTGGCCCATAGCCTTGAGGCGCTCGACCGTTTCGGCCGGAATCCCGGGCTCGACATTCAGTATACCCAGCAGATCGGCTCCGGTTCCGGCCAGATCGTCGGTCGGCTGGCGACCGCCGTCATGGTTCAGCCGGGCGGCGTCGCCGGCTTCCTGCAGGTTCATGCCATAGTCGACCAGATTGATCATCACCTGGACATGGCCCTGCGGCTGCATGCCTCCGCCCATCAGCCCGAAGGACATATAGGGCTTGCCGTCCTTCTTCATGAAGGCAGGAATGATCGTCTGGAACGGGCGCTTGCCGGGCGCATAGGCATTGGGATGCTTGGCATCGAGCGAATAGAGCTCTCCGCGATCCTGGAACATGAAGCCGAGGCCGTCGGCGACCAGGCCGCTGCCCATGCCGCGATAGTTGGACTGGATCAGCGAAACCATCATGCCGTCCTTGTCGGCGACGGTAAGATAGGTGGTGTCGCCTTCGCCTTCCAGCTTGGGCTCGCCCGGTCCGAAGGCAGGGGTCGCTTTCGCCGGATCGATCAGGTCAAAGCGCTGCTTGCCATAGGCATCCGACAGCAGCCAGTCGAGCGGGGCAGGGGAGACGTCGGGGTCGGCGTAGAAACGGGCGACATCCTCGAACGCCAGCCGTTTCGCTTCAGTAATATAGTGCAGCACCTCGGCACTGCCGCGCGGCCATTGCGTCAGATCCACATTCTTGAGGATATTCGCCATCTGCAGCGCCGCAAAACCCTGCGAGTTGGGCGGCAATTCGCACAGTTCATAGCCGTTGCGATAGACCACGCAGCCCGGCTCGACCCATTTGCTGTCGTGCGCGGCAAAATCCTCGTAGCGCAGATTGCCGCCGATCCGCTTGAAATAGGCGTCGATGGTGCGTGCAATATCGCCCTTGTAAAAGGCATCGCGGCCACCTTCGGCAATCTTGCTGAGCGTATTGGCAAGGTCCGGGTTCTTGAAAATCTCTCCGGCCTTGGGAGCGCCGTTCTTGAAATAGGTGTTCCGGGCATTGTCGAATTCACCAATCATGTCCTGGCTCTGTTCGAACCGGCTGAGATTGCTCTTCAGATAGTAGCCGATCACGGGGGCAATTGGATGGCCTTCCCTGGCATAGGCAATCGTGGGCGCAAGAATGTCGGCCATGCTGAGCTTGCCGAACCGGTCATGCATTTCAAACCAGGCGTCCACCGTACCGGGGACGGTGACCGGCATCGGGCCGAAGGGCGGGATCGTCTTGCTGCCCTTGAGCTGTTTGATAAACTGCTTGTAGCTGGTCCCCATCGGGCTCTTGCCGGAGCCGTTCAGGCCATAGAGCTTCTGCGTCTTCGGGTCCCAGATGATCGCGAACAGGTCGCCGCCGATGCCGTTGCCGGTTGGTTCCATAAGGCCAAGGGCGGCGTTGGCCGCGATCGCGGCGTCAACCGCCGTGCCGCCTTTTTTCAAGATATCGATGGCAACCTGGCTGGCCAGCGGATGGGCTGTCGCGGCCATGCCGTGCTGGGCATGGACCGGGCTGCGCGACCATGGTTCCCCAACCGGACGACCGCCGCCGCCGATATCCAGCACCGGTTTGTCTGGCGTCACTGCCTCCTGCGCATGGGCAGGGGCGAGGGTCAGTGCGGTCGAGGCTAAGGTCGAGAGGAGTAAGGTGCGCATGATATCATCCATCCTGAGGGAGCAAGCGCCTCGCCATTTGCGAGACGGTCGAAAATTGGCACTGTAAACAGTCTGCTTCCTGCATCAAGTGGGAACGGTCCCGGTATCTCTGCCGGCTTTGATCATTCCGATTCAATTACGACCAGCTGGGCGCCCTCAGCTTGACCCTGCCAAGCCAAAGGCGCGCTGCGAGCTTTCATATTGCTCGAGATGTTTGAGGGACCGTCATTGCCCAATCTGGGCATCCGAATTCTCGAGATTGTTTGACAGCGCCTCGGCCCTTGGGAAGCTCCGGCCAGGAATTCGATAGAGAACCA
This sequence comes from uncultured Sphingomonadales bacterium, assembly GCA_964022135.1. Lineage (GTDB taxonomy): Bacteria > Pseudomonadota > Alphaproteobacteria > Sphingomonadales > Sphingomonadaceae > Parasphingorhabdus. The sequence goes on along the minus strand of CAXIBD010000017.1, from coordinate 25,135 downwards.
CTGGCTTGTGCCGGTGGCGCAATTTTTGCCATATGCTTGACGGAATGAAACGGTTCGCTCCAATCTTTTCCGTCAATGACACGATCAGCTCGGGCGATGGTTCAGCAGTTTCTACCATCTTCCACTCGGGCTTTGGCATCAACGAGGACTGCATTTCAGTGTCCATGAAACGATTGCTGCTCTCGACCTTCTCCGGATTGTAAAAAAATAAGGCGCCAGAAGGCGGTATCTTGCCGAGAACCGCGGCTTGCTTGTTTTCCCATTTCAAAAGCATGTCAGCGCGGTAGCGCGTCATGGGATCCGTATAAATGACATCAGGATTCCGTGCGGCGATTTGGGCCAACTGCCGTTCTCCAAAGACGGGCTGTCTGTTCTCCACAAAAATGCCCAGTAGATTTGTCGATAGCATGAGTAGCAGCACTGCAATCGCCGTTCGCTCTCGCCCCAGGGTGATCCAAAGCTTGTGTACGCCCAATCCCGAGACGGTCGCTACGGCCACGGCTGTGATCAGAAAATAACGCGGGTTGAGCGGCAGCAATGTCACAGCGGCACCGACGCAAATGAACCAGCTTGTTCCGAACAACATGATGATCCGTGCAAAACGGCGCAAAACAGTATCAGGGCCCGAGAAACAGAACCATAATGCCAGCGGCAAGCCAATCCAGAAAAGCATCATGAATTCCTGATTGAACAGCAGCACCAGAAGCGGGTCAATGGCAGGGTGAATTATTAGATTGCCCGCCAGATCGACACTCCGGTCAATCGTGGCATCATGATGCATCGAAATATTGAACCGAAACAGCGGATCGCCCGTCATTATCCACAGATATGCAATTTCAAGTGCCCATATCATCAAAAATCCGGCTGCAATCGTCAGATAACGCAAGCGGCTAAATTTATAGCCGCGCAGGAAGAGAATGGCATAAAATACAGCAATGAAAATTGCTGTTTCGCGAGTGAGAAAGGCGAGGCCGGCCAGCATTCCGGAAAACAGCAAGTCCCGCATCTTTCCTTCGCCACGCGCATAGCGCCAATAGAATATCATCGATGCGAACAGAAAAAATGCTTCGACCATGTCGACGCTGGCTATCGTCGCCTGGACCACGACTAACGGCAAGGTGACGAGAAACAGCAAGCTCAGGTTTGCCGGGAAAACCCCGGAAATATGAACGATGGATCGCCAAATGCAGAACAGCAGTGCCACCAGGGCCAGATAGCTGGGCAGAACCATGGCATATTCATTGTGACCAAAAGTCAGGAACGAGAGTGCCATAGGAATGGTGATCGGATAGCGGATGGTTCCATGGCCGCCAACAAAGGGAAATTGCTCTATCCAGCCATAAGCTCCGGTCGCGTAGGTAACATCATCCGATCCGAGAAACCCGACCCAGGCCCAGGCTGTAAGAGCCAGAAACAGGGTGGCCAGAACAATAGCACCGGGCCGACGCTCCAGGATATGTCGCAGACTATTTTGCATCTTGTGCATCCCTGCTGAAAACCAGATTGCGGCTCAATAGGAAGGCCAGCACAATGGTGACGATGTCAGACAAGAGTCTGCCGATAATTGCTTCGATATTCATCGATATTACGAAGAGATAAACCAGCCCCGATGAAATAATCAGATTGAGCAAAAGCACCGCGCCATAGGATATGAATTGCGTGACTACGGACTGGCGCTTCTGCCACGAAAAAGTGAAATGCCGATGCAGGAAAAAGCCAAAAAGCGCGCCGGCGATTTTTCCGACGATATTGGCGGCGAACAGCCAATGGGCATTGATCAGCAACAAGCCGGTGAACACGCCGAAATCAAACGCAAAAACAAGGCCGCCAGCGATCAGATATCTTATGGCTTGCGCGGACAAACTGTTTCCTGCGCGCAAAATCCGTGAAAAATGCCTATGCATCACTGATGAAGGACGCCATTTGCGGCTTCCTTGCTGGCGGCACCCGAGATGGCGGAATCCAGATGATCGCTTCTTCGCCTGCGCGGTTCATGCAACACGGCTTTCGGTTCATTGCCCATGTCAAAGCCCAGAAAGGCTAGCACCAGCTGAAACCCCAATATGATCGGCAAGGTCGCGATCATCACGGTACCCGTTGTCGCGGTATTCCCCATGCTCATCGAAAGATACCAGTTATAGGTTCCAAACAGGATGCCGAAGAGCAGGAACAATATACCTGTTACCAGCTGCGCGGATGCGAGGCTGAAATCTCGCATGAAATAGCTGTAGAGCACCCGCTTGGTCGTCTCCCGGATGTTGGAGGTAAAAAACTGTCCGACAACGTCGCGTATCTTGAGGTTGCTCTCTTCCTCCTCATATTTGGCTTCCATCGGGACATCGCTTACTACAGCCCGGATATTGCCAAGGTTGATGAGCATGTCGGACTCGAAAAAATATCGCTCGGAGATATTGCGAAGCTCGAGCCGGGATAAGGCTGTCCGGTGAATGGCCGTAAAACCGTTGGTCGGATCAAAAATGCTCCAATAGCCGCTCGAAATCTTCGTCATAAACGACAAGGCAGCATTGCCGAGCAGTCGCATGCGCGGCATGTCCCTTACATAATAGACGGAATAAAACCGGTTGCCCTTCGTATAATCGGCTCGGCCGGTTACGATCGGATAGATCAGGTCGGCAATAAGGGAAGGGTCCATCTGGCCATCGCCGTCAACTTTGACCACAATATCAGCGCCATCACCGAGCGCAGCCTGATATCCTGTCATCACGGCACCACCCACGCCTTTATTCTTTTCGTGGATTGATACCTTGACCCTCGGGTCGCGGCTTTCCTGCAAAACAAGATCACCGCTTTGGTCGGGACATTTATCATCAACAACGTAAATCGCTGAAATTTCGGGGCCGATAGCCTCCAGGACAGACAGGATCTGGTTGCGCACGCGAAAGCAAGGAATGACCACCGCAATTTTCGGCTTTGTCGTCGCACGTTCCATGTTCATTTTTGCACCGCTGGAAAAATGTCTGGCTAAACAAGAAAGATTAAATTCTGCTAAACCAATAGCTATGCAGCAGTCATCAGAGGTTTTTTCACCCTGGGGATTGCCCACCACCAACTTGTTGTCCAAGTTGAACGAAATTCAGGGGTCTGCTTTTCGATGGGAGGCCCATATCGATACCGGATCGACCGAGCCCGACGAACATGGATCGACCGGAAATCAGCATCGCGATACGGCCGCACCATAGTAGCGCTTGACTTGGGATCAAAACCCCCTATGTTGCATTGCAGCAAGCGCGGCGATATAAATTGACCGTCTGGCGAGAGTTCTGCGTGAGAGATGACAAGATCATCTCGAACCTATCGCCTTCATTGCTTCTTTCTTTCCGGCAGCCTGATCACGCGGGTCGTCTTAACCGACGGCGAACGCGCGCGCGACTAATCCTCGTGCCGCGCCCACTGGCTGCTTATTTTTAAGGTATTACAATTGTCTAATTTTTCTGATTTCGCTCTCGCGGAAGCTATCCAAAAACGCGTGGCCGAAGGCGGTTACACCACGCCTTCGCCGATCCAGCAGCAGGCGATCCCGCCAGCGCTCGAAGGCAAGGACATTCTCGGCATCGCGCAAACCGGTACCGGCAAGACTGCAGCCTTCTCGCTGCCGTCGATCCATCACCTGCTGAACGACAAGCGCCGCGCCGGCCGCTACGAGTGCCGGATGCTGGTGCTTGCGCCGACCCGGGAACTCGCTCGGCAGATCGCCGACAGCATGACCGGCTATTCGAAGGGTCTCGGCCTGTTCGTGACCTCCGCCTTTGGCGGCGTGCCGATCAACCGGCAGAAGCGCATCCTCGAACGCGGCGTCGACGTGCTGGTGGCAACACCGGGCCGCCTGCTCGACCTGATCGACCAGCGCTATCTGACGCTGTCCAAGGTTGAAATCCTTGTACTCGACGAAGCCGACCAGATGCTCGACCTCGGCTTTATCGTTCCGCTCAAGAAGATCGTGCCGATGCTTCCGAAGCAGCGGCAGAGCCTGTTCTTCTCGGCAACCATGCCGAAGACGATCTCGCAGCTGGCCGACCAGTTCCTGACCAATCCGGTCCAGGTATCGGTTGCCCCGCAGTCGACGACCGCCGAGCGAGTGGACCAGAAGGTCACCTATATCAACCAGGACGACAAGCAGCGTCTGCTCAAGGATTTCATCAACAACGAAAATCCTGACCATATGCTGGTCTTTACCCAGACCAAGCATGGCGCCGACAAGGTTGTGAAGAACCTGATGGCGGTCGGTATCCATTCCGCCGCGATCCACGGCAACAAGAGCCAGCCGCAGCGCGAGCGCGCTCTGGGGGACTTCAAGTCGGGCAAGATCAACATTCTAGTCGCCACCGATATCGCGGCGCGCGGCATCGATGTTGACGGCATTTCCCACGTCATCAACTTCGACATGCCGAATGTGTCCGAACAATATGTTCACCGTATCGGCCGGACGGCGCGGGCAGGAGCAAGCGGGATTTCCTACTCGCTGGTCGCGCCCGACGAGCGCCAGTTTCTGCGGGATGTGGTCAAGCTGACCGGTGTTTCACCCGACGTGGTGCCATTGCCGCAAGGCTATGACGAACCGCCTCGCGAGGAAGTCGCTTCGCGTATCTATGGCCAGAAGCCGAAAAAATATGGCGCGACGCCAACCCGCGGTGGAGCACCGAAGAACAAGCACAGCGCCCGCAAGGGCCGTCCTGGTGGCGGTGGTTCCGGACGCGGCGGCCCGGGTTCCAGCGCCGGTGCCGGCGCCAAGAGCGACGGACCGAAGCATTGGAACAATGGCGCCAAATCGTTCAAACGCCGTCAGGCGCGCAACGCAGACGCCTAGGCTATTCCGAGATCAGCGCCTTGCTTTCTGCAAGCGCGCTGATCTCGCTATCGTCCATATCCAGCCAATCCCGAAGCGCGGCGACATTATGTTCGCCGCGTTTTGCGGTTTTGGCGTCGCTATCAATCCCGCTCTTTGATTTGGAGAAACGATAGGGCGATTGCACGGTGCGCCGGTCGTTGCCTTCGTCGTCGGTGACATCGACGATTGTGCCGAGCGCCTTGATGCTGGTCTGTTCGTAGATATCCGGCCCGAACGGATGGACTTCGCCCCAGGCGAGGTTGAGCCGGTCCAGCGTCGCGGTCAGCGCGTCGAAGCTCTCGTGCGCTATAATATGCTGTTCCATGGCTTCTTGACGCAAGCGCACCTTGGTCGGGATATCGGCGCCTTCCGGCGTGGGATCTTGCAGGCCATCTTTTGTGGAGAACATGATCCACAGCCATTTCATGTCACCGGTGATCAATATCTGCCGATCCTCAGGCGCTTCCCAAACCAGGGTTTCCGGTGCCTTGGGCCAGATGTCGTCGAGCGCAAAATGGGCATAGTCATCGGCCGAGTGCAGCACATTCAGCATCGCCAGATCGATATGCTGGCCTTCGCCGCTCTGGTCCAGCGTGCGCAGGGCGGCGAGGATCGCGATCACCCCGTGCAGCGAACTGTAGCTGTCGGCCATCGCGAACTGGATATCGGTCGGGCGCCCGCCGCTCATCTCGGCCTGCCGGGCGATCAGCCCGCTTTCCGCATGCAGCACCGGCGCATAGGCCGCCCGGTGCCGTTCGGGGCCGTTCTGGCCGTAACCCGATATCGAGAGCATGATGAGCCGCGGGTTGACCTCTGACAGGTCATTCCAGCCAACGCCAAATTTGTCCATCACGCCCGGACGGAAATTTTCAACCACGATATCCGCCTCGGCCGCCAGCCTGTGGATCAGCTCGCGCGCGCCCTCTGCCTTCAGGTCAACGCAGATATTCCGCTTGCCGATATTGAGTTGCAGATAATTGCCGCTAACGCCGCTTTCGCGCTTGGCCAGCTTGCGCGTGACATCGCCTTCCGGGGGTTCGACCTTGAGCACTTCCGCACCGAGGTCGGACAGCATGCGCGTGGCATAGGGGCCTGCGACAACGCGCGAAAAATCGAGGACCCTGAGCCCCGCTAGCGGAAAATCTGCCATAATTGCCTGACGTTAGAGTTTCATCTGCTGCTTCATGGTCTTTTCCGTAGTCGCCCCGTAAGGCGGAAGGAAACCAGCAATTTTGGCAATGTTGATTTTCGGCTGACGATAAACCGCCTTGGCATGGCTGAATTCCTTGAAGCCGTCATGCCCGGTATAGGCGCCCATGCCGGAGGGGCCAACGCCGCCGAAGGGCAGGTCATGCTGCGCGATATGGAAGATCACGTCATTGACCGTCACGCCGCCGGATATGGTCTTGTCCAGTATCTTGCGCTTGTCGCTCTCGGTGTCGCCGAAATAATAGAGTCCGAGCGGCCGGTCATGATCGTTCACATAGTCGATGACTTCGTCGAGATTGCGGTAGGTCTTGACCGGCAGGATCGGGCCGAAAATCTCTTCCTGCATCACCCGCATGTCGTCGCTGACGTCCTGCAGCAGGGTCAGCGGCATCTTGTTGCTGTTGGTGTTGGAGAAATCCTCGTCGCCCGGATTGACGATGGTCTGTTTCGCGCCCTTTGCCAGCGCGTCGTCGATCAACCCCTGCAGCCGCTCCTTGTGCCGTCCGTTGATCACCGATGTATAGTCGTCATTGGCGATCAAGGTGGGATATTGCTCGGCCACATTCGACTTGATGCCCTCGACAACCGCCTCTTCCTTGTCGTGCGGGACCAGCAGATAATCGGGTGCCAGACATATCTGGCCGGCGTTCATCATCTTGCCCATGGCAATCCGCTGGGTCGCCTTCTGGACGTCGGCATCGGGTCCGACGATGGTCGGCGACTTGCCGCCCAGCTCGAGCGTGACCGGGGTCAGGTTCTGGGCTGCCGCGGCCATCACATGCTTGGCAATGCCGCCGCCGCCGGTGAAGATCAGGTGATCCCAGGGGATTTCAGAGAAGGACTTGCCGGTTTCCGGACCGCCGGTGATGACGGTCATTTCTTCCGGCGCAAAATATTCGGCGACCAGCTTCTTGACGAGCTTTCCGGTCGCGGGGCAGAATTCGGAAAATTTGATCATCACCCGGTTGCCGGCACCAAAGGCACCGATCGCCGGATCAAAGGCGAGATTGATCGGAAAATTCCATGGCGCGATCACGCCAACCACACCCTTGGGCTGATATTCTACCTGGCCGCTGGCACCCAACAGGCCCAAGGGAAAGTCCATCTTGCGCTTTTCGGGTCGCATCCACTTCCTGAGATGCTTCTTGTGATCCTTGGCATGACCGACGACGGACATCAGGTCGGTCATCACCGTCTGGACGCTGCTGCGATGGCCGAAATCACTGGAGACCGCCTCGCACAGCGCATCCTGGTGATCGATGATCATCTGGGCGGTGCGGTTGATCCGGTCCATGCGGGCGTCATGGCTGACCGGCAATTCGGCATGAAAGGCGTCGCGCTGCGCCTGAAACAGCTTCATGATTTCGTCTTTGCTGACTTCGCCAGCGGCAGCTTCCAATGCTTCCATAATCGCTCTCCCGAGAGTGGGCGTTAACCGCCCGTCAAATTAACATTTCAATTGACCACTTAAACTGGTTTTTGGCGGATTGTCGAGGGTGAACCCGCTATTCGGTCAAAGACCCGATCGCCCGCGCCCTGGCGACCAGCTGCTTGGCCTGCTTGAGGTGCAGCAATTCGGTCATTTTGCCATCGACAACGATCACGCCCTTGCCGGCGTTGATCGGATTGGCAAAGGCCGCGATGATTGCCTCGGCCGTTGCGATTTCATCGGCACCGGGGGCAAATATCCGGTTCGCCGTCTCGATCTGCATCGGATGGATGAGCGTCTTGCCGTCAAATCCGAGCTTTTTCGCTTCGCTGCATTCGGCAGCGAGGCCTTCCGGGTCATTAAAATCATTGTAGACGCTGTCCAGGATATTGAGACCGTAGGCGCGTGCCGCGATTACCGCCTGTGTCATAACCGGTCCAAAGATCGCGCGATCATGTTCCGCCCGCATTTCCTTTGCCAGGTCGTTGAAACCCATGACGAAAGTTGTGAGCCGCTCCTGGACGCCCAGAGCGGCAATTTCGGCAAGCTTCAGAATCGCCTCGGGCATTTCGATCATGGCCCAGAGCCGGCTTTCCAGACTCACATCCAGGTCTTCCATAAAATCGGTGATCTGGATGATATCATCCGCGCTCAATATTTTCGGCACCAGCACGGCATCGGCCCCGGCCAGGCAGGCCTGTTTGAGGTCATGAGCAAACCAGGGGGTGTCCATGGCGTTGATGCGCACGACCAGTTCGCGTTCGCCGTAATCTCCGGATTGCAGGGCAGCGCAGGCATTTTGCCGGGCTTCCTCCTTGGCGTCGGGCGCCACGGCATCTTCCAGATCGAAGATGATCGTGTCGGCGGGCAGGCTTTTCGCCTTTTCCAGCGCGCGCTTGTTGGACGCGGGCATGTACAGGCAGGAGCGACGGGGGCGGGAGGCGGGGCTGAGCATAATCGAATCCTATGTCTTTTTCCAATCTACCGGCAAGCCGCTGCAAGATTCATTACTTTAAATCGTCGGTGAGCGAAACTGGTGCCTAAAATCCAAACCTCTTTATCGATTGTTAACCATGATGCGTTTAACCGTTTTTCAACATGCCAAGCCTGCAATGGCGTGTTATGGAGCAATTGCGCATGGGAATACAAGATCTACGACAAGGTTTCTCGGGCAAAACGGTACCGATTGCAGGTTTGTTTCGCCAATACTGGGTTCTCCTTTTTGCCTGTATTCCTTTACTTCATGTTTTTGTTCTTACGTCCAGTAGTGAAAATTTTTCAGACTGGCAGTTGTACATGCGCATTTTTTGGACCCCAACGCTATATCTGGAAATCGGTATATTTGTTTATGCCGTCATAAATGGCCTGAATATCTCCAAGCTACTTCAAAGTCTGCCACCTTTGCTGAAATTCGCCATTCTACTTTGGATAGCGGCACTCTTTTTCTCAACGCTTATGGCAGAAGCGATTCCTGCGCTGGCAGTTCGAGGAGCTGGGTTCTGGGTTGTACATGTCCTGTTTTTTACTGCTGCTGTACATCTATTTTACACCTCGAACGCTCGAGAAGTTGAAGTCGCACAGATGTTCGCATTAACGTTGTGCTTTGCATCAGCGGCTACTGGTATCTTTATAGCTATCTTTGTTTTCTCGATAGGTCTGGATAGCGGATTTAACTGGAGTATCAATCTTCCCGGTTTCACCAATCTCAGACATACCGGCTATTTTTTTGCGCCAGCTATTGCATTGGGATTGGCTCATCTGGCCGGAAAGCCATCAAAATTCACGACAACCCATCTGGTTCTTCTGATAATTAACATTGCGATCATGTTATGGTTGGGTTCGAGAGGGCCGGTTTTTGGGTTGCTGGTCGGATTTGCATTTTGCGCTCTTCGCTATTTTGAGTTTAGGTCGGCTCGATTCCTGTGGAGGGCTGGTTCTGCAACGGGGATTGCGGCACTCATTTCGATCATTATACCCATTCCCAAAGGTTTCAGTTTTGGAGCACTGCAAAGACTTTGGTCTAGCGACAGTGACGTTGGCGCCTTTTCATCGGGTAGAACCGACTTCTGGATTGAGGCCGTCGAATTGATCAAGATCAAGCCGCTGTTCGGTTACGGAAGCCATCAGTATCAATTCGTAAGCGAAATGGCTGGCGGAGTTTATAAGCACCCGCACAATAGCCTCTTGCAGTACGTCTTTGACTGGGGGCTGGTCGGCGGAATTTTATTTATCATTCTGCTGGGCTATGCTGTGTATAAGGCAATTTGGCAAAGCCAAGGCCATCGCTATGTGCAAATTATTTCAGCTATGGGATTGATTTCGATGCTGGCATATTCTTTAGTCGACGGAATTTTATTCTATCCGTATCCCATCGCAATTGTTCTCATCCTGCTGCTCTTTTCGATGATCAGGCGTTCGCCTGCTTGAGCGATAGCGGGTGAGCCAATCTGCACATGTATCCAGAGGTTGGAAAGGGCAGAGAACCTAATCTTCGCCTTCAAGTTTCTGCACGATCTTTTTGACATTCTGCGATTGCCCGCGTGGCAAAATCATGACCTTGTTGTCGTGAGCGACGATGATCAGATTTGCAACGCCATATGTCGCAATTTCAACTCCCTCGCTGTGGATCAGGTTTTCGGTTGAACCAATAGTCAAGGCCGTGCCAAATATGGCGTTGGATTGCCCGTCCTTGTCGCACATATCGAACAGGGAATCCCAGCTCCCCACATCCGACCAGCCAGGATTGACGGGAGTGACGGCGACTTTCTCTGCTCGCTCCATTATCGCATAGTCGATTGAATCTGACGGCGCCGATGAAAAAATGGCCGAATCCGGAAAACACAGGTCTTTTTCCATCCGCTTCTCGTTCATTGCCGCCCGGCATGCGGCGAGTATTTCGGGGGAATATTCTTCCAATGCTTCCAGATAGGTGTCAGCCCGAAAGAGAAAAATTCCAGCATTCCAATGGTATCCGCCTTCCCCCAGCATATTCCGGGCATTTTCCTCGGTCGGTTTCTCGACAAATCTTTTTGCGGAAAAGCTCTGGGTGCTGCCATCAATCGCATCGCCCTGCTGAATATAGCCATATCCTGTGGCAGGTCCGGTGGGTTCGATCCCGAACGTCACCAGCCAGCCGGATTCTGCCACAGGGATAGATGCCCGCACGGCCTTTTGAAATGCCGGTATATTTTTGATCATATGATCGCTGGGCATTATCAGCATCAGATCGTTCGGGTTTTCGACGGCTAGCGCGGCTAGCGCTATTGCAGGAGCAGTATTGCGCACACAGGGTTCGAGGATGATTGCGCCGGCCGTTGCACCCACTTCCTGCATCTGATCCCGCATCAAATCGAGATGGCTGGCAGAACCCACGATCAGCGGCTTCCTGAACAGCGCCTCGTCGGCACAGCGCTCTATGGTGAGCTGGAACATGCTTAGCGGCCCAAGCAGATTGAGAAACTGTTTGGGCTTTGTTGGGGTTGAAAGCGGCCATAGTCGCGTTCCGGAGCCTCCGGACAAGATCACTGGTGTGATCTGGATTGTCTGTGCCATGGTCAGGATCTCATTTCATGTGCAAGCGATAAGCGACTTGCCGTTCTTTGACAGATCTATATCGGAAAATCTGGGACAGATCCCGCACTCGCCTGCCTTGATCGATTTTCCGCGGACGGTGACCGAACCTTCGAGGGGGATGACCTGCCATTCCTTGCTTGCAATATTTGAAATCGGCTCATCATCTGTCCCTACGATCTGGAACAGCGAAAATGGGGCGCCAACAAAGAGGCTCGCCGACCTATCAGCCGGCACCTCAGAAAAATTCTTCATGTCGTAGCTTGCCAGCTTTGCCACCGCGATCGCTTCCTCCAGGTGGAGCTCCCGCGGCCGTCCATAGTCGTAAATGCGGTAGGTAATATCCACGTTCTGCTGAACTTCGAGCAGCGAGACGCCGGGGCCAATGGAATGTATTGTTCCGGCCGGCACAAAGAAAAAATCGCCTGCCTTCACCGGTTTCCAATCTATCAGACCCTCGATTTCCCCCAAAATTGCAGCAGTTTTCAACTTTGTGGCGCTGACCTTTTCCTTAAGACCGAGACCCAACACAGAATTGGGCTCTGCATCAAGGATAAGCCAACATTCTTCCTTGCCGTGCGCAAATCCTATCCTTCGTGCCTGCCGATCATTGGGATGAACTTGAATGGAAAGCTTTTCACTGGTGAAAAGATATTTGGTCATGAGTTGCGGCGTCACCCCATCCGGAGCTTCAAACCAGATCTCACCGACTCTCTTGCCGCTACCACCATCAAAAATATCGGGCAGAAAATCTTTGCCCCAAGGTTTTTCGATGAGTTTCTTTTTCAATTTCATTGATTGCCGCTATTGCACGTTACGTTCGACCAACGCCGGAATATTTCAAATTGGTTTGCGCAACTTCTGCCGGATTGTAAATGTTCCGCAAGTCGACCAGCACATTGCCTTTCATGACATCGGCGAGCTTGTTCAAGTCCAAAGCCCGGAACGCGTCCCATTCGGTCACGATAACCACCGCGTCCGCATCTATCGCCGCGTTGTAGCTGCTATCGGCCATTGCGACGTCTGGCATGATTTGCTGCGCCAATTTCATGCCTTCCGGATCGTAAGCCGTCACTTCCGCGCCTGCGTCAATCAAAGTCTGGGCGATGGCGATCGACGGCGCGTCTCGCATGTCGTCGGTATTCGGCTTGAAGGTCAGGCCAAGCAAAGCCACCTTTTTACCTCGCACTTCCCCATCTAAAGCGTGAATGACCTTGCGGCCCATGGCGCGCTTGCGCTGGTCGTTCACTTGCACGACGGCCTCGACAATACGAACTGGGCTGTCATTGTCCTGAGCCGTCTTCATCAGTGCCAGCGTATCCTTGGGAAAACAGCTGCCGCCATAGCCGGGGCCAGCGTGAAGAAATTTGGACCCGATCCGGTTATCAAGTCCAATCCCCCGGGAGACCTCCTGGACATCGGCTCCCACTTTTTCACACAGATCCGCAATTTCATTTATGAAGGTTATTTTCGTCGCAAGAAACGCGTTGGCAGCGTATTTGGTCAATTCCGCCGTGCGCCGACCCGTAAACAATATTGGTGATTCATTGAGAAACAACGGGCGATAAATTTCGGCCATCACATCCTTGGCCCAATCATCCTCGGTTCCGATGACAATACGATCGGGGCGCTTGAAGTCGCGAATGGCCGCTCCCTCGCGCAAAAATTCGGGGTTTGAGACCACGGCAAACCGATCTCGCGGCTGTTTCTTTTCGAGGATATGCTCCACCTCGTCTCCGGTTCCGACCGGCACCGTCGACTTGGTGATGACGACAGTCCGCTTGACTATGGAGTCCGCGATTTCTTCGCTGGCCGCATAGACGTAGCTCAGATCTGCATGGCCGTCGCCCCGCCGCGACGGGGTTCCAACCGCGATAAAAATCGCATCACAGTCCTTGATGGAAGAGGCCAGATCGGTCGAAAAGGACAGGCGTTCCCCATCAACATTGCGCTTGACCAAATTGGCCAGTCCCGGTTCGTATATCGGCATGATATTATTGTTGAGATCATCGATTTTTTTCGCGTCCTTGTCGACGCAAACCACTTCATGGCCAAAATCAGCGAAACAGGCGCCAGAAACGAGACCGACGTAGCCGGAACCTATCATTGCAAGTTTCATTCAATTCCCTCGAACATTGGATATCTTAAAATGCAGAATTTTGCGGCTTGTGGCTTGTTGGTCGTCACAGGTCAAGTTTGCGATTAACCGGACCGCAAACGAGTCGGATTTATTGTTGATAGGTTATATATGGCGTTCCAGATAGGAATCAGTTTTTCGACGGCCCAAATGGTACAATTCGATTGTCCACATCATGTCCGATGGCCGCTCGTCCCAGATATGGGATATTGCTTTTCTGGCACCATCGCCTGATAATTTCGTTCGGACCTTCACCGAACGGGCGATCATTTTCAGGGATATCGCCGACATTGCCCAATTTTATGCCGGCCAGACCGTGGGCGGCAAGATTGCTGGACAGATGGAACATGGCACGGTCAAAAGCATAGAGATATTCGGATATCTCTTCAATAATGAGAATATGGTCGCGCAGATCCGGCATCAGTCTTGTTCCGGTCATCATCGACAGGGTCATCAGATTGAATGCGGCATATTTCTTTCCTCTGGCCAGCCCCGGCTCCAGAGCAGACTTTTCCCGGTGCACGATCCAGTCAAGAGCACGACGGACAGCCTGCTCGCCTCCCTCCCTGCCGATATCGGAGGGCATCGGGCCATGCGCAACCTCACCAATGTCTGCACGATAAAGTGCACCGAGCAGATTTCCCGCGTCGCTATATCCAAGATATAATTTGTCCCTGGACCACTTATTCAGCTGTCCGATGGCCGATTCCGCCATCCGTGCGGCCCCATAGCCGCCACGCGCGAACCATATGGCGTCTATGCTCGGGTCGTTGGCCAGCGCGACGAAACTGTCTGTGCGGTCCCTGTCGCTGCCGGCGAAATGGCCGTCGACAAAAAAACATTGCTCGTCGAAAATCAGCTCGGCACGGGGATGGGTTTGGGCGGCGAGCGCAAGGACGCGATCAGCTGCTTCCCGCGAAAACGGAGTCGATGGCGCGCAGATACCGATACGGACTGGTGGTGAGATGGAAATTGTTCCTTGCGCCATTGCCAAACAGATAGAGAAGCAATAGCGCGAAAAAATGAGTGAAGACAAATCCTATTATTTTTGCGGGATCGGCGGGTCCGGCATGTTGCCACTGGCGATGATCGTAAAGGCGGCCGGGGCACGGGTTGCGGGTTCGGATCGAGCGCTGGATCAAGGGCGACTGGCAGACAAGTTCCAATGGTTGCAGGATCGGGGAATCGGTCTGTTTCAACAGGATGGAAGCGGTCTCGTTGACAGCAGCCAGATATTGATCGCGTCGGCGGCTATCGAAGATTCGGTGCCAGATGTTGCGAAGGCCATCGCGCTGGGTTGCCGGCGAATGACCCGGGCCGAGCTACTGGCCGAGCATTTCAACGCTGCGCGGCGCAGCATTGCAGTGGGGGGGACCAGCGGGAAATCGACGGTTACCGGGATGATCGGATGGATCCTGACGGCGGCTGATCGCGACCCCACGATAATGAATGGCGCAGTGATGAAGAACTTCGCTGATGCAGATGCGCCGTTTGCCAGCTCCCGCGTGGGCGCCGGCGAATTGATCGTGAGTGAAGTGGACGAAAGCGACGGCTCCATCGCCCTGTTCAATCCTGAGATTGCGGTACTCAACAATGTCAGCCTCGACCACAAGAGCCTTGCCGAACTGAGAATGTTATTTGGAGATTTTGTTGCGGCATCAGGCCATGCCATCTGGAATCATGACGATGCGGAATCGCTTGCACTTGTGGAGATTCTGAATCTCTCGAACACCAGCAGCTTTGGATTTTCCGGCGGTGCTGACTATCGCGCCCTGCAAGTCGAGGAACTGCCCCTGGGGAGCAAATTCACGCTGCGCAGGGGGGAGGGGAGCTTTCCTGTTTCGTTGCAGGTGCCGGGCCGGCACAATATTGCCAACGCACTGGCCGCCATTGCCGGGAGCTGTGCCATCGGGGTGCCGATCGAGACGGCAATCTCTGCGATTGCGTCGTTTCGCGGCCTCGCCCGCCGTTTTGATATAGTCGGAACCGCCGATGAGATCACGGTGATTGATGATTTCGGTCACAATCCGGACAAGATTGCCGCGACACTGCGGACTCTCAAATCCTTCCCGGGTCGGGTGATCGCGTTTTTCCAGCCACATGGATTTGGGCCAATAAAGAAAATGGGTGCAGAGCTCGCCACTGTTTTTGTCGAGAATCTGGGCAAGGATGATCGAGTCATCCTGTGCGATCCGGTCTATTTTGGCGGTACCGTCGATCGTTCTCACGGCAGTGATTCGATCGTCGAAGCCATAACCGCAGCCGGCGGACAAGCCGAGCATATTGCGGCCAGAGAGCAATGTGGTGAACGAATATTAGAGCTGGCTAGGCCTGGCGACAGGATCGTCATCATGGGGGCGCGCGACGATACGTTGCATGGCTTCGCGGAATCAATACTGACGGGGATCGTCGGGCATCGATCCGAGTCCCGGGCGGCCGGTTAAGCGTTCCGCCGGAACGCTATTAGGCATATAGCGACGGCATTTTGGCTGTTGCAGGACCGGCTGGCGGTTATGTTGCTGAGGCGCTTAATCGGCTTTCCAAAATGCCGTTAATGTTGTAATATTTTCATCGTCGCGATCCTTCAAACCGCAGCGTTCGAAAATCCGCCTTGCTGCCCTTCAACTGCCTATTACGAGGGTAAAAAATCGCGAGGATTTTGTTAACTATTATTTCGAAACTATTAAAGCCCTCGATCCATCATCCTTACCCTGATTTTAAAATCCTTATTAAACATGGAGTTAAATATTTGCAACCGTAACATCCTGTTACATTAGCCGTATCTAACTGCCTAATGTCGTGAAACTGCGGCACAAACGATGGGCAAGTGGGGCAATTTGGCTTTTGCCTGTGGTAACCCAATTACGCACCACAATTGCCCCTGCATTGGCGCGATATTCTGGTCGATATCGTGCCAACTGTTCCCGATGGAGCGGATGGACCTTCCGTCCGCTCCATCTCCGGACAGAGGGCATAAGTTCCTTGCTTGTGATTTAGTTGTAGGACGCGTTATGCAGTCAGTTGGTTTTGCATCGTTGAACAGGAAAGCCGATCATTTTCGGTCGGTTCTCTATTCCAGCATGGCGCCATTATCCATTCTCAGTGTCATGATCATCGGTATTTTGCCTGCGCTGAAGTCGGAAGCGTTCGCGACAGGTACAACCGCACGGACGCCAAATGCTCGCGCCACTGCAGTTGCAAGTGCGCGAGTGGTCAAACCTTTTACGATGGATGCTACGGTGCAGGCGGGAGTCAACGCACACGGTTCAGAGATTACGCTGTTGCGCAGTACCAGCATTCGCAGTTGCCAATCCCTTCTGGGCGCGGAAAACCCACAAGTTCCCGGCGCATCTTGCGAACTCCGCCTGGTCGAAATGCAATGACAAAAGGATATGAGGGCCCAATTTTAAATCTGCAGTGCAGACAATAAGTTCCAGCAGGATAAATATGATGCCGACGCTCAATTCGAAAAATCTGGCCTCTGCGGCTCCGGAATCCGGATGCACCCGTCGGCCTGCGTCACGCCCCGGCGTCATTCCCTGCCTGATTGCGTCCATGCTGATTGCCGTTCCCCTCCCGGCATTTGCCGAAAAAGGCGATTTGCCATCGGCTTTTAACAGCCTTCCAAATCCGAGTGCCGTCAGATTTCTGACGCGCGACGCCTTGGCAGCGGCGCCCGGCGACCATGGACGATTTTCCTTACACGACAGAATGAAGGTCAAATAGATGATAAATATGATCGAATCTGGTGCTTCAGCCGCTGCGGCAATGGACGATGTGCAAGGTGATGAAGATCGCCGCAGGCAAGACCGGCATATCGCCATGCTGCGACTTGCCAAGATCAAGACCAAATCCGGCGAAGGCTGGGGTTTCATCAAAAACCTCTCGGCGACAGGTATGATGGTGGAAGTGCATCCGAATTTTGAACTGGGAGACACTGTCTCCGCACTTTTGACAGAGGATCAGGAACTGTCCGGAACGGTCCGGTGGCGTAAAAAGGCGTTGGCCGGCGTCGAGTTTTTCTCACCCATCGATATATCAAAAGTGCTCGCCAAACCTTGTGATGCTAGAAACGGGCGGGTTTCGCGTCTGCCGCGTATCGAGATGAAGCATCCGATCAACCTTTATCTGGGATCCCGTCTGATTCATGCAGATATCCGTGATATCTCCCCCGCTGGCATCTGTGTCGCCACCGATTTTACCTTCGAGATCGGTAAAAAGCTTCGACTTTCCGTACCGGATCTGCTCGACATCAACGGAACCGTGCGGTGGCAATCCGGAAACCGGGTCGGAATAGCATTCTCGCACAGGCTTCCGCTTGATGATCTGATGGTATGGCTGTCCACCTTCTATCGATCAGCCCGAATTGACTCCAACGAACTGGCGGTCCTCAACGAGGATTCCGGAGCAGATGATCAAGCGATAAATTGCCGTCCTTTCCAGGTTATCGGACATGATGACCTCGGGAAGGAGATATTGATCGATACGATGGACACTGCAACCGAAGCGTTGACCCAGTTCAAAGCCACCTCGAAATTTTTCTATCGGGTGAGCATCAGAAATGCGGACAATGTCGAGCTCTCGATAGGCGCTATTGTCCTGAGCGCATTTGCGGAAGAACGGGCCGCCGCCAGAAAAAAGGTGGCTTGACCGGTTTGCCGATTGGCGGGAGCAGATCAGTTCCGGGGTAATCCGGCAAGCTGGCAGAACAGGGGGTTTCCCCCCGCGGATGATTTGTCCGTGCCTCCAGCAATGGTGTTGATGAGCCCTGCTTCCACGGGAACACCGTTGGCCATCGCCTCGATCGGGCGAATCTGATCATTTTCTGAATCCCGGAAAAAGGGGAATCGGGTCTGCCACAAGCAATCCCGGCGAACGCTCTTGTATCAAGCTGTATCAAGCAGACGAGACCGGGAAGCGCGTGATCCCATATCTGAAGCTTCAACGTAGCACCGGCCATGATACTCATCGTCAGCGAACCGATCGTCTGGGCCGATTGCGTCAGGACTGAAATCGCGGTGAAATTGCCAGCCCAGACGCACGATTACGCCCGGAAATCCATCGGTCATCCATATTTGGCCGATCTAATCATTTGCTAATCCTGAAAAATGTTACAATAATGTGACTTCCATACGGTGATTTTGAGTGGGAACCTAAGGCCAGCAAGGAACGATACGGAGAAGGACAACCGCCAACAGATGGATGATGCAACCGCACTGCAATTGTGTCTGGAACGCGATCGGTTGTTGAGCGACCCCGAATTTGCTCGTTCTCCCAGCATGTGCAAGCTGTTGCGATTCCTGGTGGATTACAAATTGTCTGGCAACAGCGTTCCACTGAAAAGCTACATTATCGCGACAGAGGCGTTCGGTCGCGACGCAGATTTTGATACCCAGACCGACAGCTATCCGCGAGTCCAGATGGGTCGTCTGCGGCGCATGCTGGACAATTTCTATTTGCGCAAGGGTGGCGAAAATCGACTGACCATCGCCCCAAATAACTACGCAATCCTATTGGAACCCAATACGCACAGTCCGGGGGTCGATCAGGACCTGATTGGACAATCTGATGCCTCCGGTGTCCTGGAAGAATCTGGCGGACCGCCGGAAAATTCAAAACCGGCTGCGCAGTACAGCGGTGATCAGCAGGTTGCGCCCCGACGATTTGGAGGGGTTCTGGCGGGGCTGATCCTGGTCGTTCTGGCAGGCGCTGCGGCCTATCTTCTTTGGCCGAATCCGGATGCCGGCCGGGACGGCAATGAAATTTCCTACCCCAGCGTGGCGCTGGATTTGCCGACAGCTGCAGCCGGCGGGCGCGAAAATGAACTTTCCGAATCCATCGGCAATCATCTTGTCCGCGGGCTGAAAGGCTTTAGCGCGATTCGGGTCTTTGATGCCAAGGCCGGTCGATCGGCAAGATCCGCCTATCTAATCAAGTTGCGCTTTCTGAATTCCGCGGCCGACGAGGCCGAGTTGCGCCTCCTGAATCGCGATAGTGGGGAGATTTTGTGGTCGAAAGAAATTGATACAACCAGTGAAGACGCATGGAAGCTGGAACTGGACAAGGCCATCGTTTTGCTGGTGGGCAATTATGGCGAAATAGCCCAATCGGAAATGTCGACGATGGAGAATAATTTTTCTGTCGGATATCCCTGCCTGCTGCAGTTTGATCTGTATGTCCGTTACCGGGAACAGGAGAAAGTAAAACCACTGCGCAACTGTATGCGCAAATCGATCGAGCGCTTCCCGCAGGATGCCTATCTGTTGAGTGTTGCAGCTTTTGCACGAAACATGGTAGAGAAATCCGAGCCTGAATTTGCGCCCAAAGGGCTCGGAATGCTTCTCGCGCGGAAAGCGGAGGCGATTGATCACAATAGCGCAGCGGCCAATTTTGCTATTTCCCAGTCCGCGTTCTTTGCGGGAGATTGTGCAACCGGCATCGCCTGGGGCAAGAAAGCCGTTGCACTCAATCCACTGAATTCCAGAATATCGGGATATCTCGGACTCTACATGATTGCCTGCGACTGGCCGGAAGGCGAAAGTTATGCGGTTCGCGCTCTCGAGTTCGATCCCAATGTCGATCTGACGATTGCCGGAGCAGTGGCGTTTCAAATGCTCAAACGCGGCGATGCTGTCTCGGCCCGGGAATTGTCAGCCAGATATATGGCATCGTCCCTCAGGAACGAGCCTGCGCTTGAGCTGACCTATATTCTGTCGTCCGCGATGCTAAAAGACCGGAAGGAGGCCCGGCGGGCGTGGAAAAAGCTTGCGGAACGCTACGGCTTGACTGAGGCAACACCGCCGCGGGAGGTGCTCAGTCGATGGATATCGAGCCCAGCGCTGCTTGATGATGTCATGCGGGTGGCCGATCGAACCAGTTTGTTCACCAGCTAGCGGCGGACCAATCCGCCGCAAATCCGGACTATCGAATGGTCGCCATCTCGCGCTCTCTGGACAAATATCTATGGTCTGGCGACGCAACCGCCTCTTTGTATAGGTGCCGAAATAATCACCAGTGTTAACGTAAAAAATTAATGGGTATTATGGTATTAATTTGCTACTATTTTCGCATCATATTAGAATTATATCAGGCATCAATCTTATAGGACGTCAGATCCTAGCGGAAAACAGGGAGGTACAGGTTGTCATGCTATTGGATTCTATACCTTATCTAGTCGTGTTTCTGCTTTTAGGGGGAGCTGGATATCTGGCTTTTAAACTTAGAAATCTGCAGACAGAATTACGGGCCGTGAGGCTTGAGCTTAGTCGGTGCCAGTTAACACTTGAAATTTCGGAGGATGTGGGCCGTTTTGGATCCTGGCATCTCGATGCGAAAACCAATTGGGTAAAATGGTCAGACTATGTTTTCGACATGCATGAGCGCCGACATTCACTCGGCCATCCTACGCTGGAAAACGCGCTTCACTATTATCACCCGGATGACCGTGCGACGGTGGAAACGGCGGTCACGCGCGCACTGGAGGAGGGTGAGGACTTTGAATTTCGCGCGCGGATTCTGACCGACAACGACAAAGAACTTCCCGTTCTGGCCCGCGGCACCTGCCAAATCGGGGGGGATGGCGACGTTCTGGGAATTTTTGGCTGCGTTGTCGATCTGAGCAAGCCCGAGGATCGAAAATTCGGGTGATCTCGGAAAATCATCTCCACTGTCAGGCAACCCTGTCCGAGGTTGCGGGTTGGTCGGATTCGTTTGCGACGCCTGCTGAGAAAACGTAGCATGCGCGGGCAACCGTATCCATGAGGGGAATTTGACAATTCTGACTGAAGCACAAAAGCTTCAATATTGTTTGGAACGCGATCGGCTGCTTTGCAGTACCGAATTTGCGCGCTCCCCGACTATGAGCAAACTTCTCAGATTTCTGGTTGACCATAAGTTGTCGGACGAAACGAAGCCTTTGACGGCCTATGCCATCGCGGTCGAGGGGCTTGGCCGCGATGACAGTTTTGATACGCAAATTGACAGTTATCCAAGAGTCCAGATCGGGCGGCTGCGGCGCATGCTCGACCATTTTTATTTGCGAGAGAAAAGCGAAAGCCGGCTTTTTATACCTTATCAGCATTATGAGATCATCCTCGGCACGAACGATGCGGGAGGCGACCGCGAAACAGCGACCGTTGAATCCGTTTTGCCGGACGCAGAATCAAGCGGGCTGACAGCCAACACCGATCAGCCAGGCAACGAATCCGCTGGGAATTCCAAGCCAATCGGTCGCCGCTATCTGCTGGCGGTCCTTTTTGCCTTGGTGTTGCTTGCCATCGCAGCCTTATTCTATCTGCCAGGTACCGAGACCGAGGCGGCAACGACAATCACTTATCCTTCCGTCATCGTGAAGGCCGCTGAAGGTATCAACAGTTCGTCATCGCGAACAAAAATTGAAATGACGCAAAGTTATCTGATCGGTGCGCTTGAGAAATTCGATCAGTTGCGCGTTTTTGATGAAGATGCAGCACCGGGAAACCAGTCGCAATATGTGCTCGAGACTTCGATATTGAACGACACCGCCGATCGGATTCACCTGCGGCTCGTTGATGCTGACAGCAGGGAAATAATCTGGTCAGGCAGAATCGAGATGACGACCAAAGCGCGGGAGGCTGATCTCGACAAGGCCGTCATCGAAATCTCCGGCTCCTACGGGAAAATTGCCCAGAACGAACTGTCCAAATATCGCGGCGACTTTACACCCGGCTATCCGTGTCTGCTGCAGTTCCATCAATATATGCGGTTTCACGATTCCGCTGATCTGGAGCCGGTTTTGGAATGTATGGATTCCTCTGCCCGCAAGTTTCCCAATGATGCCTATTTGATGAGTATGCTGGCGATCGCGAAAAATGTTGCAGAAACATTTGATGTTGAAGAAAAAAATGCCCTCGCGGGCAAAGAGTTTGCCTTGCGGGCTGCGAAGCTGGATAATGATAGCGCGTCCGCAACATTCGCGGTGGCCCAAAGTGCATTTTTTGAAGGAGATTGCCGCAGAGGCGTTTCCTGGGGTAAACGGGCTGTCGGCCTGAATCCTTTGAATTCCCGGATCATGGGATATCTGGGCATATATATGCTGGCCTGCAAGCTTCCGGAAGGTGAAGCCTATGTGACCAGAGCCCTGGAAATGGATGCCAATGCGGATCTCGACATCGCCGCCACCGTCGCGATGCAAAAACTGCGGCGCGGCGATGCCAAGGCCGCGCAGGAATTATCGGCTAAATATATGGATTTTGTTCCCGGTGCCGCTGTGGGGCTGGAGATAAGTTATATATTGGCCTCGGCAAGTCTTAATGAAAAAGACGAGGCCCGGCGGGCCTGGCGGATGCTGGCGAAACGATCAGGTTTTCCGGAGACTGCAGCACCACGAAAAGTGCTGGGCAAGTGGATATCCAACCCGGCCCTGTTGCGCGAGCTGGAGGCGGATTTTGAAGAGGCTGATCTCTATTAGCGCCCTTAGTTAAAATCATTGTGGGGATGGTCGTTTTCCCGGGAAAGCTGTGGAGCGGGAGACATCAAGGTGCCGGAAAGCATCCGGGCCGGCTTATCTCGGAGGATAGGTATTTCTGCTTAGGGAACACCACTGATTCATGGGCGAAAGTGCAGCTCCTATCCTTCCGAGCTTGGGGGAATATGATTCGGAACTCAAGCTGAGGAAATAGTGATGAGCAAGAAAAAGACCAATGTTCCTGTTGAAACCACATCGCCAAGGCGGTCGTTCGGCCCCGTGATTGCGGGCGACGTACTGGCACCATTTTCGCGATTGCGCGACGAGTTCGACCGGATGTTCGACGACACGCCTGGCAATGCTTTTGGGTCCCGGTGGATGCAGAAATTCCACGACAATGCATCGCCGGTTGTCGAATTGCGTGACAAGAAGGATGCCTATGAACTGGTTGCCGAAGTTCCCGGTATGAGCAGTGACGATATCGAGATAAAACTGTCGGATGGCATACTGCGGATATCCGGGGAAAAGTCGGAAAGCCATGAGGAAGAGGGGGAAAGCTTCATGTTTTCCGAGCGGCACTACGGCAGCTTTGAACGGGCGATAAAATTGCCAAACGGTATCAACCACGAAAAGATAAATGCCGAAACCAAGGACGGGTTGTTGACCATTCATATCCCAAAAAGCGCAGAAGCTCTTCAGAAAGAAAGAAAAATTCCAATCAACGCCAGCTGATTCAGCTTGCCTGATAGCGGGCCATATGGCGCCGGTTCTCCGCCCCATCCCCCCTGCAGGGACCGGTCATATGGCCCGCAACTCTTGCTGTTCAACGCCCGGCGGCTTGCTGGTTGAGGGGTGATCGGCATTTTCCTGGAGATCGCATGCGAACCGTTCAGTGCGCGCTTTCCAGTGCGCGTTTAAGCGCGCCCAGCATCTTCTCCCGATCCTCATTGGATGCCTGTCTGGCCAGCTTATCTTCTATTTCTTCTCGCAACATGGCTAGGTCGGAAATCCAGTCGCGCGAAGCCGTCAAGTCGCTGGCATCCGGGCGGCCAGCAGTGAACAGCGAAGCCGCTTTGCCAGGGTGCAGGGCCCAGGTTTCTTCGAGGGCGGGAATGATGGTGGCGGGTAAATCTGCAATGGTCGCCAAGGTCTCGGCAAGACCGGAAAGCGCTTTCTGTTCACCATGAGCCAGGAATATAGAGCCTCTGACCGCCGCGCGGTCTCTGATCCATTCCACCAGTCCGCTACGGTCTGCATGGTTGGAATAGCCTTCAAGAGTATCAACCTCCGCCTTCACGACGACGTCCAGGCCGGAAATGCGGACCCGCTTTGCCCCGTCCCGGAGAACCGATCCCAATGTTCCGGCCACCTGATAACCGGACAACAATAATCTCGATTGCCGGTTCGGCAGATTGTGGATCAGATGATGCCTGATCCGACCACCCTCGCACATGCCGGATCCCGCAATGATCACAATTCCGGTCATGCGATTCAGCTTCTTGGATTCTGCGGTATTCTGTGTGAACCGGATGTTGGTCCGCTTCAGCATATCGCTTCCGCTGTCCCGATAGCGCATCACTGCCATGGTCACTTTCTGGGCCAGTGGAGAATCCAGAAATACATTCACCGGGGCGAGGCGTTTGGATGCAAACAGCGCATCGAAATCTTCGAGTATCGATTGCGTGCGTTCGACCGCGAAGGCGGGGATCAGCACGTTGCCGCCGGCCGCCATCACATCCTCGACATGCCGCGCCAGGGTCTCGCGGCGCTCGCTGACCAGCACGAGATCGCGATCCCGATCACCATAAGTGGATTCGCAAATGATGTGATCGTAGCCGCCGAGGTCGGAAGCGGTGCAGTTGATCGCCCGGCCGGGCCCGACATCGCCCGAGAACAGCAGCCGCTGGCCAGCGATTGTGACTTCGACTGATGCCGATCCGACAATATGCCGCGCATCCCAGAAACGAAACGAGACGCCATTGCCCAGAGACACTTCCTCGCAATAGGCCACCGTCCGGACGTGCTTGTGCAGCTTCGCGATATCCTTGCTGTCATATAGCGGGGTGAATGGTCGCAATCCCGCCCGATCGGCGCGGCGGTTCCGGCGTTCGACATCAGCTGCCTGCAACTTTGCCGCGTCCTGCAAAAGCGGCTTGATGATATCGGCGGTTGGTACGGTGCAATAGGTCTCGGCCTTGTACCCGCTGGCATAGAGATAGGGCAGCCTGCCACTGTGATCGAGATGGGCGTGGGTGAGGAGCACGGCATCAATTTTTTTCGGGTCAAACGGCAACTCTTCGTGATTCAGGGCCTCGAGCGAACGGGTGCCCTGGAACAGGCCACAGTCGACCAATATGGTTTTGCCCGCACCCCTTATCTCAAAGCAGGATCCGGTAACGGTTCCCGCCGCGCCATGAAATTTTAAGGTTGCACCACTCATCCCAGTCTTCCTCAAGGAAAGTCCGCTCCCATGATCAACGCGCCACCACCAGTGGAACC
>CAXIBD010000016.1:0-46542 GCA_964022135.1 uncultured Sphingomonadales bacterium | reverse complement strand
CCGCTTGCCGCCCAGGAAACCGAGAAACCCGAATATCCCAGCCCCAGCGCGATCGTCGAGGCGGCCCCGGCCAGCGACTGGGTGAAGATCGCGCCCAGCGACCTGCTGATCATGGACCTTGCCCCCGATGCAGACGGCAATCCCCGCCGCGTGGTCATCCAGCTGATGCCACCGCCTTTCTCGCAGGGCTGGATCCGCAATATCCGCAAGCTGGCAGAGGCGCACTGGTGGGACGGCACCAGCATCAACCGGGTGCAGGACAATTATGTCGTGCAATGGGGGGATGCCGGTTACGACAATCCGGAATCGGGCGAGACCGAGCAGAAGGCCTTGCCGGAGGGGCTGGAGACGGTACCGGAGAGTGAGTATGTGATCTCAATGGATGGGTTTTCGGAATTCGTGCTCGGCGATCAACAGGAACCCGGCTCAGTTTCGGCTGAAGATTCAGCGATGGCAGCTATGGAAGCTGCAATCGGAGCGACTGATGCAATGGCGAACCCAACGCCCGTTCCAACTTGGGGAGATCGTGATTCATACGCGGAACTTGTGCAATTCTATTGGGGTTGGCCGACTGCGATTGCATCCGATGAACAACTGTTTCCCGTCCACTGCTACGGCGCGGTCGGCGTAGGCCGCAACTATTCCCCGGACACCGGCAGCGGCGCGGAACTTTACACCGTGATCGGCCATGCGCCGCGCCATCTCGATCGCAATATCGCCGTGGTCGGGCGGGTCATCGAGGGAATCGAGCATCTCTCCAGCCTGCCGCGCGGCAAGGGGCAGCTGGGCTTCTACGAGGACGCAAGCAAGCGCGTACCGATCACAGCAATCCGGCTGGCCAGCGCGTTGCCGACAGCGGACCAGCCGCGCTTCGAATATCTCTCCACCGAAGGGGAAACCTTCGCCAAATATGCCGATGCCCGGGCCAATCGCCGCGATCCGTTCTTCATCGTGCCCGCCGGTGGCGCCGATATCTGCAATATCCCGGTGCCGGTACGAAGGGTGAGCGGGGAGTGAATGTTCCCCGGCGCACGCCGGGGCCCAGGCGAGTCCTGCCGGCCGGATTTCAGAGGCAAGATCAGGATCATTCTGGACCCCGCCCTGCGGCGGGGCGCGCTTTTCCCTTTCCTACATCCCGCTACTTCGGTTAATCTCATCCGATGCTCCGGCGCTTCATATCTTCGATTCCAGCAGTCGCCCACCGGCGGTTTTCAAGCATTGTCGGAAGCAAATTCCTTCCCGCAATAGGGGGTGTGACCCGTGTGACCCTGTGTGACCCAAAGATTGTTCCCCGGCGGAGGCCGGGGTCCAGAACTGTCCCGCCATTGCCTTTTCACCACACCCTCAGGACTCGGCTGGGCCGCTCGGCTTTGGAAAGCTTCCCCGAAGCTTCCGTCGCTCGCGCCCTGCGGCGGGGCACCAAAACCGCCTCTGCAGGAACAGGCTTTCGTTTCTTCAACACTGTAAAGATTGTAAAGTTCACCATGGAAAGAACAGCATGACAAACCGGTTTCGATCCATGCGCATCGCCTTTTTTGCTCTCGCCGTCGCCTGTTTTTCACCGGCATGGGCGCAGGAAGAACCAGCCGCACCGACCCCCGCCGAAGTGCTCGCCGCCGCCCCGGCCGAGCACTGGCTGCCGATCCCGGTCGGCGACCTGCTGATCCTGACCCTGCCCGACGCCGCCGACGGCAGCAAACGGCAGGCGGTGATCCAGCTGCTGCCGGCCGAGCTGTCCGGTGGCCATGTCCGCAATGTCCGCAAGCTGGCCCGCAGTCACTGGTGGGACGGCACCAAGATCTATCGCGTGGCAAAGGATTTCGTCACCCAGTTCGGCGGCAATCCCGATGCCAAGGCGCTGCCCAAGGGTCTGGAAACCGTGCCGGAAAGCGAATATTATAACGCTGCGCTCGGCGCGAAACGCGACACCGATATGGCGGCGCTCGCGGCAGCCGTCGAATACAGCAATCAATATCAGGGCACCGCGATCGAGCCGCTGATGAAGATCATCTATGAAAGCTATGGCGCCAGGGTCGGTTTCGGCGGCGGCTGGCCGGTTGGCAGCGACAAGCAGGGCCGGGCCTATCCGCTGACCTGTCGCGGTGCGCTGTCGCCCGCCCATTATGATCCACCCGACACCGGCAGCGGCGCAGAACTGTCGGTGATCACCGGCGAGGCGGCGCGCAGCCTCGACACCACATTCGGCATGGTGGGGCGGGTGATCGACGGGCTCGATCATCTGCAGGATCTGCCGCTCGGCACCGATCCGGGCGGATTCTACGCCGACAGGGCGGACTATATCGAAATAGGCTCGATCCGGCCGGCCAGCGAATTGCCTCCGGCGGAGCAGCCGCGTTATGAATATCTCGCCAGCTACAGCCCGGCGCTGTTGCAATATATCGCGGCCCATGGCGGTTATGGCAATATTTGTACGGTGCCGGTGCCGATTAGGAAAGTTTCAAAATAGCGTAATTATATTACACAACATCTCGCGCGGACCGTCATTTGCTGGTAATGCAACGCCGATAGAATCATCAGAACAGGAGCTTCTCCATGCGCGTTGGTACCCCGAGAGAAATCAAGAATCACGAATATCGGGTCGGCCTGACTCCGGAATCGGTCCGCGAGCTGATCGCGCACGGCCATGACGTGCTGGTCGAGACCGGTGCCGGGCTGGGCATCGGCGCGGAAGATGCCGAATATGTCGCCGCCGGGGCGACGATCGCCGCCACCGCGGCCGAGATTTTCGAACAATGCGAAATGGTGGTCAAGGTCAAGGAACCGCAGGCGGTCGAACGCGCGATGCTGCGCGAGGGCCAGATCCTGTTCACCTATCTCCACCTTGCTCCCGATCCGGAGCAGACCAGAGATCTGGTCGAATCGAAAGCGATCTGCATTGCCTATGAGACGGTGACCGGCACCGGTGGCCTGCCGCTGCTCAAGCCGATGAGCCAGGTGGCCGGCCGCATGTCGATCCAGGCCGTCGCGACCGCGCTGGAGAAAGCCCACGGCGGCCGCGGCATCCTGCTCGGCGGCGTCCCCGGCGTGGCACCCGGCAAGGTCACGATCATCGGTGGCGGTGTCGTCGGCTTCAACGCCGCGCAAATGGCCTCCGGCCTCGGCGCCGACGTGACGATCCTCGACCGCAACCCGGACGTGCTCGAATCGGTCGGCACCTTTTTCGAGACCCGCGCCAAGACCCGCTTCTCGAACAAGGCCAATATCGCCGAATGCGTCGCCGAGGCCGACCTGGTGATCGGTGCGGTGCTGATCCCCGGCGCCGAGGCACCCAAGCTGGTGACCCGCGACATGCTGAGCACGATGCGGCCCGGATCGGTATTGTGCGACGTGGCAATCGACCAGGGCGGCTGTTTCGAAACCTCGAAAGCGACCACCCACGAAGATCCGACCTATGTCGTCGACGATATCGTCCATTATTGCGTCGCCAACATGCCGGGCGCGGTGTCGCGCACCTCGACCTATGCGCTCAACAATGTGACCCTGCCGCACACGCTGGCGATTGCCGACAAGGGCTGGGAAGCCGCGCTGCGCGACGACCGTCATCTGGCCGAGGGCCTCAACGTCTGGAACGGCCATGTCACCTACAAGGCGGTCGCCGAGGATCTCGGCTATGTCTATATGTCGGCGGCAGAGATTCTGGGAGTGAAGGCGGAAGGGTGAAGGAACTGGTCTGGGAGCAATGAGGGTGCTTTGTTGCCGTTAGTGGTGAGCCTGTCGAACCACGCTTCTCGGCGATAGGCGCCCTTCGACAAGCTCAGGGCTAACGGTGAGAAAAGGACAAATAGCATGGCAGCAGCAGACCAGAAACCGCTCGGATCGGGCTTTCACGCCAAGAGCGAGCCGCATGAAATCCTCGCCGGCATCGACCTGACCGGCAAGACCGCGATCGTCACCGGCGGCTATTCGGGCATCGGGCTGGAAACGACCCGGGCGCTGGCCGGGGCCGGCGCCACGGTGATCGTGCCGGTGCGCGATCCGGTCAAGGCGGAGGAAAATCTGTCGTCGATCGAGGGCGATATCTCTTCGGCCAAGATGGATCTCGCCGATCTCGATTCGGTCCGCACCTTCGCCTCCTCGGTCTATGACAGCATCGACGCGCTCGACCTGCTGATCAACAATGCCGGGATCATGGCCTGCCCGCTGGCCCGCGTCGGGCCCGGCTGGGAAAGCCAGTTCGGCGTCAACCATATGGGCCATTTCGCGCTCACGCGGGCGCTGTTGCCGCTGCTGGAAAAGGCAGAAGCGCCCCGGGTAGTCGCGCTGTCGTCGATTGCCCACCGGCGGGGCGGCATCTTGTGGGACGATATCCAGTTCGAGCAGAGCGAATATCAGAAATGGGTCGCCTATGCCCAGGCGAAGAGCGCCAACGCGCTGTTCGCCAATGCGCTGAGCCGGCGGATGCAGGGTTTCGGCGGTCGCGCCTTCTCGGTTCATCCGGGCGGCATTTTCACGCCCCTGCAGCGGCATTTGCCAAGGGAAGAGCAAGTGGAAATGGGCTGGCTGAACCCGGACGGCACGATACCGCCGGCCGTGGCCGAGATCTTCAAGACGCCGTCGCAGGGCTGCACCACGACCCTGTGGGCGGCGACATCGCCGCTGCTCGATGCCATGCCCGGCGTCTATTGCGAGGATTGCGATGTCGCCCAGCTGGCCGGCCCGGACTCGCCACCCTTCCAGCATTGCGCACCGCATATTGCCGATGACGCGGATGCCGAGCGGCTCTGGGAGATCAGCGAGACCCTGCTCGCCGCTGCCTGATGGGGACAGATGACCGAAAGGATCAGGAATATGCCGGCCTGCTGCAGCGCGATGCCGCCGGCTTCCTGCTGCAATGCGATGATGGCCAGCGCTATCGGCTGGAATTGCTGCGGACGCCGGTCGACGAAGCCGGGAAGCGGGTGGTGGTGACCGGGCAGGTCCGGGACGGAACGGTCCTGGAAGCCCGCGGAATCCGGCTGGCATGAATATCCGGATCGCCCAGGCCGACGATATCGAGCCGCTCCACGCGCTGATCGAAAGCGCCTATCGGGGCGACAGCGCCAGGCACGGCTGGACCCACGAAGCGGACCTGCTGGGCGGCCAGCGGACCGATCCGCAATCGCTCGCCGCGATTCTCGCCCATCCGGACCAGCGGATCCTGCTGGCCGAGAGCGTTGGCCGATTGCAGGGCTGTGTGCAGCTGTCGCGGGTCGACGGGGCCGTCGCCTATCTGGGCCTGCTGACCGTTAATCCGGCGCTCCAGGCAGGCGGTCTCGGAAAGGTGCTGCTCAGCCATGGCGAAGCCTATGCTCGGGAAAACTGGCGCTCCAAGGTCATGGAAATGACCGTGATCAAGCAGCGGACAGAGCTGATCGCCTATTACGAGCGCCGCGGCTATGTCAGGACCGGCGAACATCGTCCTTTCCCGCACGGAGATTCCCGCTTCGGGCTGCCGAAAACCGAAGCACTCGAATTCGCGGTGCTGCGAAAGCCGATCTAGGCCGCTCTGCCCTCGAGCGCCTTCTGCCGGCGGCGCTGCACCGAACTGCCGAGGCCCAGAGCCTCGCGATATTTGGCCACGGTCCGCCGGGCAATGTCGAAGCCCTTGTCGTTGAGCAGCGCGACCAGCTTGTCGTCGGACAGGATCTTCTTGGGGTCCTCGTTGTCGATCAGCGACTTGATATGGCTCTTGACCGCTTCCGCCGAGGCCGCCTCGCCCCCGGTCGACGACTGGATGCCGCTGGTGAAGAAATATTTGAGCTCGAACGTCCCGCGCGAGCAGGAGAGATATTTGTTCGCCGTCACCCGGCTGACCGTCGACTCGTGCATCTCGATCTTCTCGGCCACATTCCTGAGCGTCAGCGGCCGCAGATGGGCCACGCCCTTGCGAAAAAACTCTTCCTGCTGCTTGACGATCTCGGTCGCGACCTTGACGATCGTGCGCTGCCGCTGGTCCAGCGCCTTGACCAGCCAGTTGGCGTCGGCGAGGCACTCGTTGAGCCATTCCTTGGACTGCTTGTCCTGCGCCCCGTCCTTCAGCTCGCTATAATAGCTGCGGTTGACCAGAACCTTCGGCAGGGTGGCGCTGTTCACCTCGATGATCCACTTGCCCGCGCGTTCGGCAACGAAGACATCGGGCACCACGGACTGGACCTCGCCGCCACCGATCTTGCAGCCCGGCTTCGGATCATAGTTGCGCAACTCGCTGATCATATCCATCAGGTCTTCATCGTCGACACCGCAAATCCGCTTGAGTTGCGGCAAGGCCCCTTTCGCCAGCAGGTCGAGATTGTCGATCAGCCGCGCCATTGCCGGATCATAGCGGTCGGCATCCTTGGCCTGCAGCGCCAGACATTCTGCCAGGTTCCTCGCCCCCACCCCCACCGGATCGAGCGTCTGCACAACATCCAATATGCGCTTGATATCGACCAGCCCGACATTCAGGCGCTGGGCCAGTTCCAGCAGATCGGCCTGCAGATAGCCGCACTCGTCGATCTGGTCGATGATATGCTGGGCCACGAACAGGTCAGTGCCGGAGAGAATTGCGCCCGCCTGGTCCATGAGATGGTCCGTCAGCGTGATTTCCGCCGCCAGCATATTCTCGAAGTCCGCAGAATCGCCGATCGCTCCCGAACCGGAGCTGGCTCCATTGAGGCCCAGCTGCCCGTCGAGCGGGCCATCACTGTCCGAGAGGCTGTTGTTGGTGAAGCTGTCCGTATGCCCCTCCATATCCAGAGGGGCCTCGGACTCCGATGGTCCGGCAGACAGTATCTCGTCACTGCCCTGGGCAGCGGACTCGTCCCGTCGGTCCGCGTCGCCAGCAGGGTCACCGCTTTCGGTCGAGAGCTCTCCTGTATCGAGCAGCGGATTTTTCTCGACCTCGTCGGAAATGAAGGTCTCGAGCTCGAGATTGGAAAGGGTCAGCAGCTTGATCGCCTGCTGCAGTTGCGGCGTCATCACCAGCGACTGGCTCTGTCGCAAATCGAGGCGAGGCGCGAGTGCCATGGCTATAAAGCGAAACCTTCGCCCAGATACAGCCGACGGACGTTGGCGTCGGCGACCAGGTCTTCCGGGCTGCCGGCGAACAGGACCTGACCGTCATAGATGATACAGGCACGGTCCACGATATCGAGCGTTTCGCGGACATTATGGTCGGTGATCAGGACACCGATGCCGCGCTCGCGCAGCTGGCAGACCAGATCGCGAATGTCGGCGATGGACAGCGGATCGATGCCGGCAAAAGGTTCGTCGAGCAGCACGATCGACGGACTTGCCGCGAGCGCACGGGCGATCTCGCAACGCCGGCGCTCGCCGCCGGACAGCGCCATCGCCGGAGAACTGCGCAACTTCATCAGTCCGAATTCATCGAGCAACCGGTCCAGCGATTCCTCTCTCGCCCGGGCATCGGGTTCCACCATCTCGAGAACCGCCATGATATTCTGCTCGACCGTCATACCGCGGAAAATCGAGGTTTCCTGCGGGAGGTAGCCGATCCCGAGGATCGCGCGCCGATACATGGGGAGCGAGGTAATATCCTCGCCATCAAGCATGATTCGGCCGGAATCCGGCCGGACCAGACCCATGACGGAGTAGAAGCAGGTCGTTTTCCCGGCACCGTTGGGACCCAGCAGCCCCACGACTTCACCGCGCCCGACCGAGAGCGACACATCGGACAGCACCGAACGCTTGTCATAGCTCTTGGCAATGGAAACCACCGCCAGGCCATGTTCCATGGCATCGCTGGCCATGGCGGCGCCCGGATCGGCCATGGTCGGCGCATCAGTAACGGCTGTATCGTTCATCATTCGTCCTCATTCGCATGGGCTGCCTGGTCTGCTGGTTAACAGCATGCCCCATCCCGATCCAGATTGGCAAGCTTTGTGCATGGTAGATTGAAAATGGACCCATATCACCGCAATTCAAGCATTGCCTGAACGGGAAACAGCATATCTCTCCTGTCCCATGACGAAGCTGCATTTCGCCCCTACTGACCGGGATTTGAGTCTTTCCGCTGGGGCACGGTGAATGTGCCCGACACGCGCCCGCTGGAATCCGGGCTACCGACCGATGAGCCGCCGGCGGAACGCCCGTCGATCGTCGATCGGCCCGATGCGAGATCGATAATCAGGCGACCGCCGGAGAGACGATTTGTGCCCTGAGTCAGCGTTACATTGCCGATCAGAGTGATCAGCCGCCGATTGAGGTCGTAAATGGCGACATTGCCGGACGCCGTGTCACCGGCCTTGCGAATCGTCACACCGCCGGAGGCATCAATACGGTCAATCTCGATCCCGCCACTGTTGCGATAGGCGACGGTCATTCTCGCGGAATTGAGCACCAGTCCGGCCTGCTCGACGCGAACCGAGCCGGACAGAACGACGCGATCGGCCCGATCCTGGACCTCGATCCGACCGGCATCGAAATTCACCGGCGCGTTGCTGTCATGACTGCCAAAGACCTGGGCCGGAGCCGGACCGACGAGAAGCAGGAACGACGCGGCCAAGAGCGCGCTGCCAGCAGACAGGAAAAGAAAGAGGTTCAATTTCATCTAGGGTCTTCTTAATCCATTTTGCTCAATCCGCAATCGCGCATTGCCATCCAGGCTGACGGTGCGTCCAGCCAAATCGGCTTCGAGCCGATCCGCCCGGAACGTGCCGATATTGGTCCGTCCCTCCACCGTTCCGTTGCTTTCCAGCGTGCGCTGCTTGAGATCCACGGTAACATTGCTGGTAGAAAGCCGATATCCGTTTGCGGCCTCGACCTGAACGGCGCCTGGCACCTGGACATTTTCCTGGTCCATGTCATAGCGGCCTGCGCTGGCACGGATCTGTGCGGGACCGTCTTTCAGCAAGATCCGGGCAGAGAGGTCTTTCAACTCAACAACGGCTTCACTCGAGCTTTTTTGCACGGCGGATCCCGCTTTCAGAGAAAATGGTCGCCCTTCGCTGTCTTCTCCGCGGTACAGCGCCTCGGTAACCCGCATCCGTTCCTTCGCGACATCGACGCTGTTCTTGTCGAGCACAAAGCTCAGTTCGCCCCGCATGGTGAACGGAGCAAGGGCGAGCATCGACCCCAAGACGCCAACCGCTACCGGGAGGGTGAATCGCAGCAATCGGACATTGCGATCATGCTTGCCGTTCGGAGCGGCGAATTCCTGGCGCTTGGTCCGGATAAGCTTTGCGGCCGTTGACATGGTTAGACTGCGTTCCCTCGATCAATATCACGAAGAGCGGACAAGATATCCGAATGCTCAGGCATGCGCAAAAATATCTGTTTCCGGCCAGCCGGCCAGATCCAGCCGCGCCCGGTCTGGCAGGAAATCGAAACAGGCCTGGGCCAAAGCGGTTCTGCCCTCCCGTTCGAGCCGGATTTCCAGCTCATCCTTCAATCTGTGCAGGAAGCGAACGTCCGATGCGGCATATTCGCGCTGCGCCTCGCTGAGTTCCGGATTGCCCCAGTCACTGGATTGCTGCTGCTTCGAAATATCCTGACCGAGAAGCTCGCGCACCAGTTCCTTCAGTCCGTGGCGGTCCGTGTAGGTGCGGATCAGCCGCGACGCGATTTTCGTGCAGAAAACCGGTTCTGCCATCACACCCATATAATGTTCGATGGCGGCAAGATCAAAACGCGCGAAATGATAGAGTTTCAGACGGTTCCGGTCGGAGAGGATGGCGCGCAGGTTGGGCGCCGCATAGTCGCTTTCGGGACCAAAGCGGACAAGATGCTCGTCGCCGTTGCCGTCCGATATCTGCAACAGGCACAGGCGGTCCCGATGCGTTTGCAGCCCCATGGTTTCCGTATCCACTGCGACCGCTGCGTCCGCCAGAGCGCCCTCGGGAATATCTTCCTCATGAAAAAAAACTGCCATCACTATTTGCCTGTCTATATTATCGGTGGGCCAACTTCATTTTCGCAACCGTTGCATCGGCATCATAGCTTTCCGGCTGTGGTTTGGGACCCTGGCCGGAATGCTGCCCGCGAAAATTGACAGCACCACATCATTGGATATGCTATGTGCCGCAGGCCGCCTCAAACAGCAAGTTTAGTTTGAGCATCTTCTCGCACCGCCATGGCGGTGCACAAAGGGATGGAACGATATGACAGAGAAAACACCCGATCCGGCAACGCCCGGTTTCGATCTCAACAAGGCCACCATTGTGGCGCTCCTCTATATTGCCGGATTTGTGGTCGGTATCACCGGACTGGTAGGCTTCATTCTGGCGCTGGTCTGGAAAGAGGAAGTCGCGGGCACCTGGGAAGAAAGCCATTTGCAATTTCACATCATGACTTTCGTCATCGGACTCGTGGTCGGCATCATCGGCGGCATTCTCTCGTTCGTCCTCATCGGCATTCCGATTCTGTTTGCGCTGGCGGTATGGGTTCTGGTCCGTACGGTGCTGGCTCTGCTGAAAGCGCAAAAGCACGAACCTATCGCTGATCCGAAAACCTGGCTTTTCTGATGAGGGCCGTTTGGCCATCGAAATCAGCCAACTGATCAAGCATTCGCCGAATTCATTCGCTTATTCGTCTGTTTTTCTGTATGATTGCAAGGCACGCGATTAGGATTCGTGCGAAACAATGTTCCGGAATTCGTCCGCTGTGACATTGCTATACTGGACAGGGCGAATTGAAAGTGACGATTTAAGAATGGGTTTTGATAGAAACCGGCGAGGCAGAGGCCGGGACAAACGCGATGGCTTCGGCGACGAAAACTTCGATGGATATCAAGGTGATAACGGTCCCCCCGTAGAAAGATATACGCGACCGGACAGCGACTCGGGCGCGCCTCGACGAGGCGGCGGCATGCCGGACCAGGTCGTCGGCGAAAGCACGGGGACAGTCAAATTTTTCAATGCTCAAAAGGGTTTTGGCTTCATCGTGCAGGATGGAGGCGGTGAAGACGTCTTCGTCCATATCAGTCAGGTCGAACGCGCGGGACTGAAAGGTCTCGCCGAAGGCCAGACGTTGCGCTTTTCACTGGTCGACCGGGGCGGCAAGGTGTCGGCTTCCGACATTCAGATCGAAGGCGACCTTATCGAGGTCCCGGCCAGTGGCGGAGCTCCTCGCGACGATCGTGGCGGCGGCGGTGCCCCTCGGCGGGAACTGACCGGCGAAAAGGCCACGGGTACGGTCAAATTCTTCAACGGCAGCAAGGGCTTTGGCTTTATCCAGCGCGATGACGGCCAGCCCGACGCATTCGTCCATATTTCCGCCGTCGAACGCGCGGGCATGCGCGGGCTGGAAGAAGGCGACAAGCTGGAATTCGAGCTGGAAGTCGATCAGCGCGGCAAGACAGCGGCGGTCAATCTGGTCGCCAAATAGTCGCTGCGAGCAATCATATATTCCAGAAAAGGCGGGCTTTGACCCGCCTTTTCTTTGTCCTGAGCCCGCCCATATACGACCTATGCCGTGGACATAGAAAAGCCCGCCAGACCTGGATGTCTGGCGGGCTTTTCTATTTTCCGCGTCGGCTGCCGGACTAGAAGCGGAAGCTGATCGCACCCGAATAGACCTGGCTGGACACGTCCGAACGGCCAACCGTCGAATCGGCGGAGAGGTCGAACGAGACATTGCCCATATTATAGCGCAAGCCGACACCGACTTCGCCCCAGTTCCTGTCCGAACTGGCCAGCGCGAACGGCGCGGGCAGTCCATTTCCTCCGACGAAATTTGCGCCGAAGGTATTTGGGTTGTCCATGAATTCATGGACATAATTCATCGAGGCACGCAGTTGCAATGTCTTGCCCGGCTTCGATTTGAACTCAACTCCGGCCAGTCCCTGAATGCTGTTATAGTCGGGACGAATGATCGCCAAGGCGGGGCCACCGCCCTGTTCATTCACATTGCTGAAGTTGATCTTTGCCGCCCGGCCACGAATGCCGGGAGCCACTATAGCATTGAGCAGTTCCAACTCTTTGGACAAACCGACTTCCGAAGCGAACACGAGGCTATCGTCGTCTGTCGTCAGGTTGAACGCCTGGGCACCAAGCGCAACATTGCGCAATGTCTTGGCATTATAGGTACCAAGCGTGATCCGGGCATCCAACACCAGATCTGCAAATGTTTTGCTCCGGCCGTAAATTGATCCCATGATCGCTTTCGATTGCGCCGAATTGCCCAGCACTACCGTGGCATCGACATCCGAATAGTAACCCGAGATGCCGATGAAAGACGATTCATCGAGATAATATTCGATGCCACCAGCGATGAAGAAGCCGTCAAATTCATCTTCGCCATCGCCACTGGGCGTGGCGAGTTGCATGGAAGCTGCATCACCGTTCACGAAGCCGCCAGCCAGATAGATCGCCATATCTTCGTTCACGCCACCGGAACGGACTTCGGTATCATCCGCACTAGCAGCTGCGGCGCTGAGGACCCCGACGCCATTCATGCCGAACCCACCGAGAGACGCGGCCGCCAATTGCATCGGACGACCGATCACAGCGACCGTTCCGCCATTGGAAGAGCGGTCGGCCAGGCTCATCCTGTTCTGCAGGAATGTGGATACCTGACCCAGCGCAGCACGGCCCATGCCCTGAACGGCAGATTCCGTGGTCGGCGCCCAGCTATCAAACGTGGATTGAATGGTTCCCGCGTCTGCAAAATCCAGGAACGAGAATAGATCGGCAACAGAGGCGTTGCCGCGATTGCGATCCATCAAGGCAGCATAGCTGAGCTGAACGGCATTGGTTTGATCTATCGCATTCCGGTAGCTCTGAGCGCGAACCGTCAAATCGACGGCGTTTGCACTATAGCTGAGGCTCGACAACAGGATTGCCGACAAGTTCGATACACCGGCAAACTGATCGGTCACTCCGCCGTCGGCAGTCAAGATACGATAGACGCTTGGCGTGGTCGTCTGGAAACCGGCCACGGGTGCCAGTCCGATATTGCCGCCAAGATTGGCTTCGCCCGTGACAGCAATACTGTCAGAGCTATTCGATGCGCCAATATCGATCAGCAAGGTCGATCCCGAAGACAGAATCAGGTTTCCGTCAATTGTCAGCGTACCGATCGTACCCATCGTGCCCGGCGCAATAACCCCGGCGATGCTGGTCAGGAATGGCGTGTTTACCGTGCCGCTGCCCGACAAAAGACCCGCGAACAACGAATAATCGCCAGCGCTGGTCAGGGTTCCGTCAACGGCAACCCGTCCGCCAGATTGATTGACGTCGATGAGAGAGGTCAAGCTTCCGGTTGCAGCAATGTTCAGGCCAGCGGCCCCGCTGACGTTCAACCGATCGATCGTTCTATCGCTGCTCAAGGTGGTAGTACCAGCCTGATTCAGCGTAACTTCGAAATAGCGTGCATTGACCTGTTCGGCGGGATCGGCACTGATCGTAGGATCGATATTGTCCGGGACAAAATCCGTTGCGCCAGCCAATCCATTGTCTAGCGTCGATGCTGGCTGAGGATCACCCGGAGCCTGCGACTCCTCGGCAGAGCCGTCAGGTCCGCCATCAGCCTGGGCCTCTTCGTCGGACAATTCCACACCATTATGCGGAGCCTGGATAGCGAATTCCACGCCATTGGCTTGTGCCTGATGCTCTGCCCCCAGGATCATGCCTGCGCGTGCCCCGGGAGAGGAAGCCGATGCAACCTCGACGGGTGCTACAGGTGCGGTGCTGGCCGCGACTTGCGCGACTGTTTCTGCGGACTCAGCGTTACCACCAGCGGCCAGATCGGACACTTGGGAGGCATTGCCAAATTCGACGATGCCAATGCCCGAAGTCAGATTGCTGCCGCCAGCGGCAGTAGGAGTCGGGGTCGGGGCAGGAGCTGGTGCCGGACGCGATGGCGGTGCATCCTCGCCAGTCGCGAAATCATAGCAGGCGTCGCCCAGATTATCACCTTCCGGATCGAAGCATACCTGGCCAAATTCCGGGCTATCGCCAAAGCGACCAGCCGACTGGGTGCCGGGGAAACCGTTTACGACATTTCCGTCGGCATCAATGATCCGGTAAGCAGGGTCGAGGTCAGTCTGCCAGTGCGTTGCATCTTCCCAGGCGCCATCACCCGCTTTCGCGCTGACATAGCGGTAAGGATTGTTGGCCGCGATATAGTCGGCAAACAGGAACAACGGCTGATAGAAGCTTTCAGTACCATAGGAACTGAACACTTGCGGGCCGAAGAAGCGCGAGCCGCCCGACAATACGGCGATCTGGAGATCTTCGGTCGACAGGCTGTTATTTGCCGCATCAAGAATCAACGGGCCGCCGGAATCGCCGCCTGCCGTCGTACCTTCACGCTCGCGAGGTTCATCCTTGTACAGGTTAAAATCAAAAGGATTGGTCTTGTTCGGATCATCAAAATCCATGCGGTACAAAACCTGCGGCAGGGTTCCTGTATCATCCCCGAAAAGCCACGCGTCGCGGGAATTGAAAGACGAAAGCGAACCCAGCATGTTTTCTGCTGCGCGACGACGGAAATCGATGCCAACATTGGAGCCTGCTGTTCCGCTGCCTGTCCGGCCATAACCGGTGATTTTCACATGATAGCCGGTCCCGTCTGCATCACTGATCGAATCAGGCGTGGGCAGCGGAGAAAATAGCAGGGCCCACGTGGGGATCTGGCCTGCGGGCGTGGCAAGGCTGGCCAGAGCAACGTCGCCCTCCAGGAAGCCGAAGCCGTCCGGCCGTTCCGTGGATTGTGCGTTATAATAAATCTGGTTTACCAGGAAGGTATTGATCGATTGTTCAAATGTGCCGTTTGTAATGCCCAATTCATCGCGAATGAAGTTCAGCAACTGGACAGCATCAAAATCAAATGACCAGGCGGTATTGACGACAGTACCATAATCGCTTTCAGGGCGGTCATTCACGCAGTGTGCTGCAAACAAAACGGTACGCGGGTTGATCAGGGTGCCGGAACAGACAAAACCGTCGCCGCGGGCAAACATGCCAACGCCATTCGCACCGGTATCTTCGTCAAGAATATCCATAGGCGAAAAATTGTCATTGGGCACAATCGCCTGGGCCGGCGTCGCAAGAGCCAGAGTTGCAATTGCACTTGCTGCTGCCGTGCGCAGAAGTACCGATCGTTTGGAAAGTCCGAAATTGTTGTTCATGGAAGTAATCACCCCTGTAAAAACCAGTCAGAATAGACCCACGTCCACACGTTGCTTGATTTTGGGACCGGAATCAAAGCGAAAATTCTTCCGGATAAAAGACAGGGATAAGAAAATTCCGGTTTTCTGCGAAAAGCATTCGCGAAAAAGTTATAATTTGGTTTCGTCTGTGATGATTCGGCAACAGGATTTGTCCAATTTCGGACAAAACGCTTCCGCCGCCGGTTGCGCTTGCAACACAGCGGCGGGAACTTCATTCGGCGCTACGATTTGATCCGGCTGGCAAGCGCAATGCTTGCCCTTTGCCTAGTCTTTCTGGGCTATTTCCAGCAGAAACCATGCGCGTTCTTCGGCCTGATCGGTCCAGTCATCGAGCAGACCATCGGTCGCATTGTCGCCCGCTTCTTCCGCCAATTCCTTCGCCTCGCGGAGCTTTTCCACGAGCTTCTGGTTGTCCGCGCGCAATTCACCCAGCATATCGGCGGCGGCCACCTTGGTATCGTCATTGTCGGCGATCGTCTGTCGGCTCGAGATATCGCCAATGGAAGTCAGCGTACGATGGCCATTCTTGCGGACCCGCTCCGCAATCAGATCGGTAGTTGCGAGTATTTGCGCAGCATGCTCGTCGAACATCAGATGGTAATCCCGGAAATGAGGCCCGGAAACGTGCCAGTGGAAATTCTTGGTCTTGAGGTAAAGCGCGAAACTGTCCGCCAAAATCCCGTTCAGCGCCTCGGCTACCGCCTTCTTCGCATTGTCGCCCGTGGTCATTGTCTTTCTCCTTGTGGAACCTGTCTATTCAATGCTGCAGAAATACAGATGAAAGGCAGCATAATACAGCGGGAAGAATTGCTGTCTCAGATTGATAATATCGATCTGACTGCCGCCGGCTTGCCACGCACGGATCAAAAAATCCCCCAGGCACCAAGCGCGACAACTGTACCAATCAAGAGAAAGGCCGCGCCGCCTGCATTGCGAATGATCGCCATCGGGATATGATCCGTCAGTTGGCGGTAGAAAAGGATGGCGGGCAGGCAGGCAATCATCACGCCAAACCATCCTCCGGCAGCGGCGAATGACCCCATCCCGGTCCGCGCGGCCGTTGCCATCAGGATAAACTGCCCCTTGTCCCCAAATTGCAGGATGAAGAGGCCGAGAAACGACGTCCAGAATGGCCCGAACGGCCATTTTTCGAGCAAGTCGACGGGTCGGCGCCACGCCACCATGCCGGCGCCGGCAAAAATCAGGGACAAGGCATAGAAAAGCTGCAGGGCGTCTTCGCTGATCCACTGATGGACAGTATTACCGGCCATCGCGGAAATCGCGCAATTGCAGAGCGTGGCTAGCCCCAGGCCCCAGACAATCGGCGACAATCGACCGTAGCGCATCGCGAGAGCGGCGCACAGGATCTGCGGCCGGTCGCCAAATTCTGCGACCGCCAGAGCAAAAAGCGATGTAAGGAATGCATCCACAGACTGGCCGGCTAAGGCTGTCCGCCGAGGCGGAGCGCAACATTGGCCATCAGCGCTTCGGTCATGGCCGAGTTCAGCTCGCCACAATCCAGCGCGGCGTGCATCGCTTCGAGATAGGTGCGCGCGATGGTGGTGCCTCCGCCCGTCTGCATGGCCGGTTGCAGCGCCCCTTCCAGCGCGCAGACAAGATCGCGAAGAGCGGTGAGACGATGGCTGGTTGCGCGTTGCCGAACATGATCGAGACGCACCAGAAACTGGAGGGGATGCTGGCCAGCCAGTTCCGCCGACAAATTGTCCAGAAGGTTCCGCATTTCGGTCTGTACAAACAGATTCTGATCATGATTCATCGCACGTGCCTCCCGCTGCGATGCCACCATGCAAAAACATGGTTAAGAAGTGGTAAATGCGTCCGGGTTCGACGGCCGCCATCGCGCAGCGGCTTTTTCTTGACATCCGCTGGGATTTTCACCATTAGCGCGGCGAACGAATGCGGCGCCCGATTGCGTCGCTGTTTTTATTTCAGCTTCGGCCTTAAGGAATGCACCATGGCGAAACCAGCCAATGTAAAGATCAGACTCGTCAGCACGGCGGACACGGGCTTCTTCTATGTAACCCGCAAGAACCCGCGCAATCTCACCGAAAAGATGGTGCAGCGCAAATATGATCCGGTCGTCCGCAAGCATGTCGAGTTCAAAGAAGCCAAAATCAAATAAGCAGCTTTTGGCCAAGCTTTAGCGGTGCAGCACCTGCTGCACCGATTCGATGAATTTCGCGACCGATATCGGCTTTGAAACATAAGCCTCTGCCCCGGCACTCAATATCCGGTCTTCGTCCCCCTTGCCGGCATAAGCGGTCACGGCCATGATCGGAATGATCTTGAGCTGACTGTCTTTCTTGATCTGCTCGATCAGTTCCAGCCCACTGACATGGGGCAGCTGGATATCCATGACGATCAGATTGGGCACGAAACTGCGTGCCTTTTCGAGCACTTCGCGGCCATCGCTGACCGGCTCCACGACAAAACCATGCGCCCGCAGCAGATCGCAGAATAGCTTGAGGTTCAGTTCATTGTCCTCAACCACCAATACTCTTTTTGCCACGACCGGATTTGCCCTTTCAAACTTGCCGCCGAACCATTAGGCGAAAGCGGCAATGGAAACAAATCCCAATCTAGGCCCGGACTGCGAAATCATCGCCTTGCAGGCGCTTGGCTGGGTGCTGCAGGATCAGGAACGCGCCGAACGACTGCTTGCCCTGACCGGGCTGGATCCGCGCGAGCTGAGATCCGGCCTCGAGGATCCCGCGATGCTGGCATCGCTGCTCGGCTTTCTCGCCAATCACGAACCCGATCTGCTGGCCTGCGCCGAGGCTATCGGTGTGGCGCCTGGCAAACTGGCTGCCGCCGCGCATCATCTCAATTCCCCCGGAGAATTTCATGACTAAAAAGCCGCTTCTCATCAGCGACTGCGACGAAGTCCTGCTGCATATGGTGGTCCCGTTCCAGCAATGGCTGGACAGCGACAAGCATATTCATTTCGATCTCGAAAATGGCAGCGATTTCGCCAATGCCCTGCGCCACAAGCATGACGGCACACAGGTTCTGCCCGAGCAGATCTGGCCGATGCTGAAGGAATTTTTCGACAGCGAAATGCACCGTCAGGGGGCTATCGTGGGGGCGGTCGAATCGATCAATCTGCTCGGCGAAATGGCCGATGTCGTAATATTGACCAACCTGCTGGACGATCGCCGGGAAGCGCGCGCCGCGCAGCTGAAGGCCGTGGGCATCGATTTTCCCGTCTATACCAACCAGGGCGGCAAGGGCGAACTGCTGACCAGCATACTCGCAGAATTTGATCCTTCGGTGACCGTCTTTGTCGATGATCTGGGCCATCAGCATGGCAGCGTTGCCAAGCACGCACCCGATGTATGGCGTCTGCAGATGGTCGGCGAACCGATCATGGCGAAACATATCCAGACCAATCCGGCCGCCCATGTCCGTATCGACGCCTGGCACGAAGCCGTGACATGGATATCCGAAAAGTTTGAAAATGCCGAACCGGCTCCGGCGATGGACCTGCCCTCGCAAGAGCTTGACCCTGCCAACCATGCGTGAGAGTTTTATCCGATGACAGATCATATTGAACAAGCCCTGACGGCCAAGGGCATCGAACTGCCGACACCGGCCGCTCCGGTTGCCTCCTATGTGCCTGCGGTGGAAGTGAATGGCTTGCTCCATATCAGCGGCCAGGTATCGATGAGCGACGGCAAGCTGATCACCGGCCGGCTGGGGGACAGCATGACCCTCGAGGAAGGACAACAGGCCGCGAAGGCTTGCGCGCTGATGATCGCCGCGCAAATCAAGAGGGCCGCCGGCTCGCTGGACCGGGTCGACCGGATCGTGAAACTGGGGGTCTTCGTCAACAGCACCGCCGACTATACCGACCATCCCAAGGTCGCCAACGGCTGCTCCGACATGATGGAAGTGATTTTCGGGGCTGCCGGCCAGCACGCCCGCAGCGCGGTCGGCGTGGCATCGCTGCCGCTCGGTGTTGCGGTCGAGGTCGACGCGATCATCGCCCTGAAGCCCGAGTGATCACGAGACTGCTCGATAATCTGCTCGCGCCGGCCCCGGCACCAGGCCGCGTCGCGTTTCTCAAAGGCCAGCCCTATGCGCATCGCGGGCTGCATGGCAATGGCGTGCTGGAAAACAGTCCCGCCGCGTTCGAGGCCGCGATCAAGCTGGGTCACGGCATTGAATGCGACGTCCAGGCCGCGGAAGACGGCCGCGCCTTTGTCTTCCATGACTATGAACTGGGCCGTCTGACCGAGCGGTCAGGGCTCATCGGCAATCTGCGTTCCGAGGATATCGATCAGATCGACTTGCGGGACGGCCATGGAAAGATTCCGCGCCTGCGCGAG
This sequence comes from uncultured Sphingomonadales bacterium, assembly GCA_964022135.1. Classification (GTDB taxonomy): domain Bacteria; phylum Pseudomonadota; class Alphaproteobacteria; order Sphingomonadales; family Sphingomonadaceae; genus Parasphingorhabdus. The sequence goes on along the minus strand of CAXIBD010000016.1, from coordinate 27,084 downwards.
ACTCTGGAGCAAACCGCCGGACGGGTCCCGGTGCTGATCGAAATCAAATCCCGCAACCGCCGGGTGGGGCCCCTGTGCCTGTCGGTGCGCCGGGCGCTGGAAGGCTATGGCGGCAAGGCGGCCATCATGTCGTTCAATCCCCTGGTAAGCGCCTGGTTTCGGAGCAACGCCGAACATGTTGTCCGCGGACTTGTGGTCACCGAGGAGCATGGCAAGAACTGGCGCGGCCGGATCGCCCGCCACCGCAATCTCTGGATCGCGAAGCCCGATTTTCTCGCCTATGATATCCGCGACCTGCCCTCGCGCTTTGCCGCCTCGCAACGGGGCCGGGGCCTGCCGATCGTCAGCTGGACGGTCCGCTCTGCCGAACAGGAAAAGATCGCGTCGCTCTACGCGGACGAACCGGTTTATGAGCTGCCCCAGAACTGATAGCATGAATCACGATGCCTGATTCTCCTGCTGCCCCAACCGAAATTCTCGCCCGCGTTGCCGATGATATCGCCAGCCTGCCCGCGGACCAGTGGGATGCCTGCGCGGGTGGGGCCAATCCGTTCGTCTCCCACGGCTTTCTCTCGGCGATGGAGGAATCCGGCAGCGTTGGTCCGGGCACCGGCTGGAAATCCCTGCCCATTGTCATCGAGGACAAGGACGGGACAATTGCCGCCTGCCTGCCGAGCTATCTGAAGTCGCACAGCCAGGGCGAATATATATTCGACCAGCAATGGGCGCATGCGTTCGAGAATGCCGGCGGCCAATATTATCCCAAGATCCAGATCGCCGCACCCTTTTCGCCCGTACCCGGCCCGCGCCTGCTGCTGCGCGACGAGAAGCTTGCCATACCCCTGTTGCGCGCGGCCGAGCAACTGGCGGAGAATAACGGAATTTCCTCGGTCCATGCGACCTTTGTCAGCGAAGACCAGCTCCCCCACTTTCGCGACGCCGGCTGGCTGATCCGAACCGACAGCCAGTTTCACTGGCGCAACGACGGCTATGACAGCTTCGACGATTTCCTCGCCGCCCTGTCGTCCCGGAAACGCAAGGCGATCCGCAAGGAACGGAGCAAGGCCCAGGAAGCGGTGGATATCGTTCATCTGTCCGGCGAGGACATCCAGCCGGAACATTGGGACTATTTCTGGGAATTTTATCAGGACACCGGGATGCGCAAATGGGGCCAGCCCTATCTGACGCGCAGCGCCTTTGATCTTTTGCAGCAGAAAATGGCCGACAAATTGCTGCTGATCTTTGCCGCGCAGGACGGCATTCCGGTGGCGGGCGCGCTGAATATTATCGGTGAAGATACGCTATATGGTCGCTACTGGGGATGCACCCGCAATATCCCGTTCCTGCATTTCGAGATTTGCTATTATCAGGCGATTGATGCGGCGATCGCGCGCGGGCTGAAAACAGTCGAGGCGGGGGCGCAGGGGAGCCACAAACTGGCGCGGGGCTATCAGCCGGTGCCGACCTGGTCGGCGCATTATATCGTCGATCCAGGATTTCGTGCGGCTATTGCCGATTATCTGGAACGCGAGCGAAAGGCTGTTGCGGCCGATATCGAATTTCTGGCCGATATGGGGCCGTTCAAGAAATCGGCTTAGACTTAGGCTGCGCGGCGGCTGTTGTCCTGCAGCCAGTTGCGGGCTTCGCGCTGGGCTTCGGCAATTTCGCGAGCCGTCATTTCCAGGGAAATTTCCGCTCTGCAAATCTTGCTCTCGTCGTGGCCGGACAAGGCCGCCAGATTGAACCATTTGTGCGCCTCGATCAGATCGACGTCGATGCCGTCCGATCCCGTCGAGTAGATCACGCCCAGATCAAAATATGCATTGTTGCTGCCCTGCAACGCCTCGGCGAGGCGGCTTTCGATCAGAAAGGCGGCGCTTTTCATGCTGTTGCCCATAATATTCAGTCCCTGTTTGCGTTGCCGCGATGTGCGGCTACAGACGGACATTCACCGCAATCTTATAAAGAAATGGTTAACGAATATTGCGGCGAGCGCGTTTCGCGACTTCGAGAGCCCGTGAAATCAGGCATATTTTCCAAGTTTTTTGGTTAACTTTATGACCCTGCAACCCTAACAAACGGGGATATTGTCGATCAACCGGGTGCGGCCGATATGGGCGGCGGCAAAAAGGCGGGCCGGCTGTTTAAATTCTTCGAGCAGCGCCAGCGTATCGGCGTCGCGCAGCTCGAGATAGTCAATTTTATGAAAACCGGCGGCAAGCATTTGCGCCCTGGCCTCCGCCAAAATCGCTGCAACCGTGCCCCCGGCCGCTATGGCCCTGGCCGCTTCCTGCATCGCTTCGGGGAGCGCGACGGCATCGGCTCGCTGCTCCTCGGTCAGATAGGCATTGCGCGATGACAGGGCCAGGCCGTCGGGATCCCGGACCGTCGGCACACCGACGACATCGTGGGTAAAATCCAGATCTCGAGCCATCCGCCGGATGACCGCCAGCTGCTGATAGTCCTTCTCTCCGAAAAAAGCCGCGTCCGGGCGAGTCTGGTTGAACAGTTTCGCCACCACCGTGGCGACGCCGTCAAAATGGCCCGGCCGCGCCGCGCCGCAAAGTCCGTCGCTGATCCCGCTGACGCTGACGCGGGTGGCATGGCCTGACGGATACATCTGGTCCGCCGTCGGCGCCCAGAGCAATTCTACCCCGGCTGCCTCCAGCAGCGCGGCGTCGGCGGCTTCCTGGCGCGGATAGGCGTCCAGATCCTCGCCTTCGCCAAACTGGGTCGGATTGACAAAGATCGACGCCACGACGGCGTCGCACTGTTCCCTTGCCGCTTCCACCAGCCGCATGTGCCCCGCATGCAGCGCACCCATCGTCGGAACCAGCCCGATTTTCAAACCCGCCTTGCGAAACTCCGCCAAAGCGTCCCGCAGCGGGGCAAGCTCTCGAACAATTTGCATGCATCACTCTTTGCGTTTAGATTTTGCCCAAAGGCCTGAGTAAGCTATGGGACGGGGTGTTGTCCTTCGCAAGGGCCAAGAACAGGGATATCGGTCGAAACGTGATCAAAAATACGCATCATATTGTCTTCGCCAATGAAAAAGGGGGGACCGGCAAGTCCACCACCGCGGTGCATGTTGCGGTCGCCCTCGCCTATCAGGGGCACAAGGTCGCGCTGATTGATCTCGATCCCCGACAACGCACGTCGTATCGCTATCTGGAAAATCGCGATGCCACGATGAAGCGGCTGAACATCGAAATTCCGCAGCCGGCTTATGGCGTGTTCGAGGATGACAATCTTGCGCGGCTCGAGCAACTGATCGAACGGATGGGTCACGGGGCCGATTTTCTGCTCTATGATACGCCGGGTCGGGATGACAAGTTCGCCCGCTTTGTGGCAACGCGGGCAAACACGCTGGTGACGCCGATCAACGACAGCTTTGTCGATTTCGATCTCATCGGACAGGTGGATCCGGAAACCTACAAGGTCCGCAAGCTGAGTTTCTACGCGGAGCTGATCTGGGATGCGCGCAAGGCGCGAGCCAAGGCGGACGGGGCGACAATCGACTGGGTCCTGCTCCGGAACCGGACCCAATATGTCGAGGCGCACAATATGAAGCGGATTGTGGCCGCGCTCGCGGAACTGTCCCAGCGCGTCGGATTCCGGATCATTCCCGGACTCAGCGAACGGGTCATCTATCGGGAATTATTCCCTTCCGGCCTGACCATGCTCGACAAGGAACATCTGGGCCGACTTGCGACAAGCCATCTGGCGGCGCGCCAGGAATTGCGCGAGCTGATCAAGCATCTTGCTCTGCCGCAACCCGCACAGGCCAAGCCTTCCAGCGGCGAGAATGGCCTGGCCAACCCCAAGCTGGTGGCCTGATCGATGCTGCCATTGCTCATCTTCGGCGGCGCGATTCTGGCCTGGCTGATATTATCGGGCAAGGCGAAGACCATGACTTCCAACCAGTGGCTGGCGCTGGTGGTGGCACTGGTCGGCGCCAATTTCCTGCGCGGTGGCAGCTGGATCATGGGCGGAGCGATGCTCGCGGGCGCAGCCTTTCTGAGCGGCTGGCGGATATTGATACCGGCCCGCGACAACGACGAGCCGCAGCGCAAGCCCCGCAGCTTTGAACTGGACCGGGCGCGATCGCTGCTCGGGGTCAGCGATGATGCCGGCTTTGTCGAGATCAATGCGGCGTGGAAAGAACGGCTGGAGGAACATCATCCCGACAATGGCGGAGACGAGCAGCTGGCGAAGATGATCAACCGGGCGCGGGACATATTATTGGAAGAACTGGAAGCATCCCGCAGGCGCTGACCAAGCTGTCTCGATTCGCGCGCAGCACTGGATTTTCGACCATTTTCCCTGTAAGCAGGAATATTCATTCCAGAGAGCCAGAGACCCCCGACATGACCGCTGTGACCTCCCACAAATTCCATCCCACCTCGCTGCGCGAATATGATATTCGCGGGATCGTCGGAGAAACGCTGGGCGAGGATGACGCCTATGCGATCGGCCGCAGTTTCGGCACGCTGATCGCACGCGATGACGGCACCGCGGTCGCCACCGGATTTGACGGGCGGACCAGTTCGCCGATGCTGGAAGCCGCTCTTGTCGGGGGTCTCAATGATGCCGGAATCAATGCGATTTCCGTCGGCATGGGTCCCACTCCGATGCTCTATTATGCGGAATGCGTGCTCGACCAGGTGCAGGGCGGCATCATGATCACCGGCAGTCACAATCCGGCGAATTACAACGGCTTCAAGATGGTGTTCCAGGGCCGCCCGTTTTTCGGGGAGGATATTCTGCGGCTGGGCACGATGGCTGCGAATGGCGACTGGGACGCCGGGACGGGGACATCGGAAGAGCATGACATCATCGACGAATATGTCGCCCGCCTGCTGAAGAATTTTACTGGCGACGCGTTCCGGGTCGGCTGGGATTGCGGCAACGGGGCAGTCGGACCGGTGATCGAGAAACTGACCGCCCTGCTCGCCGACCGCGGTGCGGGCGAGCATCATCTTCTCTACACCGAAGTGGACGGCAGTTTCCCCAATCACCATCCCGATCCGACGGAGGAAAAGAATCTCGCCGACCTGAAGGCCCTGATCGCCGAGAAAGGTCTCGATTTTGGCGTGGCCTTTGACGGCGATGGCGACAGGATCGGTGCCATCGACGGCGAGGGACGGGTGATCTGGGGCGACCAGTTGCTGCAAATCTATGCCGAGGATGTGCTGAAAAGCGAGCCCGGCGCAACCATCATCGCCGACGTCAAGGCGTCGCAGGCGCTCTTTGACCGGATCGCCGAGCTGGGCGGCAAGCCGCTGATGTGGAAGACCGGCCATAGTCTGATCAAGTCGAAGATGAAGGAAACCGGTTCGCCGCTCGCCGGGGAAATGAGCGGTCACATTTTCTTCAAGCATGATTATTACGGCTTTGACGACGCACCCTATGCCGCGGTTCGCCTGATCCAGGCCGCGACCAATATCGGCAAGAGCGTGACCCAGTTGCGCAGCGACATGGTCGAGATGATCAACACCCCGGAAATGCGCTTTCATGTCGACGAGAGCCGCAAGTTCGCGGTGATCGACGAGGTGCTGGCGCGGCTGTCTGCCAGCGGTGCGGATGTCAACGACACCGATGGCGCGCGGGTCAATACCGAAGACGGCTGGTGGCTGCTGCGCGCAAGCAACACCCAGGATGTGCTGGTGGCCCGGGCGGAAGCGAAATCGAAGGAAGGGCTCGACCGGCTGTTGGCACAGATTGACGAGCAGCTGGCCCTGTCGGGACTGAAGCGGGGCGAGCAGGCAGCCCACTAACCGCGAAACCGCTTGGCTCACCGCCTTATCCATTTGCAGTATGGCTATCAGGAACGCGCCGCCTATGATCGCCGGTTCAGAGGAGAGGAACCGCCCCGGTCATGGACCCCTATATTTACGTCACCTTTGTCAGCGCCCTTGCGCTGCTGGCTTATTATTTCACCCTGCTGATGGCGGGTCTGGCGCGCGGGCGATTCAAGATCGCGGTGCCGTCGCACAGCGGTCCTCCGGAATATGAGCGCTTTGTCCGCGCGCATCAGAACACGCTGGAGCATCTGGTGCTGTTCCTGCCCGGGCTATGGCTGTTCGCCTATGTTGTCAGCCCCTGTTGGGCTGCCGGAATCGGTCTGGTCTGGCCGTTCTTGCGGGTCGGTTACGCGCTGGGCTATCACAAGGCACCGGAAAAACGGTTGCGTTGGCTCTATGCGAGCATGCCGCCAATCTATATCTTTGTGCTTGGCTCGCTGATCGGCAGCGTCGTACATTGGATCCAGGCTTGAGAGGCATGACAATATGAGTGACTATGATCTTGTGATTCGCGGCGGCACCATCGCCGACGGCAGCGGCGGTGAGCTGATGGATGGCGATATCGCCATCAGCAACGGTACCATAGCCGCTATCGGCACGTTCAGCGGCAGCGGGCGCGAGGAAATCGATGCTTCCGGCAAGATCGTCACCCCCGGCTTTGTCGACGTCCACACTCATTATGACGGTCAGTCGATCTGGGCCGAAGAGCTCAGCCCCTCCTCGTCGCACGGCGTGACCACTGCGATCATGGGCAATTGCGGTGTCGGCTTTGCCCCCTGCCGCAAGGCGGACCACGACATGCTGATCAACGTGATGGAAGGGGTGGAGGATATTCCCGGGGTGGTGATGTCCGATGGCCTGCCGTGGAACTGGGAGACCTTTCCGGAATATCTGGACGTGGTGGCCAAGGGCAAGCGCGATATCGATGTCGCCGCCTATCTGCCGCACTCGCCGCTACGCGTCTATGCGATGGGCGCTCGCGGCGCCGCGCGCGAACCGGCCAATGACGATGATCTGGCGATGATGCGCAAGATCTGCCGCGAAGCAATGGAGGCGGGCGCGCTCGGCTTTGCCACCTCGCGGTTGTCGATTCACAAGACCGCGGATGGTGGCAGCATCCCGACCTTCGAGGCGGATATCGCCGAACTGGAAGCGATTTGTGGCGGCATGGCGGATGCCGGTACCGGCACCTTTCAGGTCGTGCTCGATGCCTTTGTCGGCTGGGACAAGGAATATCAGGTGATCGAGCGGGTGGTGGAAAGCTCCGGCCGACCGGCGACCTTCACCCTGGCCTCCGCCAATGACGGCCCGCCCCGCTGGCGCCGGGTGCTGGAGATGATCGACCGGACCAACGCCGCCGGCGGCAAGGCGACCGCGCAGATCATGCCGCGTCCGATCGGGCTGATCGCCGGACTGGAACTGACCGTGCATCCGTTCATCCTCTGCCCGAGCTGGGCCAGGATCGCGGACCTGCCGATCGACCAGCAGGTCGCGGCGATGCGCGATCCCGGCTTGCGCGAAGCGCTGCTCAGCGAAGAATTTGAACCCGGCCATCCGTTCAACGCCCTGGCCCGCGACTGGAACTGGCTGTTCCCGCTCGACAATCCGCCGGATTATGCCCCGCCCAAAGAGATGAGCATGGCCGGTCAGGCTGCGGCGAAGGGCTGCAAGCCGCAGGAGATCGCCTATGACCGCTTGCTCGATACAGATGGCAAGGGACTGTTTCTGGCCGCGCTGGGCAATTATGAAAATGGCACGCTGGCCAGCGCCCACGAGATGCTGAGCCATCCGCATTGCATACCCGGTCTCGGCGACGGCGGTGCCCATTACGGGGCGATCTGCGATGCCAGCTACTCGACCTATCTGCTCAAGCAATATGTGCAGAAGGCCAACGGCTACCGTTTCGACCTGGCCGAAGCCGTGCATATGCTGTCGCACAAGGCGGCCTGCGCCGTCGGCCTGAACCGGCGCGGCCTGCTGCAGCCCGGGGCAAAGGCCGATATCAACGTGATCGACATGGATCGGCTGGAACTGCATCTGCCGGAGATTGTCCGCGACCTGCCCGCCGGTGGCCAACGGCTCCACCAGCGCGCGACCGGCTATGACGCCACTATTGTTTCGGGTGAGATCATCCGCAGGTTTGACCAGTCGACCGGTGCGCGGCCCGGGCAGTTGATCCGGGGGGCCTGACTCCGCGCAACCATGCTGCATATCGTCCACCATGCCGACTATGTCGCGCCGCGCCCGGCCAGCGGCAGCTTCGTGTTCGACAAATATCAGCTGGTGATGGAGGCGATCCGGGAACACGCGCCGCTGCATCAAGTCCATGCTCCCGAGCCAATGGGCCGCAAGTGGATCGAGGCCGTGCATGACGCCGATTATGTCGCGCAAGTGCTGAACGCCACCGTCCCTCGCGCAAAGGAGCGCCGCATCGGCTTTCCGGTGTCCGCAGCGATCGCCAGCCGCGTCTGCTATACATCGGGCGGGACCTGGCTGGCCGCCCGGCTGGCGCTGCAACATGGCTATGCCGCAAACAGCGCTGGCGGCAGTCATCATGCCCTGGCCGACACCGGCGCCGGCTATTGCGTGTTTAACGATCTCGCGATCACTGCCAACCGTCTGTTGGCAGAGGGCGACGCGCGCAAGATCCTGATCGTCGATCTCGACGTACATCAGGGCGACGGCACCGCCGTTTTGCTGGCCGGGCGCGAGGATGTCTTCACCCTGTCGATCCACGGCGAACGGAACTTCCCGACGCGAAAAGCGCGTTCCAGCCGGGATATCGCACTGCCCGATGCGGTCGAAGACGACGGCTATCTCGCCATATTGGACGCGGCCCTGAAGGACATACTGCCGAGCTTCGAACCGGATCTGCTGCTTTATCAGGCAGGAGTCGATCCGCATGTGGATGACCGGCTGGGGCGGCTGGCGCTCAGCGATGCTGGCCTTGAACAGCGCGAGCGCATGGTGATCCGCCGGGCCCGTGACCGGGGAATCCCTGTGGCCAGCGCGCTGGGGGGTGGCTATGGCCACGACCATCGCGCCGTGGCCCTGCGCCACGCGCGCTCGATGATCGCGATGGCGGATGAAGCGAGCCGCTGAACGGCTAGCTGCTGGCCTTCTCCGGTTCATGAACGTCGTGCATATCCGAGAAAATGCTCCAGATGGCGATGAACAGCGCCGCCACCAGCGGGCCGATGATGATGCCGTTTATGCCGAACAGCTGCAGACCGCCGAGAGTGGTGATCAGCACGACATAGTCAGGCATCCGGGTGTCCCGCCCGACCAGGATCGGACGCACCACATTGTCGACCATGCTGATCACGAACACGCCGCACAGGATCAATATGACACCCTGGGTGACAGCTCCGGTGACGAGCAGGTAGAGCGCGACCGGGACCCAGACGAAGCCCGTCCCGATTGCCGGAATCAGCGATGACACGCCCATCAACACGGCCCACAGCAGCGCACCGCGGATATCGAGGGCCCAGAATACCAGTCCGCCCAGTGCGCCCTGGATCACTGCAATGACCAGACTGCCCTTGATCGTCGCCCGAATCACGGCGAGAAAGCGTTCCATCAGGATGTGGCGCTTCGATTCCTCCAGCGGGATCATCTCTCCGATGCGGTCGGTCAGCGCCGGGCCGTCCCGCAACAGAAAAAATGTCAGATAGAGCATCACGCCCAGACCCAGCATGAACTGGAACGCTCCCTGCCCGACGCTGAGCAGCTGGCCGAGCATGAATTCGAGGATAGCGGAGACATATTGTTCGATCTCAGCCCTGATGCTGGCGAAATCGCCATAGCCATATGCGGCCAGTTGCGCCTGCATCCAGTGCGGCAGGGATTTTTCAAAACCCTCGAACGCTGCGTCGAAATCGATGTCCCCTGCCTGAATGCGTTGGTAGATCGTTGAGGCCTCCTGCACCAGCGCGATGCCGAGCAGTATCGCAGGAACGATGACCAGCAACAGGATCAGGACCAGAGTGATCACCGTGACCAGATTGATCCGGCCCGGGAAAACGCCCAGCAGGCGCTCGTAGACCGGCCGGAACAGCACGGCGACGACCACGGCCCAGACGATGGCGCCGAAAAACGGCTCGATAATGAATGCGAAGGCCAGCGAAATGACCACCAGCAGGGTAAGGATGAACCCCCATTCGATGCGGCTTTTCGACGTTGCCCGATTGTCCATATTATGTCGCTCTTATTGGATTTGTCGCTGCCGTCGCGGTGAAAATGCCTGGCTGGGAAGATACGAGAATAATTCACGGTCGGCAAGGATCGCCGTGTCGCCGATATAGGCCACCTACGTTCGAATCATTGGAAAGTTGCGCCAATATATCGCATAAGGTGCAGATTGCGGGAGAAAGATTGATGGCGATTCCGTTTGAAAAGGGTCTGGTCGAAACCGGCTTCGGGCTTTACGCCTATCTCCAGCCCAATGGCGGCTGGGGCTGGTCCAATGCCGGCCTGGTCACCGACGGCGGCGAATCTTTGCTTGTCGACACGCTGTTCGATGCCGGCCTGACCCGCGAGATGCTTGGCGTCATGGCAGATGCGGCCGGCGTCGGTGCCGACGATATTGGCGTCATCGTCAACACACATGCCAATGGCGACCATACCCACGGCAATGGCTGCTGTCGCAAGGCGGAGGTGATCGCGTCGGAAGCCAGCGCGCGCGAAATGTCGGAGCTCCCGGCCAGCCAGCTTGCCGCGATCATGACCCAGGCCCGGGCGATGGGACCGGCCGGCCAGTATCTGGTCGATATTTTCGGGAGTTTCGATTTCACCGATGTCGAGGAGAAGCTGCCGACCCAGACATTCAGCGGCGAGTACAGCCTGACCGTCGGCGACAAGAAGGTGGACCTGATCGAAGTCGGCCCGGCCCATACGGCGGGCGACGTGCTGGTCCATGTTCCCGGGGACAGGACCGTCTTTACCGGGGACATACTCTTCATCGAAGGCACCCCGATCATGTGGGCGGGGCCGGTATCCAACTGGATTGCCGCCTGTGACCGGATCATCGATCTCAAGGCCGAGACCATCGTTCCCGGCCATGGCCCGATCACCGATATCCACGGTGTCCGGCGGGTGCAGGACTATCTGCGCTATATCGACCAGGAAGCCCGCAAGCGCTACGACGCCGGGCTGTCGGTGCGCGATGCCGCGCATGACATCCGCCTGGGTGATTTTTCCGCCTGGGGCGACAGCGAGCGGATCGCGGTCAATGTGTCGACGCTCTACCGGGAATATGCCGGCGACAGCACGCCGCCGGATGTGGTGCAGCTGTTCGGGCTGATGGCGGAGTTGAAACAATAGCGAAAAAGCGTCATCCGGGCGCGATGCCCGATGATCCGATCCCGCCGATTCTTGCCGACTGGTTCGCTTCCCGCGGCTGGTTCGTGCGTCAGCACCAGCTGGAGATGCTGGAAGCGGCGCGGGCGGGACGCCATGCCCTGCTGACGGCACCGACCGGCGCGGGGAAAACGCTCGCCGGATTTCTGCCGACGCTGGTGGAACTTGTTGAGCAAGCGGCTCAGAAACCCGTTCGTGCTGAGCCTGTCGAAGCACCCGGCGGCACGCAAGCCGCCCTTCGACAAGCTGAGGGCAAACGGAAGGGGGGCGAGACCCTTCACACCCTCTATATCTCGCCGCTCAAGGCGCTGGCGGTCGACGTGCAGCGCAACCTGCTGACGCCGGTCGAGGAAATGGGGCTGCCGATCACGATCGAGACGCGCAGCGGCGATACGCCCGCCAACCGCAAGGCGCGGCAGCGGGTGAAGCCGCCGCAGATATTGCTGACGACGCCGGAATCGCTCAACCTGCTGCTCAGCCAGCCGGAGAGCTTCACCCTGTTTGCCGGACTCAGGCGGGTGGTGATCGACGAGGTCCACGCCTTTGCCACCGGCAAGCGCGGCGACCTGCTCGCCCTGTCCCTCGCCCGGCTCCAGAAAATCGCTCCGGCGATGCAGCGGGTCGCGCTCTCGGCGACGGTGGCCGAGCCCGATGATTTCCGCGCCTGGCTCGCACATCATGGCGATATCGACACGGTGACCCATGTACTGGGGGCGGAGGGGGCGCCAGCCGACCTGTCGATCATGCTGCCGGAAACGCCGGAGGGCGACCCGGTGCGCGTGCCCTGGTCCGGCCATGCCGGGGCCTATGCGATTCCCCAGGTGATGCAGCAGATCCGCAGCAACCGGATGACTTTGATCTTCTGCAACACCCGCTTTCTCGCCGAACTGACCTTTCAGAAATTGTGGGAGATCAACGACGATACCCTGGCCATCGGCATCCATCACGGCAGCCTGTCAAAGGAGGCTCGGCGCAAGGTCGAGAACGCCATGGCGTCAGGCATGATGCGGGGGCTGGTCTGCACCGCCTCGCTCGATCTCGGGGTCGACTGGGGCGATATCGACTGCGTGATCCAGATGGGGGCACCCAAGGGATCGTCGCGCCTGCTGCAGCGGATCGGTCGCGCCAACCATCGCCTCGACGTGTCGTCGAAGGCGCTGCTGGTGCCCGGCAACCGCTTCGAATATCTCGAGGCGCAGGCGGCGATGGATGCGGTGAACGAGGGGCGCCGCGACGGCGAACCGTTCCGCGCCGGCGGGCTCGACGTGCTCGCCCAGCATGCGATGAGCTGCGCCTGCGCGGCGCCGTTCCAGGAAGACGATCTGCTCGACGAGGTGCAGTCCGCCCTGCCCTACAGCGCGCTCAGCAAGGAACAGTTCGAGCGGGTGCTCAACTTTACCCGCGATGGCGGCTATGCGCTGAAGGCCTATGACCGCTTCAAGCGCCTGCGCCGGGACGCGACAGGCGTATGGAGCCTGACCCATCCGAAATTCGCCTCCCAACACCGGCTCAACGCCGGGATCATCGTCGATGCCGCGATGATGACGGTGCGGTTCAAGAACGGCCGCAGCCTTGGCAAGGTCGAGGAAGGCTTTGCCGCCATGCTGTCGGTCGGCGACACGTTCTTCTTTGCCGGGCTCAGCCTCGAGATGGTCAAGATGGACAGCAGCGATGTCATCGTCCGCGCCTCGAAGAAGGCGGCGATGATTCCGAGCTATATGGGAGCGCGGCTGCCGCTGACCACCCATCTGTCGGACCGGGTCCGCGGCTTTCTGACCGACCGCGCCGGCTGGGCACGCTTTCCCGACGATGTCCGCGAATGGCTGGAGATGCAGGACCATCGCTCGGTGATGCCCGAACCGGGCCAGTTGCTGGTCGAGACGTTTCCGCACAAGAATCTGCACTATATGGTCGCCTACAGCTTCGAGGGCTGGAACGCGCACCAGTCGCTCGGCATGCTGCTGACCAGGCGGATGGAGGATCGCGGACTGAAACCGGTCGGCTTTGTCGCCAATGACTATGCGCTGGCCTGCTACAGCGTCGAGCCGGTCACCGACCCGGCACCGCTGTTCAGCGCCGACATCCTGGAAGAGGAGTTTTTCGACTGGATCGAGGGATCGCATCTGCTCAAGCGTGCCTTCCGCGAAGTGGCGGTGATCAGCGGGCTGGTCGAGCGCCAGCATCCGGGAAAGCGCAAGACCGGCAAGCAGGTCACCTTTTCGACCGATCTGATTTTCGATGTGTTGCGCAAATATGAGCCCGACCATGTGCTGATGGAGGCCGCCTGGGCCGATGCGCGGGCACGGATGACCGACGTCGGGCGCCTCGGAGACCTGCTCGACCGCGCGGCCGGATCGATGGTCCACGTCGATCTGGACCGGGTCAGCCCGCTGGCGGTGCCGGTGCTGGTGATGATCGGGCGCGAGCATGTGGCGCAGGGCGCGACCGACGATGCGCTGCTGATCGAGGCGGAGGCGCTGATCAACGAAGCCATGAACCCGGACTAGGCGCCGGATCGATCGCGTCTGGACGGACGTGATTTTTGGCGTAGGATAGGGTCATGGCTTGTTCGACCATGCTCTTTCCTGTCTGCGCGTCGCTTTTGGCGGCCCAGCTTGCCGCGTCTGTTCCGGTGGAACCGGAGACCGAGGCCGCTATTGCCGATCGCTTGCCGGACGAATTCATCAAGGCCGATGCCGAGCAGATAGAGATTGCCAAGGACCGGCTCGAGCGCATGACCGTTTCGGTCCGGATCGACCAGGGCGGGCCCTATGCCTTCATTATCGACACGGCATCGCAGCGGACCATATTGTCCAAGGAAATCGCCGGCGCGCTGGCGCTGGATATCGAGGATGAAGTGACGATCGTGGCGCTCGCCGGCAGCACCGTCGTGCAGACCGTCTTTGTTCCCAGCCTGACGCTCGGCAAACGCAGCTATGACGGATTGATTTCGCCGACCTTCCGGTCCGCCAATATCGGTGCGGACGGGGTGCTCGGTCTCGACAGCCTGCAGGGGCAGCGGATCCTGTTCGATTTTCTCGGGCGCAACATTTCGGTGCAGGACACCAGTGAACCGCTGAGAAGCCGGTCGTTCCGCGAAATCGTGGTGACGGCAAGGCGGCGCTCCGGACAATTGATCTTCACCAACGCCACCATTGCCGGCGTCAAGACCAGCATCATCATCGATACCGGCGGGGAACTTTCGATCGGCAACAAGGCGCTGCAAAAGCGCTTGCGCCTGAAATCGTCGGCGATGACGCAGATGGACCTGGTCGATGTCACCGGCCGCTCGGTGCCGGCGGATTATGGCATAGCCGAAGAATTGCTGATCGGCCGCGCCCGCTTTGGCATCATCCCGATCGCCTTCGCCGACATTGCCCCGTTCAAGGCCTTGCGACTGGACCGGACACCGGCGCTGTTCCTGGGCATGGATGCCCTGCGCCAATTCGACCGGGTGGCGATCGATTTTGCCAACCGGAAAATCTATTTTCTGATTCCGGAAGATGCATAGGACGGTTGTTGGTCGAGGCAGGACGTTGTTCCGTGACATTGGTGTGGCAATTGCCGGACGCGAAACTATGCTGATGCTGCCCGGGAATTATGCTAAGGAGAGACCATGTCCGCATTTCTGACCAGCATGCCTGCTGTCCTGGCATCCGTTCTCGCGATGGCCTATCCTGTTCCCTTTGGCCAGCCGGTCGAACCGGGCAGCCGGATCGATTCCGAAATCGTCGATCTCGATGAAGACCGTTCCGAGCGGATGACCGTTCCGGTGAGCATCGAGGGCAAGGGGCCTTTTGCCTTCGTCATCGATACCGGAGCGGAGCGGACGGTAATCTCGCGCCGGATCGCCGACAAGCTGGCGCTGGAAGACGAAGACCCTGCAGCCTTGATGAGCATCGCCGGTACCAGCATGGTCGACATGGTCTATGTGCCGAGCCTCACCCTGGGCCAGAAAAGCTATAACGGCCTGATCTCTCCGGTGCTGGCCGCCCAGCATATCGGTGCCGACGGCATCCTGGGTCTCGACGGCTTGCAGGACCAGCGCATCCTGTTTGATTTTGTCCTGAACCAGATCTTCATCGAAAATGCGGATGAGGATCGCAGCCGGCCGGCCTCGCGCGAAATCGTGGTCACCGCCAAGCGGCGGTCCGGACAGCTGATCTTCACCGATGCGACGATTTCCGGTCTCAAGGTCAATGTCATCGTCGATACCGGCGCGCAGATTTCCATCGGCAATGCGGTGTTGCGGAAACGGCTGCTCAGGCGGGCGAAGGAACTGGGCGATGACAAGTTGCTGATCGCTGTCACCGGCGATACGCTGGGCGTGGAATTTGGCCGCATCCGCGATTTTCGCATTGGCCGCGCCCGTTTCGACAGCCTGTCGGTGGCCTTCGCCGATGCGCCGCCGTTCGAGCGCTTCGATCTGGACGACAAGCCGACCCTGCTGATAGGGATGGACGTGCTGCGCAAATTCGACCAGGTCGCGATCGACTTTCCCAAGCGGAAGATCCATTTCCTGACCCCCAAAAATGCCCGGCTGCATGTCGACGAACCGAGAAACAGCCGGATCAGATCCTGACCGGCAAGCCAGGCGATCGGGGCGGCTGAGTCCGAACGAGTCCGGTTGAAGCCGTGAATGTCGTTTCGCGCGATCGCCGCCAGATCCGCGTGTCTATTACGGCCTTTTGAGAAAGCATGGATTAAACCGCCGCCTCCGTTCGTTCCCTCCATGTACAGACAAGCACCTACCACGCAGGTGCTCTGCAATATGGATATGGAGCGAACCCGCTATGCGAATTTATCTTGCCCTGCCGATTCTTCTCGCCGCTGCCAGTGCTGCGCTCGCGCAGAATGCAAGCGTTCCCGAGGATCGTGTCGCCGAGGACGAAACGCAATTTCATCTGCTTGCCGGTGTCGACCATGTGCAGGGTGACGTGGGCGACGGCCTCGACTATGAGACCATCTTCGCGACCACCGGCGCGGCAATGACCAGCGGCCGGTTCAGCGCATCCGCGTCGCTGCCCTATATTTCCTCCACCGCACCGCAGCAGGTGATCATCAATCAGGGCGGTCTTTTCGGCACACCCCTTCTGGCGTCCAGCGGCTCCCAGACCGACCGGGTCCAGCGCGAAGGCATCGGCGACCTGTCGCTCAATGCCGCCTATCAGCTGCCCGTCGCTGGCGTGAACGCCACTGTCGGCGCCTCGGTCAAACTCCCCACCGCTTCGCGGCAGAAGGGGCTGGGGACCGGCAAGGTCGATTATGGCGTTTCCGGCCAGCTCTCGAAGAAAATCGGGCCGCTCGTGCCGTTCGTCGGCGCCGGCTATACGATCATCGGCGAACCGGACAATTTCGCAACGCGCAATGTCCTGTCCGGAACCGCGGGGAGTCATGTCCTGCTCGGCAAGAGCAGCGCGTTGACGGCGTCCTATTCCTACGAACAGTCCGCTTCGACCAGCATTGGCGACAGCCAGAGCCTCAACATGGGCTTCGGGACCAATCTGACCCGCTCCGTCCGGATCGGCGTTGACGGCGCCGTCGGCCTTTCGGATGCCGCGCCGGACACGAGGGTGGGACTCAAGCTTCGGGTTGGCATCTGAGTCCCGCCTGGCGTGAAAAGTCGCTTTCCTACAGCCTGCCGTCTCTGGTAAACCGGAATCATGACTCTGCAGCATCATGATCTGTCTTGCGCGCGCATGGCGGCTGGCTGGAAAGCACTTATGCTTCTGTGTGGCTTCTCTATCGACAAGGAGGAGGCAGATTTTATGACAAAATAGCCGGTCTCCGCGGCAGCAGCTTTTTCTGCTTCAGGGGGTGTGACCCGTGTGACCCTCCTTTTTCTTTCCGCTTATATTTCCTGGCGAAGGCGGAATATCGGTTCCTCGTCACCGCTCTGCCATTGCGGATATTTTTGCATGGTTGTCGCAAACAGCGGCGAGCCGAGATGATCGGCCAGCCACTTCTGCAGGGCCGGAAGCGGCAAGGAATCGAACCAGTCGCGGTCATGGTTGGCGAACTGGCGGACAAAGGGGAAGATTGCGTGGTCTGCCAGGGTGGGCCGCTCTCCTGCCAGTTGGCCTGACTTGTGAATCAGGGAATCGAGTTTTTCTAGAAAGGCCAGTCCGCCGGCGCGATGCGCCAGCGGATCGACATTGTCGTAGCGTACCGGATATTTGTAGCGGTCGAGATGATGCTTGAACGGGCCGTCGGCTTCCGCGATCAGCGCGGCTTCGGCCTCGCTGCCCAGCCGCCAGCCCTTCGGATCGTTGCGGTCGAGCGCCCGGTGCATGATCGCCAGGCTTTCATCGATGACCTGTCCATCCGGCAGCACCAGCACGGGAACCGTTGCCTTGGGCGAGGCGGCGATCATTGCTTCGGGCTTGTCGCGCAGCACGACCTCGCGCAGGCGGACCGGAGTCTCGCTGACCAGCAGCGCCATCCGGGCGCGCATCGCATAGGGACAGCGCCGGAAACTGTACAGGACCGGGAGATCGGTCAGGCCGGTCATGCCGTGCCCAGATGCTGCCTGCCCTCTTCCGCAGCCTTCTCGACCTGGCGCTGGCGCTCGCGATAGCGGGCACGCTGCTCGTCGGTGCGCTGGTCAATGCAATGCGGGCAGGCTTCGCCGGGAATATAGTCGGGCGAGGCGCGGTCGGCGGCGTTGAGCGGCATCCGGCAGGCATAGCATTGGTCATAATCGGCTTCGACCAGCCCGTGGCCGACCGCGACCCTTTGGTCGAACAGGAAGCAGTCGCCCTGCCACAGGCTGTCGGTTTCGGGCACATGTTCGAGATATTTCAGGATGCCGCCCTTGAGATGGCGGACATCGTCAAAGCCCTGCGCCTTCACATAGGCGGTCGCCTTTTCGCAGCGGATGCCGCCGGTGCAGAACATGGCTATCTTCGGTTTCTTGTCCGAATCCTGACGCAATTTCTCGGAAAAATCGTCGAACCAGGCCGGAAAGTCGCGGAAGGATTCGGTCTTCGGGTCAATTGCCCCGGCAAAGCTGCCGATCGCCACTTCATAGGCGTTGCGCGTGTCGATCACGATCGTGTCGGGGTCGGCGATCAGCTGGTTCCAGTCGGCGGGATCGACATAGTTGCCCTTTTGGGTGGCGGCATCGACCCCCTCCACGCCCATCGACACGATCTCCTTCTTCAGCCGGACCTTCATCCGCAGGAAGGGCATTGCGCTGGCCTCGGAATATTTGACCTCGAGATCGGCGAAGCGCGGCAGCGCCCGCAGCCCGGCAATGACCCGGTCAATCGCGTCCGGTGCCCCGGCGATGGTGCCGTTGATTCCTTCGGGCGCAAGCAGGATCGTGCCCTTGAGTGCATGCGCTTCGCACAGCGGCAGCACTTGCAGACGCAGCGCCGCAGGGTCGTCGACCACGGCAAAATGATAGAGCGCAGCGACTTTTACGGGAGATTCGGATTCGGTCATGGCAGCGCATATAGGATGGTTGTCCGGAAAATTCCAATAGAGCGGCTTGCATCGCCAGAATGTTCATCGCATAGCGACATCATGGTTCCCCTTCTGTTCGCCCGTCACCGCTTTGAGATCGTCGCTCCAGCCGCGCTCTACTGGCCGGCAAAAAATGCCTTGCTGGTGGCGGACCTGCATCTCGAAAAAGCCAGTTTCTATGCCCGGCAGGGCCAGATGCTGCCGCCCTATGACAGCCAGGCGACGCTGGAGGAACTGGGCGAACTGGTGCGCAAAACGTGCGCCACCACGGTCTTCTGTCTGGGGGACAATTATCATGATGGCGGCGGGGAAGCGCGGCTGGAGCCGGAGGCCGCCAGGCAGCTCGCAGCGATGACCGCGGCGCTCGACTGGGTCTGGATCACCGGCAATCATGATCGCGACGTGGCCGGCCTGTGGGGCGGCAAGGTGGTCGACGAATGGGCCGGTGAGGGTCTGGCGCTCCGCCATGAAGCGACAGCGGACAGTCGACAGCCGGAAATATCCGGCCATTACCATCCCAAGATCCGTATTGCGGTGCGCGGGCGCCATGTTTCGCGGCGCTGCTTCGTCCGCGGGCAGCAGCATCTGATCCTGCCCGCCTTCGGATCGCTGACCGGCGGCATGGCTGCGGGCGATCCGGTGATCGAGGCCTGCGTCGGCGGACCGGCGGAGGCGATCATCGGGCTGAAGGAGCAGCCGGTGCACTTTCCCCTGCCCTTTGCCGCCCGGCCGATAGAAACGGTCGATGACCGGCAGTTTGCATTGCCTCTGGTCACCAGCGGCCGGTGACTGCTAACGGTCCGGCGATGGATCGATTCAAACCCTATCGCGACCAGCTCGCCGCGCTGGAAAATTCGGGCCGCAAGCGGCAGCTGTCGATTCCGGTCGGCAAGGATTTTTCTTCCAACGATTATCTCGGGCTGGCGCGCAGCCCGTTTCTGCGGAATATCGCGCAGGCGGCCATCGCCGATGGCATCGCGCATGGCTCCGGCGGCTCGCGCCTGCTTGGCGGCAACCATCCGGAACATGAAGCGCTCGAAGCCTTTGCCGCGGCCCATTATGGCGCGGAGGCCAGCCTGTTCTTCGGCTCCGGCTTTGCCGCCAATTGCGCCCTGTTCGCGACCCTGCCGCAGACCGGCGATCTAGTGCTCCATGACGAACTGGTCCATGCCAGCGTCCATGACGGCATGAAGCTGGGGCGGGCTCGATTCCGGGGGTTTCACCACAATGACTGCAATTCGCTCGAACAGGAAATCCGCAACTGGCGGGAACCCGGCGGTACCGGAACGATATGGATCGCGGTCGAGAGTCTCTACAGCATGGACGGGGACCGTGCGCCGCTGACAGACCTGGCGCGCATCGCCGATCGCCATGACGCCATGCTGGTGATCGACGAGGCGCATGCCGTGGGCGTTTTTGGCGAGGGCGGGTCCGGTCTCGCCGGTGCACTGGGCCAGCGGGACAATGTCCTGATCCTGCGGACCTGCGGCAAGGCGCTGGGCGGCGAAGGCGGGCTGCTGACCATGCCGCAGATCCTCCGCGACTTTTTCATCAACCGCGCGCGCCCCTTCATCTTTTCCACCGCGCCCAGTCCGCTGACGGCGCATCTCGCCCATCAGGCCATCATCCATGTCGCCGACAATCCCGCGCTGCAGGGCGATCTGGCCGACCATGTCGCTCTGGCCCGCCAATGCTTTGCCGGGCTCAGCCTCGGCGACGGGCAGAACAGCCAGATCTTCCCGATCATCATCGGGGACGACCGGATCGCCGTGACCGTGGCCTCGCTGTTGCAGGGCCAAGGATTCGATGTCCGGGCGATTCGTCCGCCGACGGTACCGTCCGGAACCGCGCGTCTGCGCATTTCGCTGACCCTCAATGTCACTGGCGACGATATTGTCAATCTTGCCACCGCGTTGGGCGAAGCACTGTCCGTCGCGCGTGCGGCATGAGCGGGACCTTCGTCATCACCGGCACCGATACCGATATCGGCAAGACCGTGTTTGCCGCGGCGCTGACCGCGGCCTTGGGCGCCAGCTACTGGAAGCCGGTGCAGGCCGGCCTGGCGGACGGCACCGACAGCGAGACGGTCGCGCGGATCGGCGGCGTCGATCCTTCCCGGATATTGCCCGAACGCTACCGGCTGCAGATTCCGGCTTCGCCGCATTTCTCGGCGGCGCAGGAGGGTATCACCATCGCACTGGAGGATTTCGCGATCCCGCAGGTCGAGGAACCGCTGGTCATCGAGGGGGCGGGCGGGGCGCTGGTGCCGGTCAATCCGGAACTGCTGTTTGCCGATCTCTTTGCCCACTGGGCGCTGCCGGTGATCATTGTCGCATCGACCCGGCTGGGAACGATCAACCACAGTCTGCTGACCATCGAGGCCCTGCGCAGCCGCAATGTGACGATCCATGGCATGGCCTTTGTCGGCCGCGAAGTTGGCGATAGCGAACAGGTCATCTGCGAAACTGGCAAGGTAGATCGGCTGGGACGATTGCCGATAATCGACCATCTCTCGCCGGCCACTCTGAAGGCGGCCTTCAAGGCGCATTTCGATATCGCGGATTTCGCATCATGACTCTCGATATCTGGCATCCGTTCACCCAGCACGGTCTGGGCGAGCCGATCCCGGAGATTGCGCGGGCCGAGGGGGCGGCGCTCTATCGGGCCGACGGCACGAAAATTGTCGACGCGATATCGAGTTGGTGGGTACAGACGCATGGCCATTGCCATCCCAGAATCGTCGCCGCGATCCAGGACCAGGCCGCCCTGCTGGACCAGATGATCTTCGCCGGCTGGACGCATGAGCCCGCCCGCCAATTGGCCGAGGGACTGGCGGATTTCCTGCCCGAATCGCTCGAGCATATCTTCTTTTCCGATAGCGGCTCGACCGCGGTCGAGGTCGCGCTGAAAATGGCGCTGGGTTCTTTTCACAATCGCGGCGAGGCGCGCCACAAGATCCTGGTCATGGAACACAGCTATCACGGCGACACGATCGGCGCGATGTCGGTCGGCGCGCGCGGTGTGTTCAACCGGGCCTATGCGCCGCTGTTGTTCGATGTCGGTACCATATCCTTTCCGGACGCCGGAGCGGAACAGCGCACACTGGAAGAATTGGAAGCATATTGCCGCAATCGGGACGATCCGCCAGCGGCACTGATCGTCGAGCCGCTGATTCTTGGCGCAGGCGGGATGAAAGTCTACAGCCCGGCGATTCTGGCGCAAATGGCGGCGATCTGCCGCGCGCATGGCGTGCTGTTCATCGCCGACGAGGTGATGACCGGCTGGGGTCGCACCGGCACAGTCTTTGCCTGTGAGCAAGCGGGTGTCGAGCCGGACATATTGTGCATGGCCAAGGGCCTGACCGGGGGCGTGATTCCGCTGGCGGTGACCGCCGCCAGCGATGCCATCTACCGGGCGCATTTTTCCGAAGACCGCGCGCAGATGTTTTTCCACTCGAGCAGCTTTACCGCCAATCCGATCGCCTGTGCGGCGGCCAATGCCAATCTCGCGATCTGGCGCGACGAACCTGTGCAGCAGCGGATCGACGGGGTCATGGCCTCTCATCGTGCCTTTTCAGATCGCCTGAAGAACAAGCCGAACGTCAGTGGGCTGCGCCAGTGCGGAACCATACTGGCGCTGGAAATCGATGATGGCGCGGGCGGCTATATGTCCGATCTCGGGCCGAGGCTGCTGCGCTTCTTCCGTGATCGCGACATATTGCTCCGACCGCTCGGCAACACGATCTATGTCATGCCTCCTTATTGTATCACCGGCGAGGAACTCGACTCCGTCCATGCCGTTGTCGAGGAAGCGATCGACCATTTCGGATCAACCTGACCCACGGGCCAAGCAAAGTTTTTTGCATAAGCCCGCAAAACCCGCCAAGGACTTAATATGGAAATTGTAGATTCGCTAATGGTCAAGATCGCGCTGATCGGCCTGCTCGGCATCGGCGCACAATGGATTGCCTGGCGGACCGGTCGTCCGGCCATTGCGCTGATGCTGATTGTCGGCATCATCGCCGGTCCGGTGCTCGGCATCATCGATCCCGAACGCGATTTCGGCGCATTGCAGGAACCGATCATCAAGCTGGCGGTGGCGGTGATCCTGTTCGAAGGCGGCCTCAGCCTGAATTTCCGCGAATTGCGTCAGGCGGGCGGGGCGGTGACCACGATGGTGCTGATAGCCGGTCCGATTGCCTGGGTGCTGGGCACCGCCGCCGCGCATTATGGTGCCGGCCTGTCCTGGGAAATCTCGGCGCTGCTCGGCGGCATCATGATCGTTACCGGCCCGACCGTGATCGGGCCGATGCTGCGTACGCTGCGCGTCCCGTCGCGGGTCCGCAATATCCTGAAATGGGAAGGCATTGTGAACGACCCGATCGGCGCGCTGCTCGCCGTCGGCATCTACGCCTATATCACCTATGAAGGCGCCAATGCCAATATCGCCGTGATCAGCATGGATGTGCTGGCCGCCAGCTTCATTGCCGGGCTGATCGGTGCCGGTCTCGGTTTTGCGGTCACCTGGCTGTTTCCCAGAGGGCTGGTACCGGAATATCTGAAAGCTCCTTTTCTGCTGGTCACCGTGATTGCCGGCTTTGTCATCGCCGATCTGATCAAGCATGAAACCGGGCTGATCACCGTGACGGTGATGGGCATAGTCATGGGCAACCGGCAAATCTATTCGAGCCAGGCGCTTTACCGGTTCAAGGAAGACCTTGCGGTACTGCTGATCTCCGGCGTGTTCATCATTCTGTCCGCGACGCTGGACTGGGAAACGGTGCAGCAGTTCCGGCCGCAGTTCATCATCTTCCTGATCCTGCTGCTGTTCGTGGTACGTCCGGTCTCGGTGCTGATCGCGCTGCTGTTCAGTTCGGTGCCATGGCGGGAACGCCTGTTCATCGCCTGGATCGCGCCGCGCGGGATTGTCGCGGTCGCGATCACCGGCCTGTTCGCGATTCGCCTCGTGGACTATGGATTGCCCGGCGCCGAAGCGCTGGTGCCGCTCAGTTTCGCGGTCGTCATCGCCACGATCTTCGCGCATGGCTTTTCCGCCTCCTGGGTCGCCGAGCGATTGGGGATTTCCGAAGGCAAGGGCGAGGGGGTGCTGATCGCGGGGGCCAACCGCTGGTCGATTGCCCTGGGCAAGATGCTGAAATCGCTCGATATTGACGTCCTGATCACGGACAACAGCCGCTTTGCATTGCGCCGCGCGCACAGCGAGGGTCTGGCGATCCGCCATGGCGATGTGCTCGAAGAGGCCCATGACGACAATATCGACATGGGCGAATATCAGCATCTGATCGCTGCCACCGACAATGACAGCCAGAACCAGCTGATCACCGCCGATCTCGGTCCGGAAATGGGCTATGAGCAGATCAGCCGGCTGGCCAATGACAGCCAGAGCAAGAGCCGGGTCGGCCACGGGCGGCTACTGTTTGAATCCGGCGCGGATTTTGGCACTCTGCTCGACCGGGATCTGGCCGGCTGGCGATTCAGCAAGACCAATATCACCGAGAAATTCACCGCTGAAGACTATCGCAAGAATCTGGAAGAAGGTGAGGAACCGCTGGCCGTCCTCAAGCCGGACCGCCGCCTGCTATTCTTCGCCACCGATGCCCGTCCGGTAATCGAGGATGGCGACGTGGTGATCAGCTATGTCGCAGCCGATACGCCGGAAGAACGCAAGGCCGACCGGGCCGCGAAGGACAGCGAAAAAAATCCGGACAGGAATAGCGCGAAAAAAGACGAGGGCTGACTATCCGGTCGGGCTGCTGCGCGGGCCGAACAGGGCCGTGCCAACCCGGACATGGGTGGCGCCGAGCTTGATCGCGCTCTCAAAGTCTCCCGACATGCCCATGCTGAGGCCAGCGAGGCCCTGGTCGCGGGCAAGCTTGCCGAGCAGCGCAAAATAGGGAACCGGATTCGCATTTTCCGGCGGGACCGCCATCAGTCCGGCAACATTGATCCCCGCTTCCTGCGCTTGCGCGACCAATCCGGGAACGTCGGTGATCTCGCAGCCGCCCTTTTGCGATTCTTCGCCAATATTGACCTGTACAAAACAGGGAATGCGGCGATCCTGCCGGTCCATTTCCTTGGCCAGCGCCTTGATCAGCGAAGGCCGGTCGAGCGAATGGATATAATCGAAAAGCGCGACCGCCTCGGCGGCCTTGTTCGACTGGAGCTGGCCGATCATGTGCAGCTCGACGTCCGGATAGTCCGCCTTCAGCGCCGGCCACTTGTCCGCTGCTTCCTGCACCCGGTTCTCCCCGAAGACGCGATGGCCGGCCTCCAGCAACGGCCGGATTTCCTCGCCGCTGCGGGTTTTGGACACGGCGATGAGCGCGATGTCGGATGGCTTGCGGTCCGCTATCCTCGCGGCCTTTGCCATCTTGCCGGTGATGTCTTTCAGTGCCTCGTTTGCCAAGTTTGAATCTCTCTCAGTCATTCTCTTTCGCCAAGCTTGGGTCTATAGGCCCGCTTATGTTGAGAGACCAGCCCTGCCCCCGATTGCCGGAGACGTCCGGTTCGGCTTTACCCCGGATATGGCTGTTCACCGACCAGCGGAACGATGCGTCGCTCGAACATGCGGTGCTGCGACTGCCGCGCGGCAGCGGCATTGTCTTTCGTCACTATCATTTGCGAGAGGCCGCGCGCCGCGCGCGGTTCGAGACCGTACAGAGGCTGGCCCGGCAACGCGGGCATCTGCTGATGCTGGCGGGATCACCGGCCCTGGCCAGGCGCTGGCGCGCCGATGGCGTGCATGGTCGCTTGCAGCGACGCTCCGCTCTCCGCGGGCTGCTGCACAGTGCGCCGGTTCATGATGCCTTGGAAATTCAGCAGGCCAACCGCTCTGGCGCCGACATATTCTTTTTGTCGCCGGTTTTCGCAACCCGATCCCACCCTGGCCAGCGTCCGCTGAATCCGGTGCAGACGCGGCGTCTGGCGGAATTATGCAATGGTGTGGTCATCTATCTCGGCGGAATGACCGCGCGGCGCTACCGGACGTGCAGCAGTCACCCGGCCCATGGCTGGGCCGCGATCGACGGCTTAAGCTAACAGAGTTCAGAAGCGGAACTGGGTTCCGACATAGACCGCCTGGCTGTCCTGCCGACTGTCGGTCAGGGGGGCCATCCGGTCGCGTTCGTTATTGATCCGCAAACCGGCAGTCACGTTGAGATTGCGGGTGAGAGAATAGCTGCCGCCCACATCCAGCGTATAGTCTTTCTGGCTGGCATCAAGGGCCCGCGGCGCCGCGTTGATCGGAGCCGAAGCATCGATCGACATGCGCGGACTGAAGCGGCTCTTCTTGCCGTTATTGTCATCGTCGATGAGTTTGCCCGAACCGATTTCAGACAGGTCAGGCAGGTTGCTGCCCAGTTTCTTGACCGGAATCGCAAAGCTCTTCAGCCCCTTTGCAGATCCCAGGCTGTACGAGACCGGGGCAATTTTCGCTGTGCTGATCACGCCCGATCCGGGAGCCGCAGCAAGGATATTTTCGCGAATGGAAACCGCGTCGGCATCGGATTTCTGGCGAACCACCACCGTGACCGAACGTTCGCCGTCGCGCATGCCGCCCGACGGCGTAAATTTGAAGCTGGCATTGCCGCGCAGGGCAGAGAGATTATATTTGGCAACCAGATCAGGATCCGCACCGGCCACCGTGAAGGAGCCAATCGATCCGAGGGTTTTCAGGGATACAATATTGTCATCACTGGAAAGCACTTTCGCCAGAGCCGGGGTCATGACAAGACCGGAGATCGCGAGTCCCGTCGCTAACCAACCGAAATGACTGACCTTTTTCGTCATGATGAAACTACGTCCCCTTTCTGTAATGCTGGGTATAACAAAATCTGCCCATCTGCACGAGTCAACATACTGTTTTTGTCCGATTTTCCCAAACTAGCGCCATTCTGTTGCAGTTCGGTTACGCTTTTCTCCGCACGTGGAGGCACCTTCTAGCATCAAAATGCTGAACGTCAGATGATCTTGTCGCCATTCAACTGGGGTTCACTCGCCGCTGCACAAGAGCGAATCATGCGCTTGTGCTTGCCCCTCGCGGCAAAGCATTTATAGAGAGCGCTGAAATGAATTCATGTCCGGAGCAAATCCTGCAAAAAAGATTTCGTACCGGCGCAATATGCAACCAGGAGCGCTTCATGTCCCGCCTCAAACGATCTTCCTTCCTGCGGCCTGCAACCGCTAGCCTGCTGGCCTTTTCGCTGCTGTCCGCCTGCGGTGGCAAGGAGCGGCCACAGGCCGATATGGCCGCGTCCCAGGTGACCACGATTGGCGTGAACAGCTATTTGTGGCGCGCCTCACTGGATGCGCTTTCGTTCATGCCGCTGACCCAGACCGACAGCAATGGCGGTGTGATTCTGACCGACTGGTACGTGAATCCGGAAAATCCGGGCGAGCGGATGAAAATCAATGTCTCGATCCTCGACCAGGACTTG
>CAXIBD010000015.1:0-46895 GCA_964022135.1 uncultured Sphingomonadales bacterium | reverse complement strand
TCCGGAGGTGGTGATGCGGGCGCTGGTGGCTTCGGAAACGCGGCCGCGCTGCGACCAGATCGGGGACGGCGCGCTGATCAACCTGCGCGGGCCGGCGGTCGAGACCGCAGCCGATGGCGACAGCCTGGTCTCGATCCGCGCCTGGGTGCATGGCAACCGGGTGATCTCGGTCAGCCGCCGCGGCCTGGCCGCGACCAGCGAGGTCGAGCAGATGATGCGCAGCGGCGCTATCTCCGATCCCGGGGATCTGGTGGCGGCCTTTGCCAAGGCGATCAGCGGCAGCATGGACCCGCAAATCGTCAGCCTGGGCGACGAGGTCGATGGCTGCGAAAGCGAGCTGGACGCGCGCAATATCTACCAGCTGCGCCGCCGGATCGCCACGATCCGGTCGGAGGCAATCGCGTTCCGCCGGTTCATAGCGCCCGATCGCGATGCGCTGATCGTGCTGGTTGGTCTGAAAGTCAACTGGCTGGCCGACGAGGACCTGCTGCATATTCGCGAGGCCGCCGACCTGTTCGCCCGCATGGCGGAGGAGCTGGAGGCGATCCGCGAGCGAGCGGCGCTGCTGCATGAGCAGCTCACCGACCTGAGGGCAGAGCTGATCGATCAACGCAGCCTGATGATCGCGGTGGTTGCCTTCATCTTTCTGCCGCTGACCTTTGTCACCGGGTTGCTCGGCATGAACGTCACCGGCATCCCGTTTGCGCAGGAGCGCTGGGCTTTCTGGGGCGTGGTTGGCTTTTGTACGATATTGGGGCTGGTCGTGCTGGCCTGGTTCGGCATGCGGCACTGGCTCAGGCGGTAGCGCAATCGCGCTTTGTCTGGCAATGCGGGCCGCATCATCCTAGGCGAGCAGCGCACGTTCCCGCAATCGAGGTACACAGACATGGCCCGCAAACATTCGAAACATGGCGGCTATCAGGAGATCGACGAGGAGCAGGAGGCTCCCGTGCCCCTGCCCTGCTGGCTGTGCGGGCGGCCGACCGGCGAGACCATCGTCTGGCACCATCCGGTGCCGAAAAGCCGGGGCGGGCGCGAGACGGTGCCGATGCATCCGATCTGCCAGCAGACGATCATCACCCATTTCACCAACAGCGAGCTGCAGCGGCACGGGATGGATGTCGAGGCGCTGCTCGCCGATCCGGTGGTGCGCAAGTTTGTCGACTGGGTGGCGAATAAGGAGCCCGACTTCAACGCGGCGATTGCCAAAAAGCAGCGCTGAACGGACTGCGGCATCACCCGAGGCGGCCGGCCGGAACCAGATTAATTAACAATTTACCTGGGCTTAACCAGCAAAGCCTATGGTCACCCTGTCAAATAGTGATTGTGCTAGTCAGGGGTGCGTGAATGTTGTTCGAGGGGTTGGCGAAGCGGCAATGCAAATCTCTGCGGCCAGCACGGGTCGGGCCATTTTCCGGTCGCGCCACGACCATGATCGGATCCGCCCCAGCGTGCTGACCGCGACTGAAATCAAAATGATGCTGGACGCGCTGCCGCTGCCGGTCTTTGCCAAGGCCGCCGACCACAGCTGGATCTACGGCAACCAGGCGTTCGCCGACCTGATCGAGCTGGACGACTTTGTCGGGCGGGATGACACCACAATTTTCAACGAGGAACAGGTCGATATCTTCTGGCGGGAAGACGATCTTGTGTTCAGCGGCGAGGCCAGCACCAGCTTCGAGGAGATCGGCGAAGGCACGTTCGCGCTCACCCGGAAATTTCCGATTACCCTCGAAGGCGGCAAGCCCGGCCTGATCGGGCTGATCATCGAGGCCGTGGCGAGTCCGGAAGATCTCAGGAAAACGCGCTCGGACTACAAGAATGCCCAGGAGCAGAACAATCTCCTGCTGTCGCAACTGCAGAGCAAGGCGGACAGCCACGCCAGGGAATATGAAACACGGCTGCGCAGCCTGGAGCGCGAGCGCGAGACCGCCCAGAATCTGGCCCATACCGATCCGCTGACCAAGGTGCGCAACCGGCTTGGCTTCCAGGCCGACCTGCAGGCGCTGTCCAAGCGCTGCGATGAACGGTCGGGTTCGTTCACCCTTGCCTTCATCGATCTCGACGATTTCAAGCATATCAACGATACATTCGGACACCAGATGGGCGACCGGGTGCTTTGCCACGTGGCTGATCGGCTGCAATCGCTTGGCATTTTTTTCTCCGTGTCGCGATTTGGCGGTGATGAATTTGCGGTGATGCTGGAGGGCAGCGAGCAGTCGGACCGGCAGATCGAGGCACAGCTTCAGGAAATTGCCGATTGTGTCTTTCTGCCCGTCACGGAATTCAAGCGGGAAGTCGCTGCCTCGGGCTCGCTGGGCTTTACCCGCTACCCGATGGACACAAAGAATCTCAGCGAGCTGAAGCGCTACGCCGATCTGGCGCTGATGAAGGCCAAGAAGGTCGGCAAGGGATGTATCCGGAAATTCGAGGCTTCGGACCATTCCGATGACCTGCGGCTGCGGCAGCTGGAAACGGGTCTCAGGACGGCGATCGAGCAAGACGGCATCGCGGCCGTATACCAGCCGATTTTCGAGGCGAGCGGAGGAAAAATCCAGGGCGTGGAAGTCCTGGCCCGCTGGACGCACCCGGATCTGGGGCCGATCGCACCGGACGAGTTTATTTTCATCGCCGGCCGACTGGGCTTGCTGGTGCATGTGGACCAGATGGTACTCAAGCGTGCCTGCCGCGAGCTGTCCGAATTCATCGAGAGCGGGAGCATCGACTATTTCTCGGTCAATGCGAGTCCCAGCGATGTGGCTTCGCTGGGATATGCCAGGAATTTTCTCGACACGCTTTGGGAATTCAACATCGATCCCCGCTCGGTGCTGATCGAGATCATCGAGACCGCGGTCATGGAAAAGTCGCAGACGGCGCGCAGCAACCTCGAACAGTTGAGCGCTGCCGGCATAAAGATCGCCCTGGACGACTTCGGCAGCGGCTATGCGAATTACCGGACGCTGCTGGATCTTCCGGTCGATGTCCTGAAGGTTGACCGGTCCCTGATCAGCACGATCAACGACCGCCCGCACCTGATCGACTTCCTCGTTTCCATCATCCACATGGCCAAGGCGCTCGGCGCCAGCACGGTCTGCGAGGGCATCGAGACCGAAGAGGAGAGGATACTCGCCAAGGCGCTCGGCTTTGATGCGTTGCAGGGGTTCCTGATCAGCAGGCCAATCGGCCTGGACCGGCTGCGGAACGCGATCCAGATGCAGAACAAGGCTCGGGTGCAGGTCGCGCGGCGGCGCCAGACCGGGTAGCTTGTCTGGCCGAGACCAAGCTTTCCGCTATCGTGGAAGCGGCGGTCCGCAATGGCCGCGCCACGCAGGGGACAGGAAGGTGCTCACGGAGGACCCAATCATGCGAAAATTGGCCGACCGTAAGGCCGACGAAGGGCGCTAGGTACATTACCGGACTAGGAAATCCCTCAACCAGCCGTAGATTCCGAGATCCGGAAATGGCGAATGATCGCGGTAAACTGTTCCGCGTTTTTTCAATCTGCAACCATGTCACAAGCATGCGCTGGCTGGGCGATCGGAGGGGAAACTGTCATGACAATCGGGCATGGATTGCCGTTCAAGATCATCCTGGCGATCGTCCTTGTGATGCTGATCATGTTTGCAACGACCCGCGTTGCGTCCCAGATTACGACCCAAACCGGAGAAACGATAAAGGCCGAAGCCAGCTTTTCCGACATGGCTTTCTTTGCTGGCGACGAGATAAGAATCAAGGCCAGTTCGGACGACGATATATTTGCAGCAGGCAGCAATATCGATGTCGACGCAACGATTGCAGACCATCTGATTCTGGCAGGTAGCGAGATCACCATGAGGGATATCAGGGTCGACGATATTATTGCAGCGGGCGGGGATTTAAGCCTGCGCAGTGGCTCGGTGACCGACGATGTGCTCGCCGCTGGCGGGACCGTGACGCTTCATCCCGAATTTCAGGTTGCGGGCTCGGCAATCATTTCCGGAGGGGAAGTCACGATCAATTCACCGATCCAGCATGAACTCAGAGTCGCGGCCAGCCGGATCGTGCTGAATTCGGTTGTCGATGGCAACGTCAAGCTCATGGGCGACAGGATCGAGCTCGGTCCGAAGGCACGGCTGGGTGGCAATCTGCAGTATCGCAGCGAAAATATCGAAATTTCACCCAGCGCGGTCATCGCCGGAACCACAAGTATCCTGCCTGCGGACGATCAGGATCAATTTGAACGGTGGGGAAAAGGCAGCGCGGCGTTTTTCGCCTGGTTCGCCCTGGCCGCCGTGCTCGGAATCACGCTGCTTGTCGTGGTGATTGCACTGGTATTGCCGGGACTGATGAACAAATCCGTGCTGCTGATCAAGCAGAGACCCCTGTTGGCCCTGGGCGCAGGGTTTCTGGCAATTTTTGTCGTGCCCTTCGCGCTGTTCATGCTGTTTGTGACGATTGTCGGTGCGCCACTGGCGATGTTGATCGCCGCGATGCTTTTCGCCTTTACGCCGGTCGGAGTGGCCGCGTCGGCCTATTTTATCGGCATGCAGGGCCGTCGGCTGATCAGGAAGCCGGCGGATGATGCGCCGCCGCCCACCACCGGCGCCCGACTGATCTGGTCAGCCATCGCAATCGTCCTGATACTTGCGCTGGGCATGATTCCGATTGTCGGGGGGCTGGTCTGGCTGCTGGTTCTCATGTTCGGAATGGGAGCGATTCTTGTGCAAGGTGGGCAAAGCCTGGCGCACGACAAACTGTAGAACCCGCGCCGCGGCAGGAGCGCACCAAGCCAAAACCCGCTTTGCTGCCTCCCCTCAGCTATAATCCTTGACCTGTTGCCCCGAGTTTAGCTAGTCAGTTAAATTGCACGGACGGCTTACCGTCCGGCAGATTTGGGAGACGGGTGATGCGCAGGTTGGGTTTGTTATTGATGCCGTTCATGCTGGTGGCTTGCGAAAGCCAGACCAGCACGCCGGAAGCGACCGACAAGGTGGTCGAGGCCGACTGGAGCAATATCGGCTTTGACGCCAAGGAACAGCGCTACAGCCCGCTCGAGCAGATCAACGATGGCAATGTCGACGAGCTTGGCATCGCCTGGTTCAAGGACCTGCCCGATGCCCGCGGCCAGGAAGCGACCCCGATCGAGGTCGACGGCAAGCTCTATATCTCGACCGCCTGGTCCAAGGTCTTTGCCTATGATGCGAAGACCGGCGAGGAACTCTGGTCCTATGATCCGGGAGTCGACGGCGCCAAGGCGGTCGATGCCTGCTGCGACGTGGTCAACCGCGGCGTCGCGATCAATCGCGGCAAACTGTTTTTCGGCACCATCGACGGCCGGCTGATCGCGCTAGACGCGAATACCGGCGCGCGCCTGTGGGAAACCCAGACCACCGACAACAGCAAGCCTTACACGATCACCGGCGCGCCGCGGGTGGTCAAGAACATGGTGATCATCGGCAATGGCGGCGCCGAATTCGGCGTGCGCGGCTATGTCTCCGCCTATGATGCCAGCGACGGCAACCTGAAATGGCGCTTCTACACGGTGCCCAATCCGGAAGGAAAGCCGGATGGCGCGGCGAGCGACGAGATTTTCGAGAAAGCGGCCAATGCAACCTGGGGCGACGGTGGCAACTGGCGGGAATCCGGCGGTGGCGGCACGGTCTGGGACAGCATCGTCTATGACGAGGATCTCGACCAGCTCTATTTCGGCGTCGGCAACGGCAACCCTTGGAACCACGGGCTGCGCTCGGGCGGGGAAGGCGACAATCTGTTCCTCTCCTCGATCGTCGCGGTCAATCCCGACACCGGCAAATATCTCTGGCATTATCAGGAAACGCCGGCCGAAAGCTGGGACTATACGGCGACCCAGCATATCATCCAGGCCGAGATGCCGATCGACGGCAAGATGCGCAAGGTCCTCTACCATGCGCCGAAGAACGGCTTTTTCTTCGTTATCGACCGGCTCGACGGCACGCTGATCAGCGCCGAACCCTTTGTCGAGGGGATCAACTGGGCGACCGGCTATGACATGAAGACCGGGCGGCCGATCGAGAATCCGGACGCGCGCTTCTACAAGACCGGCAAGCCCTTTATCGCCATTCCCGGCGCGCTGGGGGCGCATAACTGGCACCCGATGAGCTATAATCCGAACACCGGGCTGGTCTATATTCCGGCGCAGCAGATTCCGCAGGGCTATGCGGTGCCCGCCTCCGAGATCGACAAGAAGCGGCAGCGGCTCGGCTTCAACGTCGGCGTCGACTGGTCGGTCGCGCAGCTGCCTGACGACAAGGATGTCTACAAGGCCGCGATTGCCGCGACCACCGGCAAGCTGGTCGCGTTCAACCCGAAGACCGGCAAGGTCCAGTGGAGCGTCGACTATCCGGCGGCCTGGAACGGCGGCACGATGACCACCGCGGGCAATCTGGTGTTCCAGGGAACCAGCACCGGCTTCTTCAAGGCCTATACGGCGGACACGGGCAAGGAACTGCTGAGCATGCCGATGCAGTCCGGCATCGTCAGCGCGCCCTCCACCTATGTCGTCGACGGCGAGCAATATATCGCCTTCCTGACCAGCAAGGGCGGTGCCTTTCCGCTGGTCGCAGGGGTCGCCGGCGGGGTCACCCGGCAGGTGCCGAACATCCCGCGGCTGGTGGTGCTGAAGCTCAACGGCGAGGCGAAATTGCCACCGCTGCTCGACAAGGGCGAAGTGATCTGGGATCCGCCGGCGCAGACCGGAACCCCCGAGCAGGTCGCTGCCGGCAAGGGACTCTACGGCCGCAACTGCATCGTCTGTCACGGCGACAGCGCGATCGGCAACGGCTTCACGCCTGACCTGCGAGTCAGCGGCGTGCTGGGGGACAAGGATGCCTGGGCATCGGTGGTCACCGGCGGGGCGCTGAAACAGCATGGCATGGTCGGCTTTGCCTCGCAGCTGAGCCCCGAGCAGGTGGAGAATATCCGTCTCTACGTAATCGACCGGTCTAACTGGACGAAGAAGAATCTGCCCAAGATGACGGCGCCGACGGCGCGCTAGCTCCGACGGGGCTCTCCGGCGACCAATGGCTGCCCAAATTATGGTCATTTGCCCGCGCAAATGCCTGTTTTTTGAGCGCCATTGTCAGCCGGTCGATTAGCTATTAGCAATGCAGTCAGGCATTCCGGTGATTCTGTTCGCGAATCGATTCTGGCATGGTAATTGAATGGTATCGGGCAATTGTGCCCGGCCGAGGCCTGCTCCCTTTGCGCAAAGGGAACGGCCGAGGAAGAGGCACACGGGGACGTATAAAATGAAAAAGATCGAAGCGATTATCAAACCTTTCAAGCTCGATGAAGTGAAGGAAGCGCTGCACGAAGTCGGCGTCTCCGGGATCACCGTGACCGAGGCGAAGGGCTTTGGTCGCCAGAAAGGTCACACCGAACTGTATCGCGGCGCCGAATATGTCGTCGATTTCCTGCCCAAGGTGAAGCTGGAAGTGGTGGTCGAGGACAGCATGGCCGACCGCACCGTCGAGGCGATTTCCGCCGCGGCCCAGACCGGTCGCATCGGCGACGGCAAGATTTTCGTCATTCCGGTCGAGGCCGCGCTGCGCATCCGCACCGGAGAGCGCGACAACGACGCCATCTGATCTTTTTTCGCAACCAATCCAAACATTTCAACACCAAGGGATAAAAAATGGCCAATTCAGCATCCGATATTATCAAGATGATCAAGGAACAGGAGATCGAATGGGTCGATGTCCGCTTCACCGATCCGCGCGGCAAGTGGCAGCATCTGTCGATGTGCGCCGAAGTGATCGACGAAGATGTGCTGGAAGAAGGCTTCATGTTCGACGGCAGCTCGATCGAGGGCTGGAAGGCGATCAACGAGTCCGACATGATCCTGCGTCCCGATCTCGACGCGGTCTATATCGATCCGTTTTCCGCCACGCCGATGATGATCCTGGTCTGCAACATCGTCGAACCCGGCGATGGCTCGCTGTACAGCCGCGACCCGCGCTCGACCGCAGTCCGCGCCGAATCCTATCTGAAATCGACCGGCATCGGCGACACCATCTATGTCGGACCGGAACCGGAATTCTTCATGTTCGACGACGTGAAGTTCGAGAACGGCTATGACCGCTCGGGCTTCCGCATCGACGATATCGAGCTGCCGACCAACAGTGGCCGCGACTATGATGTCGGCAACATGGGCCACCGGCCGCGCGCCAAGGGCGGTTATTTCCCGGTCGCCCCGGTCGACAGCTGCATGGACATCCGCGGCGAGATGGTCGCGACGATGCTGGAAATGGGCCTGCCGATGGACAAGCACCATCACGAGGTCGCCGCCGCACAGCACGAGCTGGGCATCACCTTCGGCACGCTGACCCAGACCTGCGACCGCATCCAGGTCTACAAATATGTCGTGCAGCAGGTTGCCCACGCCTATGGCAAGACCGCGACCTTCATGCCGAAGCCGATCAAGGACGACAATGGCAGCGGCATGCACACCCACATGTCGATCTGGAAGGATGGCAAGCCTTTGTTCGCGGGCAATGAATATGCCGGCCTGTCGGAAATGTGCCTCCACTATATCGGCGGCGTGATCAAGCATGCCAAGGCGATCAACGCCTTCTCCAACCCGACCACCAACAGCTACAAGCGGCTGGTGCCGGGCTTTGAAGCACCGGTGCTGCTCGCCTACTCGAGCCGCAACCGCTCCGCCTCCTGCCGTATTCCCTACGGCGCGGGCGACAAGGCGAAGCGCGTCGAGTTCCGCTTCCCCGATCCGCTTGCCAACCCGTACCTGTCGTCGGCAGCGCTGCTGATGGCCGGTCTCGACGGCATCGAGAACAAGATCCACCCCGGCGACGCGATGGACAAGAATCTCTATGACCTGCCACCGGCGGAACTTGCCGAAGTGCCGACCGTCTGCGGGTCGCTGCGCGAGGCGCTCGACGCGCTGGAAGCCGATCACGAGTTCCTGCTCAAGGGCGATGTCTTCTCCAAGGACCAGATCGACGCCTATGCCGAACTGAAATGGGAAGAAGTCAGCCGCTGGGAAACCCAGCCGAGCCCGGTCGAATTCGACATGTATTATTCGAGCTGATCCTTCCGGCCAGATTGACGAAAACAAGCCCGGGGCAAGCGATTGCTCCGGGCTTTTTGTGGTTTCAGGCGACGCCTATTAATCACCGGCCAATGGGTGTAGGCTTGCCCCTTGCGAAACTAGAAGTATCTTGTGGATTGGAAGCAATCCGGAAATAGATTTTCAGGAGAACAACAATGGCGCAGTTCAATTCCCTTTCCAAGGCAGAACGGGCCAAGATTTCCGAGCACCTAGCGGAGGCCGAGCCCTACGGAAAACCAAGAAACGTCTGGGTCGAAGACGGGCATGTATTCGTCGAGGGCCACACTGGGGTCGTGATCAGCATGACCGCCGAAGTTGCTATTGAAATGGGTCGTCTGCTCAGCAATGCTGGCGCTGATTCCCTCGTGAACAAAGTCATGGACCCGCTAGGACCGGTCGAATCCGGGAAAAGGCCCGCAAATCGGCGCCGGGATATACCGACATAGAGATATGCGGGATCCATCCGAACGCGAATTTAAATAGATCAATATATTAACCTTCAGTGCCCATTGCGGATGACCACCAGCGGAGAGCACTTTTGAAATTCACGGTTAATCTGCCGTCGCAGCTACTGCCAAAGCTGCAAGCTGAACAATTTCGCAACCTTCGTACGCAGATACCTACGCTTTACGGTGTGTTGCTAATCAACACGCTCGTCTTGTGTTATTCGGTATATGGTTCGGTACCGGCGCTATTGTCGCTCGTCGTACCGGGCATATTTCTGTCGCTCGTCGTGGTGCGCGCCACAATCTGGTTGGCTCGGAAACGTGTCTCGCCCAGTGAAGCCCGTATCACCCAATATTTACAATCGACTACCGCTATCGCGGGCGTTGTCAGTCTGGGGCTGGGCGTGTGGGGCGTGGTTTTGCTGCAGTGGGACGCCGGCGAAACCCCTTTCGTACCGCTGTTCATAGCTTTTGGTGCGATTGCCTGCACCTACTGCCTGAGCAGCCTGCCCAAAGCCGCCTTCGCAACCGTATTTCTCTCGACCACTCCGGTTATCGTCGCACTGCTGACGTCCGGCGCCCATATGAAAATAGCCGCAGGCGTCAACCTGCTCCTGATTTTTCTCTTGATCCTGCGTCTCGTGGTGCATCAGTATAATTATCTTATCGAGAGCGTCATATCGCGCTCACAGGTCAAGGCCCTCGCATATTCCGATCCACTGACCGGACTTCCCAACCGGCGTGCGTTCACCGAATGCCTCGAAGAGGCAGTCGGCGCTATGTCGAAAAATGGCGAGACGGTAGCCGTCGCGCTGATCGATCTCGATGGCTTCAAGGCGATCAACGACACGTTCGGACATGCCCATGGCGATGACGTCTTGATTCAAGCCGCCGGGCGTCTGCAAAAGGCGTGCAAGGACTGCCGGATGGTCGCCAGACTGGGCGGCGACGAATTCGCCGTCTTGATGGTGGCAGACGAAGCCAGTGAAAAATTCACTGACACAGGTACCACGCTCGTTCTGGAAATGAGCCGGCCATTCCCCTTGTCAGAGTCAATTCTTCGGTTATCGGCATCTGTTGGCCTTGCCGGCCACTCCGAACTGGATGCATCCGCACTGGAAATCATGTCGCGAGCGGACGTCGCTCTTTACGAAGTAAAAAACAGCGGCGGCAAGGCAATGTCCTGGTTCTTGCCAACCATGGCTGTGCGTTTGACGCGGCGCATAATTATCGAGCAATCGCTTCGAGAAACCAATCCCTCGCCGACCATTGAGGTTGTATTTCAACCGATCTTTGACGTTCAGACCAAGAAAATTGCCTGTTTCGAAGCGCTGGCGCGTTGGAACCACCCGCAACTTGGACTAATTCCACCGCCCGAATTTATCGAAATCGCGGAACAAACGGACAGCATTGCTGCGTTGTCCGAGCAGATTTTTGACGCTGCAATCCGCGAAGCAGCAGGCTGGGATCCGCAAATCGGACTTTCCATCAACCTCAGCGGAGTGGATCTCAGCCGAGCGAGCATGCCACTGATGATCTTGTCGCTATGCAATCGCTACGGATTCGATCCGGGGCGACTTGAGGTAGAAGTAACTGAAACCTCGCTGCTGTCAGACTTCGATACGGCTCGCGAACGACTAGACCTTCTCCGGAAAACGGGGATCCGGGTTG
Source organism: uncultured Sphingomonadales bacterium (assembly GCA_964022135.1). Classification (GTDB taxonomy): domain Bacteria; phylum Pseudomonadota; class Alphaproteobacteria; order Sphingomonadales; family Sphingomonadaceae; genus Parasphingorhabdus. Next base: position 35,693 of record CAXIBD010000015.1, on the reverse strand, counting down.
CTCTGGATGATTTTGGCTCGGGTTTCGCATCCATCACATATCTGCAAAAGATAAAATTCGACAGGGTGAAGATCGACGGCGAGTTGATCGCCGATATTATCCATTCACGGGATGCGCGACGGTTGGTCCAAGGCATCATACAATTATGCTCGGCAATTGGGGCGCGCTCAACAGCCGAGAAAGTTGAGTGTAAAGATCAGGTCGCCGTACTTGGGGGATTGGGATGCGATCGTCTTCAGGGCTATTTTCTCTGTCCTCCGGTAACCGCGGATAAAGTGCGTGAGCTTGCAAATATCCGAAAGCTTGCTGCCTGACGCTGTTTTTATGCCTTTATTGTTCCGGGCTTTTTTTGACCTGGTGGGGGTTCCGCTTGTCGGGATCGGCTATTTCAACGGCTCATATTCCCCGGCCTCGAACGCTTCCTGCAATTTGAACTTCTGGATCTTGCCCGAGCCCGTCAGCGGCCAGTCGTCGACGCTGATCCAGTAGGCGGGGGTTTTCTGGGGGGACAGCCGTTCGCGGACGAAGGCCTTGAGGTCGGCGGCACGCAACGGTTGGTCCGCGCTGCTGCGGAAGAAGCAGGCGACCTGCTCGCCCCATTTGTCGTCCGGGATGCCGACGACCGCGACCTCGGTGATGGCCTCATGTTCGAGCATGACATTCTCGATTTCCGCGGGGAACAGATTTTCGCCGCCGCGGATGATCATCTCCTTCACCCGGCCGGTGATCCTGACATAGCCGCGCGCATCCATCCGTCCGAGGTCACCGGTGTGCAGCCATCCCTCGCTGTCGATCGCCGCTGCGGTTGCCTCCGGATTGTCGTTGTAACCCAGCATCACGCTGTAGGCGCGGGCGCAGATTTCACCCTGTTCCCCGATCGGCAGCACGCTGTTGTCATGCGGGTCGCGGATGGAGATTTCGGTATGGTCCGCCGGCTGGCCGATGGTTTCGGTCAGGTCCTCGAGCGTGTCCTCGAACCAGGCCTGGGTCAGCACCGGCGATGTCTCGGTCTGGCCGTAGACGATCTGGATCGGCGCGCCGAATACCGATTTGGCATCGCGGCACAATTGCGGTGCCACCATCGAGCCGCCGGACATGATCCGCCGGGTCGACGAGACGTCCCGCCCCGAACGGCGGATCTCGTCGATCAGCGCCACCAGCATGGTCGGCACGCCGAGAATGAAGCGGGCCCGCTCGCGCTCGATCACCTCGGCGACCACCGCCGGATCGAACATCGGCGCCAGCAGCATGGTGCCACCCCTGCCCAGGCCGCCCAGGACCAGAATGGCACAGCCGGTCGTGTGAAAGAGCGGCATATGGTGGACGAAAATGTCGCCCCGCTCCATGCCGGCGCGGGTCATCGTGTCATAGCCGTTGCGGACCAGACCGTTGTGATGGAGCAGCGCGCCTTTCGGGAAACCGGTGGTGCCGGACGTATATTGAATCTGGACCGCGTCGCCGGGCTTCGGATCGCGCAGGGCACCCCGGTTCTCGCCATCGTAGAGGGCGTCATGGTCGGTCAGCAGGATGCGGTGGGCGATCGCCGGAATGTCGTCGCAGACGGCGTCGGCGATCTGCTGCATCGGATTGCCTCGGAATTCGGCGACATAATAGATTGCCTCGGACCGGGACTGTTCGAGAACATATTTCAGTTCCCGTTTCTGATAGGCGGGGTTGACGGTGACCAGGGTGACACCGGCGAGGCCGCAGGCCAGTTCCAGCAGCACCCATTCGGGTACATTGTTGGCATAGACGGCGATGCGCGCGCCTTCGGCATGGCGGCTGGCAAGCGCGCGGGCCAGGCGCTCGGCATCGACCTGCAGCCCGGCATAGGTCCAGCTGCGGGCGATTGCGCCATCATAGGTCAGCTCCCTGAGGGCGATCTGGTCCGGGGCCGCCGCCACGGACTGGCGCAACATGTCTCCAATCGTCATCGGAGCAGGCTCGGGTCCGCCCTGCGCCGGAAAATGGGACTCCCTGAGTTCAACTTTATACATGCATCGCCTCTCCCGTGGACCGACATTGCACAGCCATGATTGCAATGTCACGAATTTAGAGAGGATGCCTGATCCTGCAAGTCCCGCCCTCCGGGTTCTGGCCGATCGGCAAGCGGTCGCTACCGGACTGTGGGTCTGGTGCTCGCCTCTTCGCCCCCGGCAAAACCGGTCAATAATCCTTGCTTACGCGCACATTGGCGCTCTGCCGGCCGAGGGTCGAGATGGTCGACAGGATCGACAGCCAGCGGGTGATCTGGAACTCCAGCTGGGTCGCGCTATAGCCCTTGCCGTCGGTGATCAGCTCGACATAGATGCGGCGGGTGAGATATTTGCCGGCGGCAATCGAGGTGCCCGAGCCGGCATCGGTGTCGGAGGGCAGTATCCGGAGCCGGTCGAGGCCAACCGCCTTGCGCAGCTGGTTGATCGGATCGAGGCCGCCGCCGCTGCTGTTCAGCGAGGCCACGGCCGCGGCCAGCTGGACCGCTTCGGGCGCGGACAGATTGGCGATCGAGGCACCGAACAATACCCGTGAGAGCAGTTCGTCCTGCGGCAGCGCCGGGATGCTGGTGAAGGCGATTTCCGGCTGGTTGCCGGTGCCGGTAACGTTGATCGTGGCGTTGAGGCCGGTCAGATTGGCCTCGGCCTCGATATCCAGGATCGGATTGACCGGCTGGTTGCCGACAAAGCGGATCCGCCCGCGTTCGAGCCGGAAGCGCCGTCCGGCGAAGGTATAGTTGCCGCGGAGCAGATTGGCGGTACCAACCATCGCGAAATTGTCGACCGGACCAGTGATCTTGAGATTGGCACTCCATTCGCTGTCGAGGCCCATGCCCTCGACGCGCAGCCGGTTGGGCGCGTCCGCGGTCAGGTCGAAGCGCCAGGGCCGGTCGCGAATCCGCACCGGCCGTTCGTCCGCCCGGCGGTTGATCTCGCGGGTCTTGATGTCCGGCAGGCTGGCGGTGGCGCTGGCCTGGCCAAAGCGGAAGAAGCTGCGGTTGAGGATCACGTTGCCCGAAATCAGGCCGCCGTCCGGCGAGCTGCGGATCTTGATCGGGCCGGTTACGGTGGCGGCGAAATCATCGCGGGCGATCAGCGCCGCCTGCTGGACATCGACATCCATGACGATGCCGATCCCCTCGCCGGGGGCGACGGCAAAGTTGAAGCTGCCGCTGCCGCTCACCGTCCCGCCGCCGGCGGTCGTGCCGGTCAGCTTGGGCAGCACCAGACGCGATCCGTCAAACTGGCCCACCGTCTTGATGTTGGAGACGACGGTTCCGGTCAGCGGACTTTCCAGCCGCGCGCTGCTGGTACGGACCTGACCCTTGATCTGGGGATCGGCAAGACTGCCGGTGACATCGGCGCTGGCCGCCACCGGTCCGGTGAGGTCGAAGGTTTCAACCCCGGTGAGACGCCACAGGCTCTCGGCGCCGCCGTTGAAACGGGCCTGCGCAAACAGCGGCCGGCGCATCAGTTCATCCTGCCAGCGACCGCCGCCCAGTCCGGTCACCCGTCCCTGGAAGCGGCCGATGGTCTTGCCACCCGGAGATTTTATGATCCCGCGGGCCGCCGCGTTGCGCTGGGATATCGCGATATTGAGGCCGAGGTCGACGGGCGCAGAGGTCAGGATCAGCCCGGAGCGGGTCAGCCCCTTCACCGTCAGCTTGGCATCGCCGACCGGCACCTGCGAGCCCGACTGGGTGAGCTTGACGGTGCCATTGACGGTGCCGCCCAGGCCGAGATCCGGATAGGCGATATCGACCAGCGACAGCGGCATTTTCGCCATCGCCAGATCGAGCCGGGAAGTGCCGCTTCCCCAGCGGCCGGACAGGCGGACGCTGCCGCTGCCATAGCTGATGGTGGTCGGCGACGCAGTCCAGCCATCGCCAACCCGTCTGAGCTCGAGCGCCCGGGTCAGGCGGAGGTTGCGGCCTTCAAACTCGCCGGCACCGGTAATCCGGTACAGGTCGGGGGTGATATCGGCTTTCGCCTGGAATTCGAAGGTGCTGCCGCGGGTTCCGGCGACCGCAAAGGTGGCGGTACCGGTGCCGTCGGTCAACTTGGCATTACCGGCGATCCTGCCAACGATCAGCTCGCCGCGGCTGATCCCCTGCGCCCGCAGCGTCGCATCGATGTTGGACCGACCATCGATCAGAACGATATCTGCGTCGAGCTGGGCGGTGCGAATGAAGATCGGCGGATCGCCGTCGAAACGGGCGTTTTCCGCCGCGAGATTGGCGCGGATCAGCTGCTGTCCGTTGCCCGGCCGGAACAGCACATCGCCGTTCACCCCGCCGCCACTGACCGCCAGCGTCCCGGCGAGACCGTTTGCGGTGGCGCGAATCGTACCGGTGGCGAGCGTGTCGGAGACCAGCAGCCGGTCGACGCGCACGGCGGTATCCTGACCGGTCGCGGTCACGATCGTGCCCTCGCTGCTGAATGGCCCCAGTGTCGAGCCGCCGACCGCGGTATAGGCAAATCCGGCCTTGACCGGATCGAGGTTCAGGCGGACCGCGGACAGGCCGGCCGCGGGGAGCGGGCTGTCGAGCAGCAGGGCAATTTTGGGCCGGTCGAGCGGGCCGTCGAGCCGCAGATCAAAGCGACCGTAGCTGTCCTGGCTGCCCGATCCCTGAAAGGTGAAGGTCGCCGCCCCGGTCTGTTTGCCGGAGCCCCGGAAGGCCAGATCGGGGGCTTTGACATTGAGATTGGTGAACCGCAGAAATCCGTCCGGGCCGAGCGACAGACCGGTTTGCAATTGTGGGAGACCGCCCGCCAGTTCGCGCAGGAAGCCGATATCGAAGCGCCGCAAGCGGGCATTGATCTGGCCGTCAAGTGCCACGCCGGAAGCAGCCGGGCCGAGATCGAGATCGGCAATGATATCGGCGACCCCGACTCCCGGCATCGGAAAGGATGGTGCGGTTGCCGCGATGTTTACAGCATAATTGCCGGTCGAGGGACGCAGTTCGAAGTCCAGTGTGCCGCTGGCCGCATCGGTCGCGACCCGCGCACGCTCGGTAAACAGGCGGTCCTGTTCAAAGCGGAGCAAGGCGGTGGCGTCAAATCCGGAGAGCAGGCGCTTCGCCAGATCGCCGTTGCCGATCAGCGTCCCGACGGACAGTTCGAGCGGAATGTCCCAGCCGCCGGCATCGCGGCGTCCCTCACCTTCCCCGCGCACGTTGGTCAGCAGGGTCTTGCCGAAAGCCAGCTGCGGCGCGGTCAGCAGATATTGATAGCGCAGTTCGGAGAATTTGCCGTTCAGCAGGGCTTTCAGCTCGAAATCCTGCGCCTTCATGTTGCTGGCGAGCGCCGACGGCTCGATCAGCCTGGTCTCGACCCGCATCGCGTCGAGACTGTTGCGTCCGAGATCGATCCCGCCCTGGGCGGTCAGGACCAGTGCCTTTGACCGTGCCTCCAGATCCACCGACGCCAGTCGATCCTCGAGACGGGCGGTGCCCTTGACCCGCAAATTGGGCGATGCCAGTCTCTGCACCATGCCTTCGGGCATGACGGAACCGGTAAGCGTGCCATCATAGGCAAACAGCCCGTCCGTCGCCTCCAGCGTGACTTTCGCCAAGGCCTCGCCATTGCTGCGCCCATTGAGTTCGCCGTTCCATTTCTGCCAGCTGCCGTCGCCCTTGACGGTCACGGCGAGATCGCGCTCCAGCCCGAGGGCGCCCGCCAGCACGCCGCCGGCCGGAGCGATGATTTCGGCATCGATATCCAGTTTCTGGCGTTCCGGTTCCGCATTCAGGGCCAGAAACAGCTTGTCGCCGCTGTCGGTGGTGGTCGCATCGAGATGCACCATCGCGCGGCCCGACCGGATGTCAGCCGAGCCCGAGAGGTTGGCCAGTTGCTCGGAGCCGGTGATGGCTTTCCCCAGCGCCAGACTGTCGGCCCGAAAGGCACCGATATAAATGTCGAAGCCCGGCAACAGGGGCTGGTCTTTTCCGGTATCGATCAATTCGGGCAAGCGGTCGAGCCGACCCTTTTTGATCACCGCCTCGGATATATTCAGCTCGTTGAAGATCCAGGCCAGCGGGTTCCAGTCGACCGCCACCGTCTCTGCGGTGAAAAACGTGCCCTTGGGGTCGCTGAGCGACAGCCCCTTGACATTGGCCTCGCTGTAAATGGATCCGTCAATCTCGCCGACGCGGATGCGCAGGCCGGTTTCCGGCTCCAGCCCCTCGACCTGCCCGATTATGAAGCGATGGCCGGCGTCGCTGTCCAGCCAGATGGCAGCGCCGACCAGACCCACGAGGGCGAGCAGCGCCAGGGCGAACAGGGCGCGCAGCGGCCAGCGCCAGCGGCGCGGCCTTGAAGCGGAGGATTCCGTGCTCTCTGCCATCTAGAAGGCCTGCCCCAGGGATACATAGACGGCGATGCGGGTGTCACCCGGCTGGGGATTGATCGGGGTGCCGACATCGATACGGATCGGTCCGAAATCGCTGTAATAGCGCACGCCGAGACCGGCACCATAGCGCATGCCGGAAAAATCGGGGGTGCTGCTGGTGTAGACATTGCCGCCGTCGATAAAGGGGACGATGCCGAGATTGCCGCCGAAGAAGCCTGTCTTGACGCGCGCCTCCAGCGAAAATTCGACCAGCGATCGGCCGCCCAGCGGGTCATTGTTGGCATCGCGCGGGCCGATGCTCTGATAACCGTAGCCGCGGACCGAGCCGCCGCCGCCGGAATAGAGGCGGCGCGACGGGGCTATGCGGTTGCTGCCGGCACCGACAATCGTTCCGAACCGGGCGCGTCCGGCCAGTATGATCTTGTCCGAAACCGGAAAATAGGCGCTGCCGTCAAGCTGGCTGCGGACATAGAAGAAGCTGCCGTCCTGCAGGGATGCTTCGGGTGCAACACGAGCAGTGACACGAAAACCACGCGTCGGATCCAGCAGGTCATCGCTGGCATCAAAGGTCACCGAGCCGGGCAGGGAACCGATGAAAAAGGTTTCCCGGTCGGTGGCGGCGGCGGGTCCGGTCACATCGGTTTCCCGCGACGCGAGCAGTTCGATGCCAGCCGACCAGCTCCAGCGCTTCTGGTAAATGAGATTGCTCTGCCGCTCGATATTGGCGGCGACCGAGAAGGTCTGCGCCTTGAACGCCGGACGATCGACCACGCTCAGCGCCATTCGTCCGTTCAGGACATTGTCGCGCCGGTGGTAATTGTTGCGGCGATAGGCAATGCTGCCCGACTGCTCCTGCGTCGCAAGGACGGCGGTGGCGCGGATCAGGCCTTCCGGCGGGAAGAAATTCCGGTGCTCCCAGCTGGCCGCAGAACGGAAGCCTTCGCCGGTGCCATAGCCCAGTTCGCCGGCAATGGTGCGCAGCGGGGCCGGTGTCACATTGACCGCAATATCCACCGCGTCGGGATCTTCCGCCACCACCGGCTCGATGGTCAGGGTCGAGACCAGACCGGTCGCGATCAGGGCGCGGCGCAGGTCCTCCAATTCCGAGGCCTGGTAGAGATCGCCGGGGTTGAAACGGGCGATCATCTGCACATGATCGGCATCGAACAATTCGGTCTGCGCCATCACGATCGAGCCAAAATTGAAACGACCCCCGGGCACGACCGGAACTTCGAGATCGCCCAGCCGTTCGGCATGATCGATTTCCAGTTCCGGTTCGCCGGTTTTGGCGAAGGCGTAGCCATTTTCCACCATTGCCGTATCGAGCCGGCCGATCGCATCCATGATCTCGTCGCTGTTGACGATCGCGCCGGTCTGCAAGCCGAATGTATCGCGGAATTTTTCCGGATCGGGTGGAACGGCATTTTCCAGACCGGGCAAGGCGATCGCGTCCAGCTTATATTGCGGCCCCGGCTGCACGTCGATGACCACTTCGACGCGCTCGTCGTCAGCGCTCTCGAAGCGCGTCTGCACAACGGAATCATAATAGCCTTCTATCCTGAGCAGGCGTTCGACCAGTTCGGCATCGCTCTGGGCGCGTCGCCGGATCTGGGCGAAATTGGCCTCGTCGCCGCGATATTGCTCGAGCACCGACAATATTTCGAAGCGCGTATTGAAAGCCTCTCCGATCGTGTCCGGCAATCCTTCAAAGCTGATCCGGTAGGCGGTTTCTGCCAGCGCGTCGGTGGGGCGGTATTCGTCAGGCCGGTTGGCTTCTTCGAACAGCCGTTCCTCGGCCGGGACCTGCTGACTGTCGCTCTCTTCTTCTACAGGCGGGGCGGACGCGGTTTCCGTTTCACTGTCATCGAGCACCGGTTCGGACGTGTCGTCCAGGTCGGGCCATTCTACCCCGAAATCCGGAAATTCGGTCAGCGGCTGATCCGGGTCGAGCGGTGTTTCGAAGTCACCTTCATCCGGCGCGGCGGCCGCGGGCGGGTCCTGCGTCTGGGCACTGGCCGGCCGGATGAGTGAACCCATCAGCAGAATAAACAGCATGCCGCGGCAGCAACGATATGTGGTTCGACCCATCGCCTTACTCTTTAGCCATTGATGAATCGTGACGCCAACGAATAACATCGCTTTTTCGGCAAGTCACAGATTTTGTAAGATATTCAGACCTCTCGCCGCCGGACCAGCAGATTTTAACGGTAGATTAACCAAGTTTGTCCATATTTCCAGCGACGATGGACCGGGCACCCTTGCCCGATCCGACATGCTCAACAGGATTGGTGAAAATGTCCAATATGCGTATGATTTTGCTCGAAGCAGCTCTGGTTGCAGGCGTTCTGGTGAGCGGCTTGTCCTTGTCCCAGACCGCCTATGCCGCATCGCCTGCGGCCGCGACGACGGATCGGCAGGCCGACGTGAAGATCGACAGCCTGATCAAGGTCGAGAGGACCGCTGCGTCGGACAATGGCGAAGAGACGGTCGAGCTGCTCGATCCGGCAACTGTCAAGGTCGTCCCCGGGGACATGCTGCTGTTCATCAACCGCTATCACAATAGCGGCAAGAATGACGTCACCGGTTTCGTGGTCGACAATCCCGTCCACAATGCGGTCAGTTTTGTCGAGGTTCTGGAAGACTGGGCACTGGTATCGGTGGATGGCGGCCAGACGTTCGGCAAATTGCCGGAACTGAGCGTCGTGGATGATGACCAGGCTGGCCGGCCCGCGGTTCCAGCGGATGTCACCCATATTCGCTGGGTGCTGCCGTCGCCGATCGCGCCCGGCGCCTCCGGCGAGTTGCGCTTTCGCGGAACCGTCAAGTAACACCAGGCTGCGGCCCTAGCCGCGGTCACATTCCCACAATATTCCGCTGACTCCGATAAGCCGTCCCAGACGCTCCAGCTCCGCCGCCAGCTTCGCCTGTCGCGGGGCAGGCCAGGCTATGCCCGGCTCCGGCCAGAATTGCGTTACCCGCAGATTGCCGGCCGAACGTTCTGCCTTGATCTCGATGCGGCCGACAAAGCGGTCGCGCTCCAATAGCGGATAGACATAATAGCCCCATTTGCGCTGCACTGCGGGCACGAACATCTCGTTGCGATAGGCAAAGCCGAACAGCGCCGCCAGGCGGTTGCGGTCGCGCACCAGCGGATCGAACGGGTTGATGATCCGCAGGCGGGATGTCGGCGCGGCAACGGCGGCGAGGCGCGCCTCGATATCCGGTGGCGCGAGCGCATCGCGCCATGTTCCGTCGCGCGATTCCACCTGGACGGGGACGGGATCGCGAACCGCCTGCGACCAGGACTTCACTTCCCCGGCATCGACGGCGCCCCAGAAGCGCTGGATTTCGCCCAGCGAACCAAAAGCCAGCCGGTCGAGCGCATTGCGGCACAGCCAGTCGATCTGGACACTGTCGTCGTGGGCGGTCTCGCGATGGTGCGACGGGATGACCCGTTCGGACAGGTCGTAATATTTGGCAAAATTCTGGCGGTGGGAGGTCGCGAGGTCACCGGCATACCAGAGCTGGTCGAGCACCCTTTTGTGCGGCGGCCGATCCCACATCTGCTTTTCGCCCTCGACCCGGGTTTCGAAGGCGTGGGTCGAGAGCGGGCCTTCCTCCGCGATGCGGGAGAGGATCTGCTCGCGGCCGATTTGCTGCACCGCCTTTTTGAAACTGGCATGGCCAGCGACTTTTTCGCCGAGGCGCCGGAACTGGCGCTGCCACATCGGGTAGAATTCGATCGGCAGGACAGAGGCGTCGTGGGTAAAATGCTCGAATACCGCCCTGTCCTCGCCGAGCATCCGGTCCAGCATGGGTTCGCGGTAATTCTGGTTGCGGCTCCACAGGATATGATGATGGGCGCGGGTGACGTTCTGGATGGTGTCGAGCTGGACGAAGCCGAGGCGACGGACGATGGCGGGCAGGTCGAGCGAACCGGTCGGGCTGTCGGACAGGCCCTGCGCCTGCAGCCAGAGCCAACGCGCCTGCCGGTTTGGGATGCGCAGCATGGCGGTCAGACCGCAGTGGTTTCGATATGGGCGACCTTGCGGTCGCGGCGGGTCGCGAGATAGCAGCCGGCGACGATCAGCAGCGCGCCGGACACGGTGGTCCAGGTGATCGGTTCGCGGAAGAATAGCCAGCCGAAGATCGCCGCCCAGATGAAGGCGCTATATTCGAGGTTGATCAGATATTTCGCCTCGGCCCGCCGGTAGCCCCAGGCGATGAACAAAGCCGAGATCACCGACAGGACGGCACCGGCCGCGATATAAGGCAGCGATGCGCGGTCGGGCAGCACTGCAAAGAAAGGTGCGAGCAGCAGGAAGGAGGAGCCGACGATCAGATTTTGCGAAAAGCTGATCTCGAGCGGTCCGGCGAGCAAGGCCTGTTGCCGCTGGATCACCAGATTGCCGGCATAGAGCACGGCGGACGCGAGAATCGCTCCCATGCCGAGCAGCGAGTCGGCATCATAGTCACCCGTCGCCCTGCCCCATGCGATTATCAGCACTCCGCCGAAACCGAGCAGCGAGGCATATATGGCCTTGCGGTGGATGGTCTCGCCAAGGAACACCGCCGCTAGATAGAGAGCGATGATCGGCGCGATGAAGGACAGCGCGATCGCCTCCGCCAGGGGCACCCGGGCGAGGCCCCAGAAGAACAGATAGGACATGAAGACGACGATGATGCCGCGCTGCAGATGCACCTTGCGCGCAGCTGGGCCGGGCATTTTCGGTCGGCGTATGAAGAACAGCACAGAGACAAGGATAAAGGCAGCCAGCACCCGCCAGAGCAGCGCATTATAGGCGCCGAGATCGATCGCCAAGCGTTTCATCACGACATCCATCATCGCGAAGGAGAGCAGACCAACCAGCACCGATCCTGCTGGCAGCAACGGCGGCGCATCGTCCGAATGCCGGCCGGAAGATATGATATCAGCCATAATTGTTCCATCAGCCCATAGTGTCGAAACCGGTCACTTGCCTGTCGCCGCGGCGTGCTTCGACAGGATCAGCACGAACGGATTTCAGACGCGCTGCTTATCCGCCCGGAAGCGGAAATGGCAAGCGGGATCAGAGGCCCATTTGCCGGACCGCGAGGTCGCGCATGATTTCCTCCGAGCCGCCGCCAATCGCCATCACCTTCACCTCGCGATAGAAGCGCTCGACCGGATTGCCGCGCAGATAGCCGGCACCGCCGAGAATCTGCATCGCCTCGCTGGCGCAATATTCCAGATCCTTGGTGGCGCTGAACTTGGCCTTGCAGATCTGGGCGACCGGCATCTCGCCCTGTTCGGCGAGCCAGCAGATCTGGTTGAGCCAGGCATCGAGCCGGTCGATCCGGGCCGACATCTCTGCGACCTTGTGGCGGATCACCTGGTGGCGGATCAGCGGCTTGCCGAAGGTCTCGCGCTGCTGCGCATAATCGATCGCATGTTCGAGCAGCACCCGCATCATGCCGAGACACTGCGCGACCATACCGAGCCGCTCGTGGTTGAAATTGTGCATGATCTGGATGAAGCCGCGGCCCTCTTCGCCGAGCATGTTCTCGGCCGGGACGCGCACCTCGTCGAAATAGAGCGAGGCCTGGTCCGAGGCCCACCAGCCCATTTTCTTGTCGAGCGCGGTGCGCGAGAAGCCCTCGGCGTCCTTTTCGACCAGGAACAGCGAGATGCCGTTCAACCCCTCGCCGCCGGTCCGGGCACCGATGACATAATAGTCGGCGGTCATGCCGCCGGTGATGAAGGTCTTGGCGCCGTTGATCACCCAGTGGTTGCCGTCCTGGCGCGCCGTGGTCTGCATATTGGCGACATCGGAGCCGCCGCCGGGTTCGGTGATGCCGAGGCTGGAACCCTTGTTGCCGAGCACGATATCCTTGAGGATGCGGTCCTTGATGTCCTCGGACGCCAGCTTGTGGATCGGGCCGATCGAGATCGAGCGGCCGCCGAGCGCCGCCAGCGTGCCGCCATTGTGGGCGCGGGCCGCTTCCTCGCCCCAGGCGGCGCGCATGAAGATATCGTCCATGCCGAGGCCGCCATATTTCTCATCGACGCCGAATCCCCAGACGCCGAGGGCGCCGACCTTCTGGTGCATTTCCCACGGGATTTCGCCAGCCTCGTCCCACTCGTTGGCGTGCGGCTGCAATTCGGTTTCGGCGAAGCGGCGGCAGGTGGCGCGAAATTCGCGGCGTTCGTCATTGTCAAACGGTCGAAGCATATCTCTCTCCCAAGAGTTTAATCAGTTGATTAAAACTGTATCGCTTCCAGCGCGGAACGCAAGGGGGATGGGAGAGAAACCGGACGGCGGCTGGCGCGGTCGACATAGACATGGGTGAAGCTGCCGGCGGCCGAGGCGATATCGTCGTTGCCGCGAAACAGGCCGACGCCATATGTGACGCTGCTGTTGCCGAGCCGGTCGACGCGGATACGGGCCATCACGTCGTCGGGGAAGGCGATCGGGGCGAAATAGTCGCAGCTGGTGTTGACGACCAGGCCGATGGTGGCGCCGCCGGTGATATCGAGCGCGCCCTGCTCGACCAGATAGCGATTCACCGCGGTGTCGAACCAGAAATAATAAATGGCGTTGTTGACGTGACCATAGGGGTCATTGTCGTTCCAGCGGGTGGTGATCAGCGAGCCGGCGCGATAGTCGGACCGGACCGGCGGCTCTGCTCTGGCGCTCTTACCAGGCGGCATCGTAGATCCTCTGCGCGTCGGCCTGCGTCAGTTCTTTGGGATTGTTCATCAGCAGGCGGGTTTGCAGCATTGCCGCTTCCGCCAGTTCGGTCGTCGCGCCCTGCTTGATGCCGATCTCGCGCAATTTGCGGGGGGCCTTCACCTTGACCGCCAGCGCCTCGAGATAGTCGATCAATTGCTGCGCCCGCGCCTCGTCGCTGTTCTCGCTGCCGCGCGGCACGTCCAGCGCATTGGCCAGCTGCGCGTAGAGCGGCGCGGCGGCCTCGAGATTGAACTGCATCACATAGGGCATGACCAGCGCGTTGGAGAGGCCGTGCGGGACATGATAGATGCCGCCGAGCGGATAGGCGAGCGCGTGGATCGCGCCGACCGGCGAATTGGCAAAGGCCTGGCCGGCAAGCATCGAGCCGCGCAGCATCGCCTCGCGCGCCGCAATATTGCTGCCCTCGAAACAGGCGGTTTCGATATTGGTCGTCAGCAGTCTGAGCGCCTCGATCGCCAGCATGTCGGAGACCGGGTTCTTGGCGTGGCGGCCGGTAAAGGCCTCGATCGCGTGGACCATCGCGTCGATGCCGGTGGCGGCGGTGACGGCGGCGGGCAGGCCGAGGGTCAGCGCCGGGTCGAGCAAGGCGACATCGGCGAACAGATAGGGCGAGACGATGCCCGCCTTGGTGGTTTCGCCGGTGGTGAGGATGGAGATGGCGGTCACTTCCGAGCCGGTCCCCGAGGTGGTCGGGATCAGGATGGTCGGCAGGCCCTTGCGCTGGAGCGCGCCGACGCCGTAGATTTCGGACAGCGGCTGGGCACCGTCGACCGCAAGCGCGGCCACCACCTTGGCGGTGTCGAGCGAGCTGCCGCCGCCGAGGCCGATGACGATATCCACACCCGCCGCCCTTGCCGCCTCGATTGCCTGCAGCACGATCGCCTCGGGCGGATCGGCCACCACCGCATCGAAGATCGCGACATCGAGACCGGCTGCCTGCAGGGTCTGTTCAACCGGTGCGATCAGTCCGGCACCGACGATGCCCCTGTCGGTGACGATCATCGGCCTGGACGCACGCAAGGCAGCGATCTGGCCGGGCAGCTCGGCGAGGCAGCCTTCGCCGAAGTGGAGCACGGGGACGGTCTGGAAGATAAAGATTTTCATGGTGGCAGTCTTTTGCATCAATGGCTGGGACGCGCAATAAAAAGGGGCCGGAAAAACCGGCCCCTGATTGTCTGGTGGCACAAGGCCACCCTATTTCGTGCAGGCCTAGAACTTGCCGCGCAGGGTCAGTCCGTAGCTGCGAGGCTCCTGGACGAAGGCCGAACGCGAACCGGAACGCAGCACCGTGTTGAAGGTCACGCCACGGGTGACTTCATTGGTCAGGTTGGTCACGAAGGCTTCGATGCCCCAAGTGTCTTCCTGGCTACCGATACCGGCGCGCAGGTTGATCTTGATATTGCCATCCTGAGTGTCGAACGGCACCGGAGTGTTCGTTGACAGGTCGGCAGGATCAATCGCCTGGGTCGATGTCCGGCGATCGCTTTCGAAGCGCATCTGGGCATTGAGGAAATATTTCAGGTTGCTACCAATGTCATTGGTATAGGTAGCGCCTGCAATACCGACAATATCCGGTGCGTTGGTCAGCGAATTGCCGCACAATGCGACGACGTTCGCAGCGGTTTGCGTACCGTTGCAATCATCAGGATAATTGGCATCGGTGATCGTCAGGGCGCCGTTGACCGTGAAATGCTCGCTCGGACGGATCGTGGTCTCGATTTCCACACCCTGCGTTTCCGCCTTGGGAACGTTGAAGGTCTGGAACTGCGCGCCGGTGAATTCCAGAACCTGGAAGTTCGTGAATTCCTCGCGGAAGGCAGCCAGGTTCAACGTTACCGCATTGTCCAGGAATTTGGCTTTCAGACCAATTTCATAGGAATCCACTTCTTCCGAAGCGAAACGCGGATCAGCACCGCCAGCAGCAGCTGTCGAGTCCAGGTTGAAACCACCCGATTTGTAGCCGTGGGTGAAGCTCGCATAGACGTTGATCGGATCGGCGAAGGCATAAGCCACCTTGCCGGTGTAGATCAGTTCATTGTCCTTGAACTTGCTGCTGAAGGTGCGTGGCAGCGGGAATACGGCTGCCGCTGGCAAGTCGGCCGGTGCGGTAAAGGCAAAGCAACCGGTACCGAAGACGTTGGGGATCAGCGCAGCCGGAACATTGCCAGCGCCAATCGACGCCAGGATCGCCGGGCAAATGGCGTTGGTGTTGTTGCCCTGAGCGAACGAACCATCCTTGCTTTCGTCCGAATAGCGCAGGCCGACGGTGAATTCGAGACCGTCGGTCACTTCCAGCGTATTGTGCGTGAAGATCGACCAGCTCTTGCTGCTCTGCGCATAGAGATTGGTGTTGGTCGTACCAGCCGGATCGACGCCGCCCGACAGAACTGTCAGCGGGTTGGCACCCAGCGCTCCACCGGTCGGGCCAAAGAACAGCGCACCGACCAGTTCACCATAATCCTCGCCAAGCGCGAAGCTGACCGACTGGTTGATATCTTCCTTGGAATAATATCCGCCAACCAGCCAGTTCAGGGCACCGCCGAAGAGTTCACCCTGGACCCGCAATTCGTGGGTCATGGTTTCGATCGAGGTCGAGTTGTTCGTCACGTTGAAAACGTCGAGACCCGAGAAGTCCGAATCATAGGCTTCGAGCGCGTCATATTCGCGGTAGGAACCGATATAGATCAGGTCTGCACTGTCGCCGAGCGGCACCTCGATTTCACCGGTAACGCCCCATTGGTCGAACTTGGTTTGCGGAGCGAAATTGGCGGTCGCGATGCGATTGCTGGCAGCGATTTCAGCCGTGGTGGTATCAAAGGGACTCACCGCGACGGCCGGAGCTGCCATGCCGCCCCGGGCACCCAGGCCAACGGCTGCGAACAGACCGAAGGTTTCAACGGGCGATTGCAATACTTCAACCGCTGCACAGCAACCGGCCGAGCTCTTGGCATAGTCGGCGATCAGACGGCCACTGATGCCGCTGTCGGTTTCAAAGCCGAGCTGGCCACGAACCAGATACTGGTCGGTGCCATTCGAATCGCCAACCTTGGTACCGGTCTTGTCGACCACGGTTACATAGCCATCACGCTGCCGATAGGCACCGGTAACGCGCAGGGCCAGATTGTCCTGGACGAGGGGCACGTTGACCGCACCCTGGACGCTGTAAAGATCGCGATTGCCGTAGGTGGCATTGGCGAAGCCGCCAAATTCGTTGAGATCGGGCCGGACATTGGTAATGTTCAGCGCACCGGCAGACGTATTGCGACCGAACAGCGTGCCCTGTGGGCCACGCAGCACTTCGACGCGTTCGACGTCGACGAATTCGGAAAGCGCAACACCCGGACGCGACTGATAGGCGCCATCGATGAAGATGCCGACAGCCGATTCAAAACCGATATTGTTGGAGGTCGTGCCGACACCGCGAATACGCAGCACCACCGAACCCGATGCCAGCTGGGCATTGGAGGTCGAGAAGCTTGAGGATACGTTGGTGATCTGGCCGACATTGACAACGCCCTGGCGTTCCAGCTGGACCGGGCTGACCGCGGTCACGGCGAGAGGGATGGCCTGCACGTCCTGCGCGCGGCGGGTAGCGGTCACGATGATGACATTTTCGTCAAACGTTTCGGCTTCCTGCTCGGCGTCCTGAGCATAAGCGGGGGCGGTCATGGCGGTTGTGCACAGCGCCGCCATGAGGATTTTATGGATGGTTTTCATTGATATTCTCCCGTTGAAATCGCTGTCGGCGGCGCCATTTACCAGGGGGGATGGCTTGTTTTCCCGACAGCAGCGGGTGCGTCCGTCGTTTAATTGAACCATTAAATCAAGCGGAGAGGGGCGGACAAACGGCGATTCCCGAACAAATGTTGTAAAAATGTAACAACCGTCTTGTGCTAAAAACCGGCTGATCAGCGCGATTCTTCAGCAGGGGATGCAAAAATGCCACGCAAATTTCCGGCAGTTTCCGTAACGGCAACGATGGTCAGCAGCTGATCGGTGGGCGTCCGGTCGGCCGGCAAAAATCGCTCGCCGCCCTGCTCTCGATCTGGCCGGTTCGCTGGTCGGCCTGTTTCACGATGGTGCGCATTTTCATCTGAAATCGCTCTTGGCGACCTTTCCCATCACCGCTAGGGATGATCGAAACAAGCTTAAGGACCATCAATGCCCCAACTCATCCTTCTTCGCCATGGCCAGTCGCTATGGAATCTCGAAAACCGCTTTACCGGATGGTGGGATGTCGATGTCACCGAGAAAGGCGTCGAGGAAGCCAGGGCCGCCGGGCAACTGATGAAGGAACGCGGCATCGATCCGGATGCCTGCTTCACCAGCGTACAGACGCGGGCGATCAAGACTCTCAATCTGGCGCTGGAGGAAATGGGCCGGCTGTGGCTGCCGGTGGAGAAAAACTACCGGTTGAACGAGCGCCATTATGGCGGGCTGACCGGCCTCAACAAGCAGGATACGCGCGAGCAATATGGCGACGAACAGGTTCATATCTGGCGGCGCAGCTTTGACACCCCGCCGCCGCCGATGGCTTCGGACAGCGCCTACCAGATGTCGAATGATCCGCGCTACAAGGGGATCGAGGTGCCTTCGACGGAAAGCCTGAAAGACACGATCGCCCGCGTGCTGCCCTATTGGAAAAGCCGGATTGCGCCCGAATTGCAGAATGGCAAGCGGATCCTGATCTCGGCGCATGGCAACAGTCTGCGGGCGCTGGTCAAGCATCTGTCCAAGATTCCCGATGACGAGATTACCGAACTGGAAATTCCGACCGGCCAGCCGATCATCTATGAGCTGGACGACGATCTCAACGAGGTCGAACGCTATTATCTGTCCGAGCGATAGTCCGCCCGGGTAATAAAGCCTATCTGGTCTTGTCCTTGGCGCGGTACATTGCCGCGTCGGCGCGCGACATGAGGCCCTCGGTGGTATCCTTCGGTCCGACGAAACAATAGCCAATCGAGGCGCCCAGGGGTATTTTCCGGCCTTCATGGACGAAGCTCGCCTTGCCAAGCTGCTCGACCAGAAAGCCGATTTTGTCCTCCACCTGGTCGCCATTGAGATTGTCCAGCAGAAGACCGAATTCATCCCCGCCAATCCGCGCCAGCACGTCGGTGGTCCGGATATTGGCGCTCAAGGTTTCAGCAAGATGCACAAGCAGCGCATCGCCGACCCCGTGGCCATGGGCATCATTGACCGATTTCAGATTGTCGACATCGAGAAACAGCACGGCACAATTGTCGCCATATCGCTGGCAGCGGGCGACCCGATTCTCCAAACTCTCAACAAAAAGGCGGCGATTTGAAATTCCGGTAAGCACATCATGATAGGCGTGCTGCTTCATTTCAGACAGTTCCTCTTTCAGAGCAACTATTTCCTGCTGTAATATATGGCAGCGGCTGCAATGCTGAGGATTGCCTGCCTTATCCGGTTTCATTTTATTTGCCATTCCTAGTCCTGGCAGGATATATATTTGTATATATTTGAAAACACAACAGGATTATTCACTGGTGGCACCATGATCCTGTCCTGTAAGGTCGAAATTCAGAGGATCAGGAATTTTCCATGTCACCATTTGTGTCATTGCTTCCGCATCCATTCCCCACTAAACCGCATTGCTTCCGCAGCATTTGTCAGGGGCAATAATGGTCGAAGCACCTCCTCCGGTTGGAATCATCATGGGCAGCCAGTCCGACTGGGCGACGATGAAGCTCGCCAGCGATATCCTCGACGCGCTGCACATCCCGCATGAAAAGAAGATCGTTTCGGCGCACCGCACGCCCGGCCGGCTGTATGACTATGCAACTTCGGCAGCGGACCGCGGCCTGAAAGTGATCATCGCCGGAGCCGGCGGCGCCGCTCACCTTCCCGGCATGGCCGCCTCGATGACCCGGATTCCGGTGCTCGGCGTGCCGATCCAGTCCAAGGCGCTGAGCGGCATCGACAGCCTGCTCTCGATCGCGCAGATGCCGGCGGGCATCCCGGTCGGCACGCTGGCGATCGGCGAGGCCGGCGCGAAAAACGCAGCACTGCTCGCGGCCGCGATACTCGCCAATTCCGATCCGGCCCTGGCCGAACGTCTGGATGCCTGGCGCGCGGCACAGACCGACGCCGTTGCCGACGAGCCTGCATAACCGGCCCCATGCAGACACTCCCTCCCGGATCCACCATCGGCATATTGGGCGGCGGCCAGCTTGGCCGGATGCTGAGCGTGGCAGCCGCGCAGCTGGGCTATCGCTGCCATATCTACGCGCCCAATGCGAACAGCGTGGCCGCCGAGGTGGCCGCCGAGTTCACCTGCGCGCAGGATGACGATATCGCTTCGCTGACCCGCTTTGCCGAAAGCTGCGACGTGGTCACCTTCGAATTCGAAAATGTACCGGTCGGTCCGCTGCACGAGATTCACGACTGCGCGCCGCTGCACCCGCCGATCGCGGCGCTGGACATCGCCCAGAACCGGATCGCCGAGAAGGTCTTTGCCCGCGAGCATGGCGGCACCACCGCCCCCTTTGCCGAGGTCAGCGACCGCCCGTCGCTCGACCGGGCGATCGCGGAGATCGGCGCGCCCGCGATCCTGAAGACGATCCGCATGGGCTATGACGGCAAGGGCCAGTCCCGCATCCGTCCGGGCGACGATCTCGAGGGCCATTGGCAGGCGGTGGCCGGGAAGCCCTGCGTCGCCGAGGGCTTCGTGACCTTTTCCCATGAATTTTCGGTGATCCTGGTGCGCGGACAGGATGGCGAGATCCGCTTCTGGAACACGCCGCACAATGTGCATGAAGACGGGATTTTGGCGGTTTCCGTCGCCCCTGCCCCCGACGCCATATTGGCGCAACAGGAGGCGGCGCGGGGACTGGCTTCCCGGATGGCCGCCGCGATGGATTATGTCGGCGTACTCACCTGCGAATTTTTTGCTACCGAAAACGGCCCGATATTCAACGAGATGGCGCCGCGCGTGCACAACAGCGGCCACTGGACGATCGAGGGTGCGGTCACCAGCCAGTTCGAGAATCACATCAGGGCGATCTGCGGTCTGCCGCTTGGCGACACCGGGCTCGCGGCGGAGCGGGTCGAGATGCACAATCTGATCGGGGCGCAGGCGGACGACTGGCAGGCTCTGCTGGCGGACGGTGCCAACCACCTCCACCTCTACGGCAAGGGCGAGAGCAGGCCGGGCCGGAAAATGGGTCATGTCACCAAATTACATTTCTAATTTGCAGTCCGCCGGAACTGCGCTAGGCGTCGCGCATGAATCATCCTGAAATCATTCTCTTTCTTGCCCGCGCCGACAATGGCGTGATCGGCGACGGCGACACCATTCCCTGGCGGCTGCCCGAGGATCAGCGGCGGTTCAAGACCATGACCATGGGCAAGCCGATGATCATGGGCCGCAGGACATTCGACAGCCTGCCCGGCCTGCTTCCCGGGCGGCGGCATATCGTGCTCAGCCGCGACAAGAGCTGGGAAGGCGATGGCGCGGACGTGGCCAGCAGCGTGGACATGGCGCTGAAAATGGCCAATGCGCCGCATATCGCGGTGATCGGCGGCGCGGAAATCTACAAGGCCTTTCTGGACCGGGCCGACCGGATCGAACTGACCGAAGTGCACAGCAAGCCCAAGGGCGATACGAAAATGCCGGCCTTTGACATGGCGATCTGGGAAGAGAAAGCGCGCGAGGACCATGAGGCGAAGAACGGCAAGCCCGCATACAGCTTCGTCACCCTGAAGCGAAAGCAGCCATGAAGAAAATCGCGCTGGCACTTCTCGGGCTCGTCGCGATTGCCATCGCCGCCTTTCTGGTCTTCGGCCCGGCCTGGTTCGAGAAGCAGACCAACATGGTCGACGGCAAGCCGCTGCCGGAAATCACCGCCGCGGCGCAGAAGCTGCATGACAGCCTGATGATCGTCGATCTGCACGGTGACACATTATTGTGGAAGCGCAAGATTACCGACAGCGTCAACTATGGCCATATCGATCTCAGGCGGATGCAGCTGGGCAATGTCGGGCTGCAGATATTCTCCAGCGTGACCAAGACGCCGCGGGGCCAGAATTACGACAGCAACAGCGCCGATACGGATAATATCACGCTGCTGGCCATCACCCAGCTGCAGCCGGTGCGGACCTGGTTCTCGCTGCTCGAGCGGCAGCTCTATCATGCGCAGAAGCTCGACCGGGCGGTCAAGGATTCGGCCGGAGCGCTGGCCAAGGTCAGCAATGCGGCCGACGTCGACGGGCTGGTCGAATTTCGCGCCCGCAACCGGCGGCCGATTGGCGTGATGTTCTCGGCCGAGGGGCTGCAGACGCTGGAAGGCAAGCGCGAAAATCTGCAGAAGCTCTATGATTCGGGCATGCGAATGGCGGGGCTGGTGCATTTTTTCGACAATGAGCTGGCCGGGTCGATGCACGGCGAGAAAAAGGGCGGGCTGACAAAATTCGGCCGGACCATCGTCCGCGACATGGAGCAGAAGGGGATGATCGTCGATATCGCCCATTCGAGCCACGCGACCGTTGCCGATATTCTCAAGATGGCGAAGCGTCCGGTGGTCTCCAGCCATGGTGGCGTGCAGGCCGTGTGCGGGGTTAATCGCAATCTGACCGACGCGGAGATCAGGGGCGTTGCCGCCACCGGCGGAGTGATCGGCCTCGGCTACTGGGACGGCGCAATGTGCGATACCGATCCAAAGACCGTGGCCAAGGCGGTCAAGCATGTCCGCGATCTGGTCGGCATCGAGCATGTCGCGCTCGGCAGCGATTTTGACGGTGCGGTGACGACAAGATTCGACACCAGCGGCATTGTCCAGATCACCCAGGCGCTTATGCAGGCGGGCTTTACCGAGGCGGAAATCCGCGCGGTCATGGGGCTCAATGCGTTGCGGGTGATCAAGGCGGGCGTGGAGCCGATGCCGGTCGCCGCCGTGCCGCAGGGGCCGGTGACTCCCGAGACTCCGCTGGTGGTCAAGCCCGGCGCCGATGCCCGCGAGCTGGTTACGGAATAGCGGCCGTCCTGCCCCGGCATGACGAACTTGTTGAACGAAATGCAAAAGCCCGCGATAGCGATTCGATGATCAGACTGAACGGACATGACCGGATCGAGGGCGAACTGCGCGGGGCGATTATTGCGCTGGGCAATTTCGACGGCTTTCATTTCGGCCACCAGGCGGTTGCCGGCAAGGCGCTGAACTGGGCGCGGGACGAGGGGCGGCCAGCGATTATCGCGACCTTTGATCCGCATCCGGTGCGCTTTTTCAAGCCCGACCTGCCGCCCTTTCGCCTGACCAGTCTCGACCAGCGCCAGCGGCTGTTTGCCGATGCCGGCGCGAGCGCGATGCTGGTCTTCGAATTCAACGCCGGGCTGGCGGGCACGATGGCGGAGGATTTTA
The DNA here is from genome assembly GCA_964022135.1 of uncultured Sphingomonadales bacterium. Lineage (GTDB taxonomy): Bacteria > Pseudomonadota > Alphaproteobacteria > Sphingomonadales > Sphingomonadaceae > Parasphingorhabdus. The sequence continues at coordinate 13,231 of CAXIBD010000015.1, read as the reverse complement.
TCACCGAGCTGCTGGTCGAGCGCTTTGGCGCGGCCGGCGTGGTCACCGGCGCGGACTTTACCTTTGGCAAGGGCGCCAAGGGCAATATCGACCTGCTGCACGAGGTTGGCGCGGCGCACGGGCTGAAAAGCGAAGCGGTCCGGCCGATCAGCGACAGCGACGATGTGATCTCGTCCAGCCGGATCCGCGCGGCGCTGAAAGAGGGCCATTGCGAGGAAGCGAACCGGCTGCTGACCCGGCCGTTCGCGATCCAGGGCGAGGTGATCCACGGCGACAAGAACGGGCGGGAACTGGGCTATCCCACCGCCAATATCGACATGGGGCAATATCTGCGCCCGAAGTACGGTATCTACGCGGTCAAGGGCCGCCTGCCCGACGGCCGGGTGCTGAACGGCGCGGCGAGCCTCGGCGTGCGGCCGATGTTCGACCCGCCGAAGGAATTGCTCGAGCCCTATTTCTTCGATTTTTCCGAGGATCTCTATGGCCAGACGATCGAGGTGGAATTGCACCATTTCCTGCGCGGGGAAGAGAAGTTTGACGATCTGGACGCGCTGAAGGTTCAGATGGAGAAGGATTGCGACAAGGCGAGAGCGTTACTGGATTGAATATATCCGTTAGTGGTGAGCCTGTCGAACCACGCCGCGCGTCGAGAAGCGCCCTTCGACAAGCTCAGGGCTAACGGCAGTCAAGCTCACCACTAACGGATTGGGGGCAAATCCCTTATACCGCACTGCAAAAACCATGCTTGCGCCGGCCCGCAACCTCCCCTAATCCCCGCGATCATGACCGATCCCAAAGCAGATTATAAAGACACGGTTTTCCTGCCGAAAACCGATTTCCCGATGAAAGCCGGCCTTGCCCAGAAGGAACCGGCGATTCTGGCGCACTGGCAGAAGATTGGTCTCTATGAAAAGCTACGCGAAGCGCGCGCCGGGCGCGAGAAGTTCATCCTTCACGATGGCCCGCCCTATGCCAATGGCAATATCCATATCGGCCACAGCCTCAACAAGACGCTGAAGGATCTGGTGGTCCGCTCGCAGTCGCTGCTCGGCAAGGACGCGCCCTATGTTCCGGGCTGGGACTGCCATGGGCTGCCGATCGAGTGGAAGATCGAGGAAGAATATCGCAAGAAAAAGCGCAACAAGGACGAGGTGCCGGCCAGCGAATTCCGCGCCGAATGCCGGACCTATGCCGACCATTGGGTCGACGTCCAGCGCGAGGAGTTCAAGCGGCTCGGCATATTGGCGCAGTGGGACAAGCCCTATCTGACGATGGACTATGACGCCGAGGCGGCGATCGTTGCCGAACTGCTGAAATTCGCCGAGGCCGGCCAGCTCTATCGCGGCGCCAAGCCGGTGATGTGGTCGCCGGTCGAGAAGACCGCGCTGGCCGAGGCCGAGGTGGAATATGAGGATATTGTTTCGACGCAGATTGATGTGGCGTTCGAGATTGTCGAGGCGCCGAATGCGCCGGAGCTGGTCGGTGCGCATGCGGTGATCTGGACGACGACGCCTTGGACGATCCCGGTTAATCAGGCGTTGGCTTATGGGGCGGATGTTGATTATGGATTGTATCGGCTGAATGTGGATGTCGGTCGGAATGACGGCGATCATTCCGAAGTAAATTCGGTATTGGAAAGTCTGAGGTCAGCAGGACTGCCTGAAGGACAGAAATTTGTGCTGGCGACTGGATTGGTCGACGGTGTCACTAGCCGTTTAGAAGCGATGGTAAGAAAACTCTTGTCTGAAGCTGATGTGACAATCGAACTTTCACCCATCGCGGTCAACAAAGAGTATGGATTCAAAGGCTCCCAACTCGCCGGAGCCATCGCCAAACACCCGATGGCGGATAAGTTGAAAAAATCCGTTAGTGGTGAGCCTGTCGAACCACGCCTCTCGGACGAGAGCCGCCCTTCGACAAGCTCAGGGCTAACGGAAGAGGATATCGCCTTTTTCACCAAGCCGCGCCCGTTTCTCGATGGCTCTCATTTTGTCACCACCGATGCCGGTACCGGGCTGGTCCATATGTCGCCCGACCATGGCGAGGATGATTTCGACCTGTGCAAGAAGAACGGCATCAATCCGGTGTTCGCGGTCGAGGCCGATGGCGTCTATCGCGACGATTGGGCCTGGCTGCCCCGCGGTGACGAGCGGGCCGGGTCGGTGATCAACAAGAAATTTGTCTCCAAGGACGGGCCGATCTGTTCGGACCTGCGCGAGGCCGGCGCGCTGCTGTCGGCAAGCGACGATTTTACGCACAGCTATCCGCACAGCTGGCGGTCGAAGGCGAAGATCATCTATCGCTGCACGCCGCAATGGTTTGTGCCGATGGACTCCCCCCTCCCGCTCGCGGGAGGGGCCGGGGGTGGGCCTGAAGATGGCCCAAACCCACCCCTAACCCCTCCCGCGAGCGGGAGGGGGACCCTCCGCGAGGTCGCGCTCGACGAGATCCGCAACAAGGTGCGCTTTGTGCCGGAGCGGGGGCGGCGGCGGCTGGAGTCTATGGTCGAGGGGCGGCCCGACTGGGTGCTGTCGCGGCAGCGGGCCTGGGGCGTGCCGATTGCGCTTTATGTCGATCGCAAGAGCGGCGAATATCTCAACGATCCGGCGGTCAATGCGCGGATCATCGCGGCGTTCAAGGCCGGCGGGGCGGATGCCTGGTTCAATGCCGATCACCAGGAATTTCTCGGCAACGGCTATGCGCTCGATGATTATGAAGTGATCACCGATATTCTCGATGTCTGGTTCGACAGCGGCTGCACCCATGCCTTCGTGCTGGAAAGCGGCAAATGGCCGGAGCAGCGCAGCCCGGCGGATCTCTATCTGGAAGGCAGCGACCAGCATCGCGGCTGGTTCCAGTCGAGCCTGCTCGAGTCCTGCGGCACCCGGGGCCATGCGCCCTACAAGGCGGTGCTGACCCACGGGATGACGCTCGACAAGACCGGCAAGAAGATGTCCAAGTCGCTGGGCAACACGCTCGATCCGAAGAAGATCATCGACGTCCAGGGCGCGGATATCCTGCGGCTGTGGGCGGCGAGTGTCGATTTTACCGAGGATCACCGGATCGGCGACGAGATCCTGAAAGGGGTTTCGGACAGCTACCGGAAATTGCGCAACACCTTCCGCTATATGCTGGGCGGGCTGGGCGATTTTACCGAGGCCGAGCGGGTGGCGGTGGCCGATATGCCGGAGCTGGAACGCTATATATTGCACCGGCTGGCGCAGGTGGACGCCGAGCTGAAGCAGCATGTCAACGATTTTGCCTTCGGCCCCTATATGCGGGTGCTCAATGCCTTTGCGCAGGAGGATCTGAGCGCCTTCTTCTTCGATATCCGCAAGGACTGCCTCTATTGCGATGCGCCGGACGATCCCAAGCGCATGGCCTATCGCACGGTGATGGACATCCTGTTCCACGCCCTCACCCGCTATATCGCGCCGGTGCTGGTCTTCACCGCCGAGGAAATCTGGCAGAGCCGGTTCCCGGACGAGGCGGATTCGATCCATCTCAAGGAATGGCCCGCGGTGGATGCCGGGTGGACGGATGCTGACCTTGCTGGGAAATGGCTGAAAATTCGCGATGCCCGGGAAAAGGTCACCGAGGCGATCGAACCGCTGCGGCGCGAGAAGACGATCCGCTCCAGTCTGGAAGCGGAGGTTGTCTATCCGATGGCCGACCTGCCGATCGGTACGGACGAATTTGCCGAGCTGGCGATTGTCGCCGATGTCAGGGATGGCGATGCGATCAGCGTTAGCAAGACCGACAATCACAAATGCGGTCGATGCTGGCGTTTGCTGCCGGAAGTGGACGAGGATGGCGCGCTGTGCGATCGTTGTGTCGAGGTACTGGCGTGAACGTCTCTCCGTCCGTCATCCTGAACGTGTTTCAGGATCTCTCTCGACAGAGTGCCAAGGCCAACGGGGTCCTGAAACGAGTTCAGGATGACGATTCTCCTTGTCACGATGGCGCTGTTCGGAACGGAATTTGACATGACCAATGGTGCCCAAATCAAGAAATACCGCCGCAACGGCGTGATCATCGCTGTCCTGATCTTCATCCTCGACCAAGTGAGCAAGTTTCTGGTGATGGAGCCGCTGCAGCTTCCGGCCCGTGGCCAGATCGAGTTGCTGCCGTTCTTCAACCTGACCTGGGCGCAGAATTACGGGGTGTCGATGGGCTTTCTGACCGCATCGACCGAATTCCAGCGCTGGGCGCTGGTCGCGCTGACCGGGCTGATCGGGATCGCCGTCTTCCTGTGGATGAACCGCGAGAAGGCGAAATGGGACATTGTCGCGCTGGGCCTGATCCTCGGCGGAGCGATGGGCAATATCGTCGACCGCGCGCGGCTCGGCTATGTCGCCGACTTTGCCGACCTGCATGTCGGCGACTTCCGTCCGTTCCTGATTTTCAACCTCGCCGACGCCTGTATCAGCATCGGCGTGGTGATCCTGCTTGCGCGGGCGCTGCTAATCCGCGAAAAGAAGCCGGAGACAAAAGACCATGTTCAGCTTGACGAAAGTTGACCTGTGTCAGGAGCGCGCTATCAGGCTCCACAAGAGATTTTTGAGGGACATAATCATGCGTAAATCCACCGTCGCCATCAGCCTTGTTTCGCTGGCCAGCCTGACGGCCTGTGGTTCCACCGGTCTGTTCGACCGCGACCGGCCCGATGAATTCGCCGTCTCGCGCCAGCCGCCGCTGGTGATCCCGCCCGATTTCACGCTGGTTCCGCCGCAGCCCGGCCAGCCTCGTCCGCAGACCGGCGGCCTGCAGCAGCAGACTCTGGAAGCGCTGTTCGGGGGCCCGCAAGAGCGCAGCGTCACCGAATCGGCCGTGGTCGGCCAGGCCGGCGATGCCGATCCCGGGATTCGCTCCTCGGTCGGTGATCCGGATACCTTTACCGTTGCCAAGGGCAGCGTGACCCGCGACATCATCGCCGCGCCGGAAGGCGACGGACAGAATGCACAGGCTGCGGTTCCGGAATAATGGTTCCCCTGCACAGGCAGGGGTCAATCTCGTAGAATTCAGATTATCGGTGCGGCGCGTGAGCGCCAGAGCCAGCAGTGCGCTGCCAATAGCTCGCGTATAAAGACCATAGTTCAGGAGATGGGCCGTCAAACGAGTCACGCGCCTCGCTTGACCCTGCGCAGGGGCACCGACTTAATCGGGAATAGCTACAACCTTGGTTCTGGCATTATTGCCGCGGATGATTTCCAGCGATGTCTTGGGCAGCCCGAGCGCCCTGGACAGCAGTTTCAGAACGGCTGCATTGGCTTTTCCATTCTCAGGAGTCGCGGTAACGCGGACCAGCAAGGCGGCGCCAGAGCCGCTTTTTCCGGCCAGGCTGATGCTGTTTTCTCCCGCGTTGGGAGAAACTTTCACAGTCAGCTCGCCGCCATTGACGAGCGAGCGTATCTCTTCGCGAGGCGGGAACAGGTCCTTTTTTGCCATCAGATTATACCAATGCCTTATCCCGCGCGGGACAGGAAAATAATCCTAATGCCGGAAATGGCGCATGCCCGTGAACAGCATCGCCAGGCCAGCTTCGTCCGCAGCCGCAATAACCTCATCATCACGGATCGAGCCGCCGGGCTGGATCACCGCCGTGGCACCCGCCTCGACTGCAGCCATCAGCCCGTCGGCGAAAGGGAAGAAGGCGTCCGAGGCAACCGCAGAGCCGATCGTGCGGGCCTGGTCCCAGCCAGCCTTTTCCGCGGCATCGCGGGCTTTCCAGGCAGCGATCCTTGCGGATTCGAGACGGTTCATCTGGCCGGCGCCGACGCCGGCGGTGGCACCATCCCTGGCATAGACAATGGCATTGGATTTGACATGCTTGGCGACGGTCCAGGCGAACAGGCAGTCGGCCATTTCCTGCTCGGTCGGCTCGCGCCTGGTGACGCATTTGAGATCGTCGCGGGAGACATGGCCATTGTCGCGGGTCTGCAGCAGATAGCCGCCGGCGATGTTTTTCACGTTCATGCCGGTGCGGGCCGGGTCGGGCAGAGCGCCGGTCAGCAGCAGGCGCAGGTTCTTCTTCCTCGCAAAAATGGCCTTTGCGTCGTCATCCGCATCCGGTGCGCAGACGACTTCGGTGAAGATGCCGGTCATCGCTTCCGCCGCCGCGCCGTCGAGCGGGCGGTTGACGGCGATGATGCCGCCGAAGGCGGAGACGCTGTCGCAGGCGAGCGCCTCCTTATAGGCATCGACGATATTGTCGGCGCTGGCGACGCCGCAGGGATTGGCGTGCTTGACGATCACCACGGTCGGCGGGCCGTCGCGGAATTCGCTGACCAGCTCGAGCGCGGCATCGGCGTCGTTGTAATTATTGTAGCTGAGCGCCTTGCCCTGCAGCTGCTCGGCCTGGGCAATGCCGCGGGTCGACGGACCGTCGGGCAGATAGAGCGCGGCACTCTGGTGCGGATTTTCGCCGTAGCGCAGCTCGACCGGGCGGCTCATCGTCAGCGGCAGCGTGTCGGGGAACATCTTGCCCTGGTCGGCGAAGCCGAACCACTGCGCGATCATGCCGTCATAGCTGGCGGTCGCGGCAAAGGCCTTGGCGGCCATATTCTTGCGGAAGGCCAGGGAGGTGCCGCCGTCATGATGCTCCAGTTCGGCCAGCAGGGTGGCATAGTCCGCCGGATCGGTGACGATGGTGACGAAATCGTGATTCTTGGCGGCGCTGCGCACCATGGAAGGGCCGCCGATATCGATATTCTCGATAATCTCGTCGCGCTCGGCGCCCTTGGCGACGGTCTGGGCGAAGGGATAGAGATTGACGATCACCAGATCGATCCCGGCGATATCATGTTCCTCCATCGAGGCGACATGGCCGGCATCGTCGCGCCGGGCGAGCAGGCCGCCGTGGACCTTGGGATGCAGGGTCTTGACCCGGCCGTCCATCATTTCGGGGAAATTGGTGACATCGCTGATATCCGCGACCTCGAGACCGGCTTCGCGCAACGCCTTGGCGGTGCCGCCGGTCGAGATCAGCGCCACGCCCATCGTCGCCAGCTGCTGGCCGAGTTCGGCGAGGCCGCTCTTGTCCGAAACCGACAAAAGCGCGCGTTTGATTTTGATATTCTCTGTCATTTCTATCCCATATGTTTGAGCAGCCAGCCGGTGGCACCGCCACCCCTGCCCACTGCTCCGCCAATCACCATCTGCTTGACCGCATGGCCGATGCCCATGCCGTCGATCCAGACGCTTTCTTCCAGTTGAATGTCGCCGCTCGTCGAGCGGAATTGCCACAGATTCCCGTCCGTCAGGCGCAACAACACGCCCTTGCCTTCCGAGATCAGGTCGCTTTCTATATCCGGGCCGAGATGAAAGCGCACGGCATATTCGATATCTTCCTTGCGGCGGCGGCGCTTCTTGCCGTCGGGGATCAGCATATCCTCGCCGCGCAGCTCGAGGCCATCGGAGCGCAACAGCAACAGCCGCTTGTGGACCAGACCGAAGCGGCGGGCATAGCCGTCATGGCTGGCCTCGAGCCGGGTCGCATTCTCGACATCGCGGCGAAACAGCTCGACCTCGCTGACCCCGCGGCCGAGCTTGCCGTCGGCGAGGATCGAGGTGCTGTTGCTGTCGGCGATGCACAGCGTGCTGTGGGCAGCAGTGGTGCGCAGGCCGCGCGCCAGTGCGGCCGGGATCGTCGCGCCGACCAGACCGGCGCCGCCGCAATTGCTGATGATCCGGCAACCGCCGTTGGAAAATTCGAAGGCCAGGGTCGAGGCGCAGCCGGCCACGGCCATGCGCGCGATCGGTGGTGGCGCGGCGTCGACGATCAGCACCGAGCGGCCGGAAGACACGCGCTGATAGCCCCATTCGCGGGCCTGGCGGAGTGGCCGGGCGCGGACGCCGCTGGCCTCGACGACCTGCGCCACCTGCTCGGCCGAGGTCGCGCCGCTGCCCTGCCAGTTGCCCATGGTCCCGTCGAAATGGGTGAGCGCGGTCAGCGGCGGTACCGCCTTGTTCAGCGCTTCCTCGAGAAAGACGGGCGGATCCTCGTTGCGTGCCAGATAGACCTGCTTCAGCATCGACAGCAGGATCACGGCGTCCATCTGGTTGAGCGGCGAACGCGAGACCGAGCCGCCATCGGCAAAGAAAAATTCGCCCATCGCCTTTTCCAGGCCGGCTTCGCCAACGATCTGGCGGACGCGGCCCTCGGGCAGCAGCAAGGATGCCGCCACCACCCCGCTCCACGCGACGAGACGGCCGAGACTGCTGTTCGCCTTGTCGGCGGTGCGGTCGAGATGGCGGGCGGTGCGGGCGATATTGTTGAGCAGCTTGGAGCGGTAGATCAGGTCGCGGGACGAGAGGATCAGCGGTGCATGGCTGGCCCAGATCATCAGCCGCCAGCCGCAATTGTCGGGCCGCCAGGCGGGCTGGCGAATGACGCCGCCATTGGCGTCTAGCCACTGACCAATCAGCTTTTCCGCCACCGGTACCGCCTGGTCGCGCGAAGCGGCGGTATCGAGATCGCGCAGCCACTGGAAGCGATGGACATAATCCTCGAATTGCGGCGGCAGCTTGAGATTGGCGAAATCGATATTCTCGTGTTTCTTCTTGAGACCGCGGAACAGGAAATAGCCGGCGCGCACCGCCATGCCCTGTACCCGGTCGCCCTCGACCGGATCGACCGGCACCGCCAGCAGGCGCAGCGGCAATTTGCCCGACAGGCGCAGCCGGTGCATCGGCATCCGCCAGGTCATCCGGTAATAGAGCATCGCCGCCTGTTCGGCGAGCGACTGTCCGCGGTTGCGGTCGTGGCGCAGGGTCAGGCTGCGGCCTTCCCCGGCGCTGTCCTTTTCGTCGTGGGTCGCCGGATCGTCCGGGTCGCTGTCGCCCAGATCGAGGCGGTCAGGCCGGCCTGTGGTCATTCACCCCTCAGACCGGCGATATTCGCGGCATAATGGTCGGGGCCGCCGCGGAAGGTCGCCGTGCCGGCGACCAAGGTATCGGCACCCGCCGCGATTGCCCTGGGAGCGGTGTTGAGATCGATGCCGCCATCGACTTCGAGCCGGATATCCTTGCCGGTGGCGGTAATCCGGGACCGGATCGACTCGATCTTGCGCAGCTGGCTGTCGATGAAACTCTGCCCGCCAAAGCCGGGGTTGACGCTCATCACCAGGATCAGGTCGAGATCGTCGATCAGATAGTCGAGTATGTCGAGCGGTGTTGCCGGGTTGAGCACCAGCCCGGCCTGCTTGCCGAGCGCGTGGATGGTCTGCACCGTGCGATGCGGGTGCGGGCCGGCTTCCGGATGGAAGGAGATGATGTCGGCACCGGCGTCGGCGAAAGCCTCCAGATACTGGTCGACCGGCGAGATCATCAGATGGACGTCGAAGGGTTTTGCGCTGTGCGGGCGCAGCGCTTTCACGACCGCCGGGCCGATCGTGATATTGGGAACGAAATGTCCATCCATCACGTCGACATGGATCCAGTCGCAGCCGGCCTGGTCGATGGCCTGCACCTCTTCGCCCAGCCGGGCAAAATCGGCGGAAAGAATGGACGGGGCGATACGAATGCTGTCGGACATGGCGCTTCCTTAAATTGTAACCGGCCCTAGAATTTTTGGCGAGTCCAAGCAAGGCAGGATTCGGGTCGTGCCACAGTCCCTTGTGGACAGATTGGGGACAGGTTCACAATATGTAGAAGATCAGCTTTTCCGGATCAGGCGGGCGATGAAGAAACCGTCGACATGGCCCTGTTCGGCGAGCGTCGTCGGCAGGGTGCGGACGCAGCCATTGGCGGTCGGCGGGATGCCTTGCGGCAATTCTTCCGCGGCAGCCGGATCGATGGCAAACTGGTCGTGGCGCTCGAGAAAGGCCTCGATCTGCTCCTCGCCTTCCTCGGGCTCGAGCGAGCAGACGGCATAGACCAGGGTGCCGCCGGGCTTCACCCAGGCGGCGGTGCGGTCGAGCAGGGCGCGCTGGGTCTCGGCCCGGTCGGCGATCTGTCGGGCGCCGATGCAGTGCAGGACATCAGGGTGGCGACGATAGATACCGGTGGCGCTGCACGGCGCGTCGAGCAGCACGGCATCGGCGGGTTCGGCCGGTTCCCATTCCATCAGGTCGACGATCACTTCCTCGGCCTGCAGCCTGGTGCGGCCGAGATTGTCCTGGAAGCGTTCCATCCGCTTGGCATTGTTGTCGACCGAGACCACGTTCCATCCGGCGCTGGCCAATTGCATGGTCTTGCCGCCGGGGGCGGCGCAGAGATCGAATATCGTCCGGCCCTTGCCCTCGCCGAGCAACCGGGCGGGGATCGAGGCGGCCAGATCCTGGACCCAGAAACTGCCTTCTTCAAAGCCGGCGAGCGCGGTGACTGGAAGCGCTGGAAGCATGCGGAGATGTTTCGGGGCAAGCTGCGTGCCTTCCAGTGCGCCGATATCATCGGTCCGGAAGCTGAGATCGAGCGGCGCGGGCTTCGCCCATGCCGCATTGGCCGCAAGGGCGACATCCTCGCCCCAACTATGGGTCCAGCGGTCCAGCGTCTCGCCCGGAATTTCGGGATATTCGGGCAGTTTCAGGGCGCCCGATTCGACGCCGCGCATGACCGTCGAAAAGACGCCGTGGACCAGGCGGCGCGGGCCGCCATGGACCAGCGGCAGCGCGGTGGAAATCGCGGCATGCTGCGGCGTGTCGAGGATCAGCACCTGCGCCAGCGCGATGCGCAGCGCCATGCGCGGCTTGGCATCGTCGGCGAGCCGGTTGCGGGTGGCGCTGTCGATCATCGCGTCGAGCGCGGTCATCCAGCGCAGCACATTGGCGGCGATATTGTGGGCCAGCGCCTTGTCGGACGGGTTGCCCAGCTTGCCGGTGGCGGCGGGCATCGCCTGGTCCAGCGTCTCGCCGCGGCGGCAGACGGCGTCGAGCAGGCGAATGGCGGACTGGCGCGTGGCGAGACCGGGGATGGCGTTGTTGGGCTGGTTCATTTGTCGTTTCCGCGATGAGCTTCGGTGGTGAACCCGGATGGTTCGCGCTGCTTGACCGCATAGACCTTCCGGCGTTTCGATCAAGCTTTTGGATGGCTGAGAGCGCCGACACCAAGGTGCATCGCGGTCAGGTCGGCAGCGTGCACAGGCGCGGCCTTATTCGGCGCGTATCAATCCCGCGTCCCGCATCAGCGACTCCAGCTTTATCCCGTTGAATCCGAAGGCCTTCTTGTAGGCTTGATATTCCGCGAGATGCCTGGGCGAGGGTTTGCCGCTCTTCACCGCGGTTATCAGCGTATTCTTTTGCGTGTGCTCGGTGGAAACGAAATCGATCACGTCGACCTGATAGCCCTGGGCCCTGAGCAGCATCACGCGGCTGTTGTCGGTGATCAGGTCCGCCTGTTTTTGAAGGAACAGCCCGTGCGAAATGAATTTGCGGCTTTCCGTCCCGCTCTTCTGCAGGTCGACCAAGACCTCGTGCTGGCAGCAGGGGGCGCAGACGATCAGCTTGGATTTCGACCTAATGCCGTAGAACAGGGCGTCATCCGTTGCGGTATCGCAGGCGTGCAGGGCGATGATCGCGTCATAATAGCCCTGCACGAAATCCTCGGCCTTCATATTGTGAAAGGCCAGATTTTCGAAGCCGGAGGTTTGGGCCGCTGCGTTGCAGAGGTCGACCATTTCCGAGCGGGTGTCGACGCCGTCGATCTTGGGGTTGAGGCCGGCTGCGGCGAGCTGGTCGTACATCGCAAAGGTCAGATAGCCCTTGCCCGACCCGATATCCAGAACCTTGACCCGCTGCTGCTTGACCGCCTGGGTCCGCTCGATCCGTTCGATGAACAGCTCGACAAACCGGCAGACCTGGCGGTATTTGGCATACATATTGGGTTTGACGTCGCCGGCGTCGTTCGAGACGCCCAGGGCCTTCAGAAACGGGCTGTCGCCCTTGATCCTGTAGTTCTTGTCGCGGTTGTGCGGTTTTGCGTCTGTCATCGGTCACGCCATAGATAAATCTGGCAAAATAGATACATTTTTGCTGGCCCGCAAAAGCGGCGAGCAAAATCGGAGGGCTGATGAGGCAATCCTAACGCGTCGGATCGAGCGCGCTCGGTTTGCGCAGGCGGCCCATGTCGACCAGTTCGTCGGGCCGGCTCGACCAGCCGTCGGAGCCGCCGCCCTGGGCCATCGCCTGCAGCGCGGCGATCCGGTCCTCGGTCGCCGGATGGGTGGAGAACATCTGCCGGACGCCACCCGGCACGATATAGAGCTGGGACGCGGCCGGATTGCGCTGCGCCACCGGGTTGGGCGTGCGGGCCGCAACGCGGGAAATCTTGCCGAGCGCGGATGCCAGCGACAGCGGCTTGCCGCTGATCTGCGCGGCGGCGGCATCGGCGCCGAATTCGCGGGTGCGGCTGATCGCCATCTGCACGATCATCGCGGCGAAGGGCGCGATCAGCACCGCCATGATGCCGGCCAGACCGGCATTGCGGTCGCGGAAGAACAGGCCGAAATTGGCGAGCATCGACACCGCACCGGCGATCGTCGCGACCATCGTCATGATCAAGGTGTCGCGGTTCTTCACATGGCCAAGCTCGTGCGCCATCACGCCCTCGATCTCGTCATGGCTGAGCATTTTGAGCAGACCGGTAGTGGCCGCCACGGCTGAATGGTCCGGATCGCGGCCGGTGGCAAAGGCGTTGGGCTGGGCCTGGTCGACGATATAGACTTTCGGCATCGGCAGCTCGGCGCGCTGGGCGAGATTTCGTACCAGATTGTAGAATTCGGGGTGGCTGGTCGCGTCGACCTCGACGGCATGGTGCATTTTCAGCACGATCTTGTCGGCGTTCCAGTAGGTGAACAGGTTCATGCCCGCCGCCACCAGCAGGGCGATGATGGCGCCGCCGCTGCCGCCCAGCGAATAGCCCAGTACCATGAACAGCGCCGTCAGCGCTGCCAGCAGCATGGCCGTTTTCATGAAGTTCATCGTCGATACTCGCTTGATAATGTTCGTCCTGGTCTCAATATAGGGTCTGAGGCGGGACCATTCAATTTGGCGGACAGGCAAAAATATGACCGAAAGCGATAGAAAACCCGGCGAGCGGCCGGCCCATGTCAAGGCGCCCGCGCATCTTACCCCCAGCAAGCCCGTGCCCGAACCCGATCCGATCGAAAAGGCCGAGGAGATCACGGCGAAGAGCGGGCCGACCCGCTATGGCGACTGGGAGCACAAGGGCATCGCGATCGATTTCTGATCCGCGAGAAGGTCTACGGAATATCGAGAAACTCGGCGATCGCCGC
>CAXIBD010000014.1:0-49430 GCA_964022135.1 uncultured Sphingomonadales bacterium | reverse complement strand
GATGCCCACGTGCAGGCGCCGACCGCCGGGTCGGTGATCCTGGCCGGCGTGCTGCTGAAGATGGGCGGTTACGGCTTCCTGCGCTTCTCGCTGCCGATGTTCCCGGAAGCTTCCGAACAGTTCATCTGGCTGATCTTCGCGCTGTCGATGATCGCGGTGGTCTACACCTCGCTGGTCGCGCTGGTGCAGCAGGACATGAAGAAGCTGATCGCCTATTCCTCGGTCGCCCATATGGCGATCGTCACGCTCGGCCTGTTCGCGTTCAACCGCCAGGGCATCGAGGGCTCGATCATCGTGATGTTGAGTCACGGCCTGGTTTCCGGCGCGCTGTTCCTGTGCGTCGGCGTGATCTACGACCGGCTGCACACGCGCGAAATCGACCGTTACGGCGGGCTGGCGATCAGCATGCCGAAATATGCGGTGCTGTTCATGCTGTTCACCATGGCTTCGATCGGCCTGCCCGGAACCAGCGGCTTTGTCGGTGAGTTCCTGTCGCTGGTCGGCCTGTACAAGGTCAACAGCTGGGTGACGCTGGTCGCCACCACCGGCATCATCCTGGGCGCAGGTTATATGCTCTATCTCTATCGCCGGGTCGCCTTTGGTGAGCTGGTCCACGAGGATGTCAAGGCGATGCCCGACCTGTCGGCGCGCGAAATGGCGCTGCTAGCGCCAATCGCCGCTGCGGTGATGTGGATGGGCGTCTATCCGGAAAGCTTCATCGCGCCGATCCGCGGCGATGTCGGGGCGCTGGTGGCACGCATCGACCGCGCCGCGCCGGAAGGCGACGCGCATCTGAAAATGGGCGAAGCGAAACCGGCGATCAAAGATGAAGCCCATGGGGAGGCGCACTAATGAACCTTGCATCGTCTCTCTGGCTGGTATCGCCGGAAATGTTTCTCTCGGTCTCGGGCCTGATCCTGCTGCTGGTTGCCGCCTGGAGCCAGGAAAAGGCCGCGCGCCTGATCACCATTCTCGCGGTGGCCGCGCTGTTCGGTGCCTCGACGCTGCTGCTGGTGCTGTCGCACAGTCCCGACTTCAAGGGCGGTGCAGACGCGTTTGACGGACTCTACCGGATGGATGCCTTCGGCAGTTCGGCGAAATTCCTGATCTACCTGGCCGCGATCATGTCGCTGATCGTCGCACCGCGCTTTTTCCAGGACGGTGGCAAATATCGCTCGGAATATCCGGTCCTGATCCTCTTTGCCACGATCGGCATGGGGATGATGGTCTCGGCGACCGACATGATGACGCTCTATATCGGCCTCGAGCTGAACAGCCTGTCGGCCTATGTGCTGGCCAGCTTCATCCGCACCGATATCCGCTCGTCGGAAGCGGGCCTCAAATATTTCGTGCTCGGCGCGCTGGCGAGCGGGATGCTGCTGTTCGGCATTTCGCTGGTCTACGGCTTCGCCGGATCGACCAGCTTTGCGGTGATCGGCGAAGCGCTGACCGGCGACCTGTCGACCGGTCCGCTGATCGGGCTGGTGCTGGTGCTCTCCGGCCTCGCGTTCAAGATCAGCGCCGTGCCGTTCCATATGTGGACGCCTGACGTTTACGAAGGCGCGCCGACGCCGGTCAGCGCCTTCTTTGCCAGCGCCCCGAAAGTCGCGGCAGTCGCACTGACCGCACGGGTGATCATTGACGCCTTCGGCGGCCAGACCTCGGCCTGGCAGCAGATCATCGTGTTTGTCGCGCTCGCCTCGATCATTCTCGGCGCGGTTGCGGCGATCGGGCAGCAGAATATCAAGCGGCTGCTGGCCTATAGCTCGATCAACAATGTCGGCTTCCTGCTGATCGGCCTGGCGGCCGGCACCGCGCAGGGCATTTCGGCGATGCTGTTCTATCTGGCGATCTATGTCGCGATGACGCTGGGCAGCTTTATCTGCGTACTCGAGATGCGCGACAAGGATGGCAAGCCGCTGGAAAGCCTGTCGAGCCTTGCAGGCCTGTCGCAGACGCGGCCCGGTCTCGCCGCCGCCTTTGCCGTGTTCATGTTCTCGCTCGCCGGCATCCCGCCACTGTTCGGTTTCTGGGGCAAGTTCCTGGTGTTCGATGCCGCGGTTGCTGCCGGCATGTTGCCGCTGGCCGTGATCGGTATCGCGGCTTCGGTGATCGGTGCCTTCTACTATATCAAGGTCGTCAAGATCATCTATTTTGACGATCCTGCCAACGAGATCGTGGTCACCGGGCACAAGGCCGAGAATATCCTCATCGCGCTGCTGGCGCTGATCGTATCGCCGCTCGGCTATCTGGCGATCCCGGTCGTCGCGCCGATCACGGCGGCAGCGGCGGGCGCGCTCTTCTGACCAGTTCCATCACGACCGTCGCCGAAACCGCATCTACCAATGCGGATGTCAAGCTGCTGGTAGCGCAGGACAATGCCGCCGAAGGCTTCTGGCTGCGTGCCGAGAAGCAGATCGGCGGAGTCGGGCGGATGGGCCGAAAATGGGAAAGCCCGCCCGGCAATCTCTACTGCAGCACCGTTGTCGATATAAGGTCTGGCGATCCGGCACCGTCGAGTCTGTCCTTCGTCACGGCGCTGGCGGTCCATGACATGCTCAAAGGTCAGTTGCCTGCCGAGGTGCCGATCCTGCTGAAATGGCCGAATGACATATTGGTTCGTGACGCCAAGATCTGCGGCATCTTGCTGGAACGAGTGGCGGAGAAGGTTGTGGTCGGTATCGGCATCAATATCATCAGCGCACCGGACCTGCAGGATCGTGCGACGATATACTTGCGCGCGGCCAATGACCGGAATGAGCAGGATGTATCGCAAATCCTGGACCAGCTGGTTCCGCAATTCGAGAAACGGCTGAACCAGTGGCGGACATCCGGTCTCCAGTCGATCCTGCGCGACTGGCAGGCGGCGGCACACAAGCCGGGCAGCAGCCTGTCCGTTTCCGACCCCAGCGGCGAGAAGATTCACGGCGAATATCAGGACCTTGCCGATGACGGTGCGCTGCGCTTGAGAAAGCCCGATGGAACGCTTATCGTGCTCCATGCTGGCGACGTGGAAATGGACCAGCGAGTTGCCGAATGAAGGAAAGGTCGAAGTCATGCTGCTAGCCATAGACGCTGGTAACACCAATGTGGTCTTTGCCCTGTTCGACGGCGATGACATTCGTGCTCGCTGGCGGATCGCCACCGATGCGCGCAGGACGGCTGACGAATATGTGGTGTGGCTGAGACAGCTTCTGGAGCTGGAAGAACTCGAGCTGGGCTCGGTCGATGCCGTGATCATCGGCACGGTGGTGCCGCGGGCGCTTCATAATCTTACGGTTCTGGCGGAGAAATATTTCGGCGTGACGCCGATGATTGCCGGCCGCGGCGCCGCGGAATGGGGCATCGCGCTCGACGTCGAGCAGCCGGACAGCGTCGGCGCCGACCGAGTACTCAACGTGATCGCGGCCCATCAGAAATACAAGCAGGATATCGTCATCATCGATTTCGGTACGGCCACCACGTTCGACGTCGCCGATTTCCAGGGTGCCTACAAGGGCGGAGTGATCGCGCCCGGCATCAATCTTTCGCTCGACGCTCTGGTCGGCAAGACCGCCCAATTGCCGCGTATCGCACTGGAATCGCCCGAAGATGACAATGTCATCGGCACAACCACTGAAAGCCAGATGCTGATCGGCATTTTTTGGGGTTATGTTGCGATGATCGAAGGGCTAGTGGAGCGCACGAAAGCGCAAATCGGCCGGCCTACGAAAATCATTGCTACCGGCGGATTAGCCGTACTTTTTGACGAACATACAGATGTATTCGACCATCTGGAAGCGGACCTGACTCTCCAGGGCCTGCATTTCCTCTATCAGCGAGCAACACACGCTTCATGACAAAACCAAAAAAAGAGCTCCTGTTCCTGGCCCTCGGCGGCTCGGGCGAAATCGGCATGAATGTAAACCTGTACGGCTGCGACGGCAAATGGGTGATGGTCGATCTCGGCATGACCTTTGCCGATCCCAGCTATCCGGGCATCGACCTGATCCTGCCCGATCTCGAATTTATCGAGAAGAACCGCAAGGACCTGCTCGGCATCGTGCTGACCCACGGCCACGAGGATCATATCGGAGCGGTCCCCTATTTTGCCGCCGATCTCGACGTGCCGCTGTTCGCGACCCCGTTCACCGCCGGCCTGATCCGCCGCAAGCTGGAAGAAGTCGGTCTCGAGCGCGATGTCACGCTCAACATCATTCCCAACGAGGGCAGTTTTGATCTTGGCCCGTTCGGCTTCCGCTATCTGCCGATCGCGCACTCTATTGCCGAAGGCAACGCGATGCTGATCGACACGCCCTACGGCCGGATTTTCCACACCGGTGACTGGAAGCTCGACGACGAGCCGGTGCTCGGCGTACCGTCGACACCGGAAGAGCTTCAGAAAATCGGCGATGAGGGCATTCTCGCGATGGTCTGCGATTCGACCAATGTCTTCAATGACAAGGCATCCGGATCGGAAGGCGAGGTGCGGCGGAACCTGATGCGGGTGGTCGACGAGATCGACACGCGGATCGTGGTCACGACCTTTGCATCCAACGCCGCCCGGCTTCAGACGCTCGGCGAGGTTGCGATCAACGCCGGCCGCAAGCTGTGCGTCGCCGGCCGTTCGCTCGACCGGATCATCGAGAATTGCAAGGAAAACGGCTATCTCAAGGACTTTCCGCCGACGGTGGATTTCCAGGAAGCAATGAGCCTGCCGCGCGGCGAGGTGATGATCATCGCCACCGGCGGCCAGGGCGAGGCGAGGGCGGCGCTCGGCCGGATTGCCGGCGACAGCCACCAGATCAAGCTGTCCGAAGGCGATCACGTGCTGTTTTCGTCAAAACAGATTCCGGGCAATGAAATCGCCATCGGCCGGATCCAGAACCAGCTGGCGGCCAAGGGCGTGGTGATGATCACGGAGCGGCAGGAACATATCCATGTGTCCGGCCATCCCGGGCAACCGGAACTGGCGCAAATGTACGACTGGATCAAACCGGAGATTCTGGTGCCCGTCCATGGCGAGATCCGGCATATGAAGACGCAGGTGCGCTTTGGTCTGGAGCACGGGGTGCCGAAGGCTATCTTCCAGCAGAATGGCGATGTCGTGCGGCTGGCGCCGAACGGGCCGAAGATATTGAGGCAGGAACGCACCGGACGGCTGGTTGTCGACGGCGACGTGATTATCCCGGCCGATGGCAAGACGCTGAACGACCGGCGCAAGACCGCGCATAACGGCATGATTTCTGTGGCGATCGGCCTCGACCAGAAGGGCAAGATCTTCGGACAGCCGGTGCTGAAAATGCACGGCGTGCCGCTGGAAGAGGATGAGGAAGATTTTCTCGACGAGGTCGTCGACAAGATCAAGGCCAACTATCGCAAGCCGGTTGGCGATATCGAGAAGTTCACGGAGGCGATCCGCCTGCTGGTCCGCCGCAGCGCCACCGAGTGGACGGGCAAGAAGCCGATTGTTTCGGTGCTAACCATAGAGGCATAAAACCATGCAGCTCTATTCCGTTTTCGCCATCTACGTCCTGTTCTGGGTGACGGCGGCGTTCATCATCCTGCCGATCGGCATCCGCAGCCACCACGAAACCGGGGCGAAGATGATCGAGGGGCAGGATGAAGGGGCCCCGGCCAATTTCCGGCCATGGCGGATCCTGTTGCTGACCACGCTGCTTGCGACAGCCGCCTTCGGCCTGTTCTATCTCAACTATATCTATGGCTGGATCGACATGGACACGATCGACTTCTTCCACAGCCGGGAAAAGATGAAAGACGTCTGACCCTAGTTGCGCAGGCGCTCGATCGCCTGGGCAAGCGCGACATAGAGCTTGCCGACGTCCGATGACAGCAGGGTCACGCTGATCGCGCTGCCATCGCGGGTGGCCAGTACTCCGCGCAGCATCGCCTCGAAGTCATGGATATAGCGGTTCACATGTTCGCGGAATTCGTCGTTGGCGGAATATTGCGCCAGGATTTCCCGGACTTCCTTACCGTCGAGCAAGCGAACCGCGCGGCGTGTGAAAATGCCGCGATCGCCCTTCAGATAGGCGGCCCACTCGGTGTCGGTGACATCGTTGGACAGGATTTTTCCGACGTCGATCGAGATGGAATTGAGTGATTCCGTCAGCTGGGCAACCCGACGGGTAAAATTCTCGTCGCTGCTCTGCTCGGCCTTTTCCTTGGCAAACAGGATGCGCTGCTCCAGATTCCGGGTCATGTCCTCGATCGCCGCCAGCTGATCGGTGAGATGGGCGGCGGTCGACTGGGTGGTGGCGACCGCGCTGGCTACCGCCTTTTCCAGTTTCGGCGCGATCGAGGCGATCTTGTCGTCGATAATCCGGTTCAGGGCTTCTTCGCTGACCTTCTCGAACGCTTCGGTGGAACCGCTAATCGAATTTTCCAGCGCTTCGCGGGAATAGTCGGAGGCCTGTTTGGCGGTCTCCTTGACCCGCAGAAGCGCACTGATCATCTTCTCGCCTGCGCTCTCGGTCAGCGCTTCATTCTGCTCCCGAACATCCTCGATGGCCTTGGAAATATCGGCAATCTGCTCGACGACGGACTTGCTCGCCTCGTCGCCCTCGTCGCGCAATCGCCGAATATGCTCCTGCTGCTTGCTGATCGAATGGTCGGTCTGCGCAACCTGCTGGGCGACCCGGCCCGCATCTTCCTGCGCCTTGCGCGCCTGGCTCGCAATCTGGCCGTAGAGCGCCAAGCTTTCCTGCGATTTTTCCGAAACCCGTTCGAACGCGATCGGCAGCGTTTCATCCATTTCGCGGGCGCTGCTGTCGAGCGCGACCAGCAATTTTTCCACCCGCTCGATCATGCCGTCGGCGGTGCCATAGCCATTTTCGAGCGTCTGCTGCAGGGCGGCGCTATTCTGCTCCATGGCCGACATGGCAAAGGCCAGTTTCGCGGTTTTTTCGCCGCTCTCATTATCGAGATTCTTCACATTCTCGGCGATGTCGCTGATATTCTGGTTGAGCGTCGCGGCCATGGCTTGCAACCGCTCCTCTTCCGCATCGGCAATCTGGCCGGCGCTGGCCAGTGCCGCCTCCAGCGCATCCAGATCGGCCCGCATCGCCAGCGCCGATTCCGACGCTTCGGTTGCCAGCTCTGCCCGGGTCTTGTGGATGGCTGCGACGGTTTCCGCCGTCGTTGTGCGCAACAGGCCGGTCAGCTCGCTTGATGCGGCTTCCGCTTCCTGGAGCTGTTCCGCCAGGCTGGCCTTGATCTGCTCGGCTTCGGCCGCGAGATGGTCAACAGACCGGGTCGACTTGTCGGTCAGTTCAGCAAGGCTCTGCTGCGCTGCGTCACCCACGTCCCGAATCTTTCCGAGAGTGGATACCATCGAGCTCATTTCGTTCTGGGCCGTCCGTCCGGCATTGCCGATCTGGTTGGTCACATCCTTGGCGGTGCTGATCACTACCGGCAAATGTTCGCGCAGCTGTTGGAGGTTGCGGTAGGCGGTGCCACCGACATCATCGAGCTTCTGCATCTTGCCCAGTCCGTCGTCGAGCGATTTGCGGATCAGACCGGCGGCGGTGGTCAGCTTGCTGGACGACTGGCTGCCCAACGATTCCAGTTCCCGACTTTCCTGAACGAGAAATTCGCGGGCCATGCTGAGTTCGTTGTTGACCGTCTTCAGCCGGGCTTCGAGCAGCTCGGACTCGCTGCGCAGGGAAAGGGCGACATCGGCAAAGCGGCCGGCTTCGCGGCTGCTGTTGCGCATGTAGAGCAGATATGCCACGCCCAGCGTGGCGATCGGCAGACACCATTGCGTCAAAAGCTCGATTCCGGCCTGGGCCGTCGGCATTGTTGTAAAAATGTCGCGATAGGCCCAGAGGAAAAATCCGGTCCAGCCGGCACCAGCGACAGCCAGCAGCAGCAACGGAAGGAGGCGGGAGCGGGACGCGGGCGAATCGACGTCGTCCGCATAGTAGTTCCAGTCGTCCTCCGAAGAGGCATCGCTATTGGACTGATTTTCATCGGGAAAATCCTGCTGCTCGGCACCCTCTGCGGGTGCTTCGCTTGCGGCGACTGCGGTTGTTTCCTTATGGTCGTCGCCGGAATTTTCATCCCGATCACGCCACATCCCGATTATTTTAGATTCTCCTGCCATAAGACTATTTACCACAATATCAGATCATAGAAACCATAAGTTAACCATATCGCGTGTAGGCGGTAAAAATGTCATTTGATTATGGGGCTTTGGATGCCGCTCTGACGGCTGCAGTGGGGGACGACCAGTCCCTTATCGCAGAATTGCGCGCGGCCTTCCTCGAAAGCGCGAAACGGCAGGTCGATCTGCTCGGAAGAGCGCGCTGCGACGCCAATTGGGAATATGCCGCATGGCGTCTCAAGGGGCTGGCCGCCAGTTTTTCGGCCACGAGAATCCTGCAGCTGGCCGATGAAGCGGCGCATTCCGCACCCGGCGATCCGGTCATCTTGCGGAAGCTGCAACGCGCGGTGTCCGCAGTCGAGGCCCATCGGGACTGAGCGACCGGCCAAGGCGTGCCGTACACGCCCTGATCTCCAGAATATCCCTTGGCATGTCCGGACGCCACCATCTATGGATAGGATCAATCTTCCTCTTCATCGTTCGGGACCCCGATATTCGTGAAACTCGCACTGATTTCCCTCGCAAAAGACGATCTCGACGGAAACGGACCGATTGCGTTGCTGCCGCTGTTCGCCGGCACGCTGCTCGATCTGCAGGTCCAGGCCGCGCAGCGCTTCGGCTGCGAGAAATATATCTTCCTGTGCCCGGTTACCCACGGCGCGCTCCTGCAGAAGATCGATGCGATGAAGCAGCAGGGCCTCGATGCGGAATATGTCCGCAGCCCCAGCGATCTCGTGCAATATGCGAGCGATTCTGATCATATCGTCTATATCGGCGACGGCATCCTGCCGAATGACGAGATTGTCGAGCAGCTGAGCGGCACCCCGAAGGAATTGCTGTTCACGGTGCTCCAGGCCGAGGAATATCAGGAATTCGAGCGGATCGATCTCAACCAGCGCTGGCTCGGGATCGTCTCGCTCAACGCCTCGCGGCTGGTCGCGATGATCGATATCCCGGACGAATGGGAAATCGGGTCGGCGCTGCTGCGGACCGCCGTCCAGGCCGATTGTCCGCGCGCGATCATTTCGGACCGCCGGATGGGCGCCGGCGCGATTTCGCATATCCAGAGCGAGCTCAGCGCCGCGCAATTCACCCGGCGCAAGCTCAAGGACATGCCCGGTAAAAAGGACAATTTCCTCAACCGCTTTGTGCTGCGGCCCCTGATCAAGCGCAGCCTGCCGATGCTGTGGACCAAGAAACCCGCAGCGCAATATCTGCAGATATTCACGCTTCTTGCCGGCCTTGCTGGCATCGGGACCGCGGTTTTCGGCTATGCAGTTGCGGCGCTGGCCTTGCTGTTTTTCGGCAGTGTCGCGCAATTCACCCGCTTTTCGATGGTTCAATTTGCCAATAGCGCGACAGGCCGGGACTGGACCGGCCTCGCTCTCGACACGCTCGCTGCAGCCGCCGTCGCGATCCTGTTGCTGCAGGCCTCGAGCGCGATGACTCTGGCCCCCAATCTGGTGATTTTCATGCTGCTGCTGGCGCATCTCCTCTTGTTGCGGAGCGCACCGGACGAAAGCCGCCTCGCGCTGATAAAACCGGACCTGCGACTGATATTGCTGATCCTGTTCATCGCCGCCATTCTGGGTCCGATAAGCTACGGTATCTATGCCGTTGTGCTATATTCCGGCCTGTCGCTCGTTCTCGATCGCTATCTGGCAAGCAAATCGCCAAAAAACTGAGCGATTCGCGAAGATTGGCTAAAAATTCAACTTAGCGGCTTGTTAACCACATTAGAGTACGGCCTATGCATGGCAGAGCGAGTTTCTCCGATGGACCGAACGAAGCAGAATGATATTATCCGGCGCGCGCGGGCGATGGCCGACAAGGCCTCCTTTGTGGCCGATGATTTTGCTCAGGCCCTTTTCCCCCGGACCGAAGTCGTTTTCAATGACCGGATGCGCTCCAATGCCCGGCAATATTTGCGCGGTGCCGTCAGTCAGATCGAACAGCGGGTCTGCCAGATTGCAACCCGCGACCTCGGGGTTGGTCAGGAACTGCTCCTGTCGATTGCAGAGGGGGGCGACGACCAAAGCTTCGCCTTGCTGCAGCATAGCGGTCTGCTCAACAAGCCGGAGATCGTCCAGCATCTGCTGGTCAAGACCCAGCAAAGCGAACTCGCCGCCCGACTGCTGCAGAAGATTTCCCAGGAAGATCTCGAATCCACGCTGACGCGGCATCTCGATCATGACGATCCAGCCGTTGCGCAGGCGGCGATGGGACTGCTGGTCGCGCAATCCCGGGCCACCGGTTCGGCTGGCGAGATAGCAGCCAGTCTTGCGGATCTGCCGCCGGAAATCGTCTATGCGATCGTGTGGCCGGTGACGGCAGCGCTTGCCCGTCTTTCCGGTGTCCCAGCCGTCCGGCTGCAGCAGGCCGCCGAACGTTTGCTCGCCGAACATGACGAGAGTGCCGCGGTGAAGCGCAAGGCCGAGCGCCTGGCGCAATTGCTGGAACAGACCAGAACGGAAACAAGCCCCGCTTCCCATCCGATGAAGGATGGTCTTGCCCTGTTTGTCGCGCGGCTCGCACGGCAATCCGGCCTGAGCAGCGACCAGATTGTCACCTTTACGTCAGAGCCGGAGATGGCGCGGTTCGTCATCCTGCTGCGCGCAGCCGATTATCCGGTCGAGGAAGCCCTCTCGATCTATGCGGCGCTCGATAGCGGCGACAATATTCTGACCGCTGCGACCTTTGGCGAGCTCGATCGCGACCGGTCTGCCGATATGGTGTCCCGCTGGGCCGCGCCGGAAGCCTATCAGAATGCCGACCGGATTCTGTCCCGTGACTATCTGGGCGAAGATCGCCCATGACCGCTGCCCGCAAACTTGCGGAGCCGGTCCGGGGGCAGGTCGATGCCGATGGCTTGCTGCTGTCGGCCGATCCGCTGCTGATGCGGCTCCACTTGCGCTGCGGCGGCAAGGAAGGCGGACCGCTGGCGGTTCCCGAGCTCGCTGCCCTGTGCCGGCTCAGCCGGCGGCTGGGGATGAACCTGTCACGCCCGGTGCAGGCCTCGGACGATGACAGCCGCATCGAAATGTGGGTCGAAACGCGGCTCGCTTCCCCGGAAAAGGATCAGCCGCTTGCCCTTTCGATCATCGACTGGAAGGAATATTCGCACGACGAGAGCGACAAGCTCGATCCGGCTCGCGATCGTGACTTTGACCGGCTGGAAGGGCGGGGCGCGATCCGGACCGACGCGGCGCTGCGCATCATCGCCCAGCAGATGCCGGGCAAGGCGTCCCGGAATCTCGATGCCATCGGGGAATCCTTGCTCGCCATATATGATGTGATCCCGCCGTCGGCGCATGCGAAATTGCTCGAGGCGGTGGCCGAGCGCCAACCGATCCGCAATCAGCGGATGCGGGAGAAAATCGGCGCACAGCGGCTGTTCGTGATGCAGGGCCAACCGCTGATCGACAAGGCCGGCCTGTTCGCCGGCTACCGGTTCACGGCCGTGGAGGATGAACCGGAAGTCCCTAGCAGCGAAATCGCGCAGGCCAGCGGCAAACTGATCAGCGACAGCCTGTTCGGCATGCAGCTCGGGCCGGCCCTGCGCCAGCCGCTGGGCAAGATCATCGCCAATGCCGAAACGATCAGCGCCAAACTGGAAGGCCCTTTGCGCGGCGACTATGCCAGCTATGCCAAGGATATCGCCTCCGCTGGCCGGCATCTGCTCGACCTGGTCAACGATCTTTCCGATCTGGAGGCGATCGAGCGCCCCGACTTTACCGTTGCCGGCGACGATATCGACCTGGTCGATCTGGCGCACCGCGCCGCCGGGCTGCTCGCCGTCAAGGCAGCGGACCACCAGATCCGGCTCGAGCTGCCGGACCAGGATCAGAAACTGCCCGCCAGCGGCGAATTCCGCCGGTCGCTGCAAATTCTCGTCAACCTGATCGGCAACGCGATCCGCTATTCGCCGGATGGTTCGGTTATCAAGCTGAGCGTTTCCGCCGACCAGGGCCTTGCCCGGATTTCCGTCAGCGACCAGGGTGCCGGCATCGCCGCCGAAGACCAGGAGCGGATTTTCGAGAAATTCGAACGGCTGGGCCGGTCGGGCGATGGCGGCAGCGGTCTCGGCCTGTTTATCTCCCGCCGGCTGGCCGGTGCGATGGGGGGTAGCCTGACGGTCAAGAGCGCGGCCAATAAAGGCTCGACCTTCACCCTGTCGCTGCCAGAGCGGAAAGCTCCATAAAAAAGGGGAGCGCGATGGCTCCCCTTTTTCTCAATATCGTTATATTCTAGCGCTTGTCGATCGGCACATAGTCGCGCTTGGTCGGACCCGTGTAGAGCTGGCGCGGACGGCCGATGCGCTGGCCAGGATCGGAAATCATCTCGTTCCACTGCGCGACCCAGCCGACGGTGCGGGCGAGGGCAAACAATACGGTGAACATCGAGGTCGGGAAACCGATCGCCGACAGGATGATACCGGAGTAGAAATCGACGTTCGGGAACAGCTTCTTCTCGATGAAATAGGGGTCGTTGAGCGCCATTTCCTCGAGCTGCAGCGCCACCTCGAATACAGGATCCTTGACCTTCAGCGTTTCGAACACTTCGCGGACCGTTTCCTGCATCACCGAGGCGCGGGGGTCGTAATTCTTGTAGACCCGGTGGCCGAAGCCCATCAGACGGAACGGATCGTCCTTGTCCTTGGCGCGCGCGATATATTCCGGGATGCGATCGGGATGGCCGATTTCCTTCAGCATGTTGAGCGCCGCTTCGTTGGCGCCGCCATGCGCCGGGCCCCAGAGGCAGGCAATGCCGGCCGCGATGCAGGCAAACGGGTTGGCTCCCGAAGAGCCGGCAAGCCGGACGGTCGAGGTTGATGCATTTTGCTCATGGTCGGCGTGGAGGATGAAGATCCGGTCCATCGCCTTTTCGATTGCCGGGTTCACGACATATTCCTCGGCCGGAACGCCAAAGGTCATGCGCAGGAAATTGCCGGTATAGGACAGCTCGTTGTCGGGATAAACGAACGGCTGGCCGATCGAATATTTATAGGCCATCGCGGCAATCGTCGGCATCTTGGCGACCAGACGGTGGCTGGCGATCATCCGCTGGGCGGGATCGTTGATGTCGGTGCTGTCATGATAGAAAGCCGACAGCGCGCCGACCACGCCGCACATGATCGCCATCGGGTGGGCGTCGCGGCGGAAGCCCTGGTAAAAGCCGCGCAACTGTTCGTGCACCATCGTGTGGCGGGTGATCGTGTTGTTGAAATCGTTAAATTCGTCCGCCGTCGGCAATTCGCCGCGCAGCAGAAGATGGGCGACTTCCATGAAGCTGCTGTTCTCGGCGAGCTGCTCGATCGGATATCCGCGGTGCAGCAACACGCCTTCGCCGCCATCGATGAAGGTCAGCTCGGACTCGCAGCTGGCGGTCGAGGTGAAGCCGGGATCATAGGTGAACGCGCCGGTCTGGCCGTATAATTTGCGGATATCGACGACGTCGGGGCCTTCGGTGCCCGACAGAACGGGATATTCGTAATTTTCCCCATTGATGCTGAATTTTGCGTTATCGCCCACGATATTGTCCTTTCTGCTCCTGATGCTCAGGTTTTTTCCATTTGATCTGCAAGACGTCCCAATGATTCTTCTTTGCCAAGAAGGATCAGGACGTCAAAAATTCCGGGTGAACTGGTGCTTCCTGTCAGTGCCGCGCGCATAGGTTGTGCGAGCTTTCCCAACCCCAATTCGGCAGACTCCGCGATCGCTTTTATGGTTTCTTCCGTCGCCTCGAGCGTCCAGTCATCCAGATCGGTCAGGGCAAGGTGAATCGATTTAAGCAGCGTCCGTGCGTCAGCGTCTAGCAGATTTTCTGCCCGTTCGTCGAGAACAAGTGGGCGTTTTTTAAAGAGAAAAAGACTGGATTCGGCCAATTCGATCAGATTTTTTGCCCGGCTCTTCAAAACCGGCATCGCCTGGCCCAGCAAATCGCTGTCCGCCGCGGTCAGCGTCCGGTCCAGATCCTGTTCGATCCAGGGCGTCGCCAGCCGCACCAGCGCCGCGTCATCGGCCTCGCGCATATAATGGCCGTTGAGATTCTGCAGCTTCTTGGTGTCGAAGCGCGAGGGCGATTTGCCGACGCCTTCCAGCGCAAACCATTCGATCGCCTGTTCGCGGGAAATGATCTCGTCATCGCCATGGCCCCAGCCGAGGCGCAGCAGATAGTTGAACATCGCGTCGGGCAATATGCCCATGTCGCGATAGGCCTCGACGCCCAGCGCACCGTGGCGTTTCGACAGTTTCGCGCCGTCATTGCCGTGGATCAGAGGGATATGGGCGTAGACCGGTTCCGGCCACCGCATCGCCCGGATCAGCGCCAGCTGCCGGAAGGCGTTGTTGAGATGATCGTCGCCGCGGATCAGATGGGTCACGCCCATGTCATGATCGTCGACCACCACCGCCAGCATATAGGTCGGCGAACCGTCCGAGCGCAGCAGGATGAAATCGTCGATCTCGCTGTTCTGGACCGAGACATCGCCTTGCACCATGTCGGATATCGTGACCTTGCCGGCGGTCTCGGTTTTCAGGCGGATCGCATAGGGCGCGCCGTCCGGTGCTTCCGACGGATCGCGGTCGCGCCAGCGGCCGTCGTAGCGCATCGGTTTTTTCTCGGCCTTCTGCTGCTCGCGCATCGCGGTCAGCTCTTCCGACGTCGCGAAACATTTATAGGCATTGCCGGAAGCCAGCAGTTCATGCGCGACCTCGGCGTGGCGATCTGCGCGGGCCGACTGGAAGACCGGCTCGTCGTCCCAGTCGAGGCCCAGCCATTCGAGCCCTTCGAGGATCGCGTCGATCGCTTCCTGGGTCGAGCGCGCCTTGTCGGTGTCCTCGATTCGCAGCAAGGCCTTGCCGCCGTGGTGGCGGGCGAACAGCCAGTTGAACATCGCCGTCCGGGCACCGCCGATATGGAGGAATCCGGTGGGCGAGGGGGCGAAGCGGGTGACCACAGCATTTGTCTGTTTCGGCTGATCGGCAGTTTTTGAATTCACGCTGGCGTTGTCCCTGTGATAGATTTCGGAAATGCGGGATAGAGAGAGCCCGAAGAGCGCCAGAGGCACCCGTCCCGGACCGATTGCTGTCGCCCTTAGCATGCTGTTTCATCCGCGACAATTGCCTGAATACTGGCAAGATCGACAGCCGCTGGAAAAGCTGGAAATGTGGCTCGAGCGGGAGCGGGACCAGCTGCCCTTGTGGGTCCCGGTGGCGCTGGGCAGCGGGATCGCTGCCTGGTTCCGCCTGGCCAATCCGGCATGGTGGCTCGCCTTTGTCAGCCTGTGCGGGGCCGTGGCTCTGTTCGCGATCATCATGGGGCGGGAGCGGCGAGCGGGCAAGGCGCTGTTCTGGTTTGCCCTGCTTGCGGCGATCGGCTGCGCCCTGATCTGGTACCGGTCGTGGAGCGTGGCGGCGCCGGTGCTGGAGCGGCCGGTGGTCACGATTTTCAATGCCGAGATCGAGAAAGTCGAGCAAGTATTGGCGCGCGATATGGTGCGGCTGACGCTGCGCACCGGCGACCATCCGGAGCTGCCGCCAAGGGTGCGGGTGAATGTGCCGCTGGAAAAGGCCGGTCCGGGCCTGCAGGACGGGGCGCTGATCCAGCTGCGCGCGCGGCTGATGCCGCCAGCGATGCCGGCGCTGCCCGGCGCCTATGATTTTGCCGAGCGCGCCTGGTTTGAGGGGCTGGGTGCCACCGGGCAGGCACTGGGGGAAATCAAGGTGTTGCGACCCTCCGAACCGGGCTTCGGACTGGCCGTTTACCGGCAGCGGCTTTCGGACCATGTCCAGTCCCAGATGCCGGGAGCGGCGGGGGCGATCGGGGCGACGCTGACGACCGGCGATCGCGGCGCGATCGCCGAAGAGGATGCCGAGGCGATGCGGCGCAGCGGGCTGGCGCATCTGCTGTCGATCAGCGGCCTGCATGTTACGGCGGTGGTCGGGGCGGTCTATCTGCTCGTGCTCAAGCTGCTGGCGCTGTCGCCGGCACTGGCGCTGCGCTTTCGGCTGCCGGTGATCGCGGCGGCCTGCGCGGCACTGGCGGCGCTCGCCTATACGCTGCTGACCGGGGCCGAGGTGCCGACGATCCGGGCGTGCATGGCGGCTCTGCTGGTGCTGGTCGCGCTGATGATGGGGCGCAGCGCGATCACCTTGCGGATGGTCGCGGCGGGGGCGCTGTTCGTCTTGGTCTTCTGGCCGGAATCACTGGTCGGCCCCAGTTTTCAGCTCAGCTTCGCGGCGGTGACCGCGATCATTGCGCTGCACGACCATCCGCGGGTCAAGGCGATGTTCATGCTTCGCGAGGAAAGCTGGCTGCGCAAGGCAGGGCGGTTCATACTGTCGCTGTTTCTGACCGGCCTGGTGGTCGAAGTCGCGCTGATGCCGATCGCGCTCTACCATTTCCACAAGGCCGGGCTCTATGGCGCGCTCGCCAATATCGTCGCGATTCCGCTCACGACCTTCCTGATCATGCCGCTGGAGGCGTTGGCGCTGGCGCTCGACAGCATCGGCCTCGGCGCGCCGGTCTGGTGGTTGTGCGGCAAGGCGCTGGCCGGGCTGATCGGCCTCGCGCATTTTGTGGCCAGCCGCCCCGGCGCGGTGACGATGTTGCCGACCATGCCGGTGATCGCGTTTGCATGCGTATTGCTCGGCGGACTGTGGATATGTCTGTGGAAAGAAAGTTGGCGCTTTCTCGGGCTGATCCCGGCGCTGACCGGCGTCTTGATCATCGCCGTCACCCGTGCGCCCGATCTCTATATCACCGGCGATGGCCGCCATGTCGGCATCCGCAACGATCAGGGCGAACTGGCGATGCTGCGCAGCCGCAGCGGCGATTTCATCCGCGATATGATCCGGGAAAATGCCGGCGTGGAGGAAGAATCGCAGGCGCTGGAAGACTGGCCCAACGCCGATTGCAATCCGGATTCCTGCCTGGCCACGATCCACAAGGATGGTCGCGACTGGCAGATATTGGCGACCCGCAGCAGCCACCATATCCCGGTTCTGGCTTTAGCCGCAGCCTGTCGCCGAGCGGATATTGTGGTCAGCGAACGCTGGCTGCCGCAAGCCTGTCAGCCGCGCTGGCTGAAGATCGACCGCAATCTGCTGCAGCAGGTTGGCGGCATGACCATCAATCTCGAAAATCAGAAAATTTCGACCGTCCGCGACTGGACCGGCAGGCAGCAATGGACCCGCTATCGCTCTCGGGAGGCGAGAGCCGACAGCAACCGCAATCAGTAGCGGCGCAGCAGTCCGGCCATCTTGCCCTGAATCCGCACCTCGCCGGCGCCATAGATTTGCGGCGCATAGGCAGCATTGGCGGGGTCGAGCCGGATGCGCGCGCCATCCTTGCGCAGATATTTCAGCGTCGCTTCCTCGTCGTGGATCAGGGCGACGACAATTTCGCCGTCGCGCGCCACTTCGGTCTTCTGGATCAACGCATAGTCGCCGTCGAGAATGCCGGCATCGATCATCGAGTCGCCGGACACTTCGAGCGCATAATGTTCGCCGGGGCCGAGCAGGGCGGCGGGCACGCTGAGCGCCGACTGGCCTTCCAGCGCCTCGATCGGTGCGCCGGCGGCGATCCGTCCGTGCAGCGGAATTTCGAGAACATCATTGCTTGCGGCGGCCGGGGCCGGATTGGAAATCACCTCGCGCACCGTGGTCTCGGGGTGCAGGGCAATGACATTGGAATGGTTGGTTTCGCTGACGCCGCCCTCGGGCAGCTTCAACACTTCCAGCGCCCGCGCCCGGTTGGGCAGACGGCGGATGAAGTGCCGCTCCTCAAGCGCGCTGATCAACCGGTGAATGCCGGACTTGGACTTGAGCCCCAGCGCTTCCTTCATTTCCTCGAACG
Source organism: uncultured Sphingomonadales bacterium (assembly GCA_964022135.1). Classification (GTDB taxonomy): domain Bacteria; phylum Pseudomonadota; class Alphaproteobacteria; order Sphingomonadales; family Sphingomonadaceae; genus Parasphingorhabdus. Next base: position 31,468 of record CAXIBD010000014.1, on the reverse strand, counting down.
AGGGCGAAACACCGCTGTCCTTCAGCCGGTCGTCGATGAAGCAGAGGAGTTCATGTTGCTTTTGCGTGAGCATGGCCAGGGTCCTGTTCTGGGAACGAATAAGGAACAATTATGAAACAAAAGGGGGGAAGTCAAGCGGGAAGTGACTATGCCGTTGGCAGAAAGGCAGGCGACATGGCCAAATTGATCCGCTGGCTCGATGGCGGCTATTCGGGTTTTTCGTCAAAAAGCTGCCGTTCGGCAACCGCCCCAGTGGCTGATACCCATTGCCGCGACCCTGTCTCCCGAAAACTGCCATTCAATCTGACAGTATGCAGCGCTGCCAAGCGCCGACTTGAATCCTAGCAGCAAATCGGTCAGCGCTTCGAATCCGACAGCAATTCGTATTGATCCCTCTGACTTTAATGTCGCCAATTTCAACAACGTCTTCGGTTTAATCCGCAATTTTGCCATGACGTCCAGGTCCCATCATCTGGGCGCTTGCCTAGACCGGCACTGTAATATGTTTCCCGCCAAACACTGCCTGCCAGTTTTCGATTTCCGCAACGACTATGTCATCTGCGGCATGGATCAATTCGGTGACGCGCCGATAATCCATTGCCGTATCCGGAGCCGACAGCAGCAATTCCACGCGATCACAAATCGCCGTCAGTTTTTCGGCTGTAATCTTTGAAATTGCTGCAAATCTCTCGAAATCTCCAAAATAACGAATGCCCGCAATAGCGGCGCCGAAAGTCGGGAACAGGACGCCCAAAACCGTGAATATCTTCGAAAGCCTGGCCACCAGATCGGCATCCACCAGATGCAGCGCTGATCCCGCCTTCAGCAACAAATAGATCGCCACCGACAATATTGCCAGCTTGAAGAGAAATTCCGAGAAGCGATCGAGGTTGTGATGCACGGCGTTCAGCCTTCTGGCCTTTTTGGCATGATAGTCGCACTGCGGCGTGACATGCGTTTCAAGCAGCGCAGTCAGGGTTGATCGCAAATAGCCGGTTGTCACCTTGGCGCAGGGCAATCCAATATCGCGCAGCGCATACCGGACATACCATTCCGGCCAGGAGGTTTCGGTACCCCGCGGCCAGCGACCCGGAGGTCGCGCAACGCCAAGCATCAGCAGCAGCGGACTGTGCCGGAAATATTCGGCCACCCTGCGGGTCTCGAACCAGCGACCATGCCAGCGATATTTCTGCCCGCGATAGGTGATCATCACGATGGCCAGCAACAGGATGAATTCGAAAAGAGCGAAACCCCATTTCTGATCCGGCGAGACCAGCGGCAGGTAGAGGATGCCGCCGACGATCGCAAATGCCGAAAGCATGAAATTCACGACCATCCCGGCGCGATAATGATCCGACAGGCGAGCCGATATGCCATCCGCCCAGGCAAAATTTCGCAGCGCGATATGTTCAATCCTCTCGGCAAGCTCTTTATCGGCACCAGGCAAATCATTGGCCGTTCGCAACAGCCTTGCGCCGCTTCCTGCAGCAATCTCATCCGGCTTCTCGTAAGACTGAACCAGCGAACCAAATCGCGGCCGCTCTCCGCCGAACAGGGACTCAATGCGCCGATAGGCGTGAACAAAGCGCGAGCTGCGGTCATGCCATCGCTCGCCGGTCAGGGCGGCAATGCCCCGATGCGCCGGACTGTCATCCGTGGCAATTGCCTCATCCGGGCAAAGGGACGTCTTGATGATGGCCGACAATTCCATCGCGCGATTTTGCTGTTTTGCGTCATTCGATAGAAGCGCCAGCGATTCAGGCGCGTGAAGAATGCGCCAGTTTTCAGGATCGGCCGGATCGATCCAGACCACGGGTGCGCCGAGGTCGAGGGCCGATGCCACCGTGTGACCGGTGCCGCCCAGATTGGCAGTGCTTTTCCCGTCCCAAACCGCGATGATGAAGTCCGACTGTTCGATCAAAATCCGGCCGGCCAGCACCGCACGCTGGGCGCTTTCGAGCGCAAAGCTCTGCGCCCTGGAAAAATCATCCTTGGCCTCAAGATGCTCGAGATAAAGCGAGGCGACGATGTCATCCTGATCGGCAAGCTCGAACAATCGGGCCTGCCGGGCGATCGTCTGGATCGCTTCAACACGAGATTTTGTATCCGGATCTTTCGGGTCTTCTCCGGCCAGCAAGGCACGGGCGTCTTCAACATTGTCTGGCAGGGCGTTGATCGCGAGATTCAGTCTTTGGCCGAACGGCAGGGGACTGACCAGCTGCCACTTTCTTGCCAATGCCAATTTCGACGCGGCCTGGTCGGTTCCATCAACCAGCAATGTGTGCAATCTTATTGGAGCCAGTGAATCGGGGCCGAGCAGCAATGGTGCGCTCGATGTCGCCAGATCTATGGCATCAAATATCGTCGCCATTGCAGCAATGATGCGTTCGCTGTTTTCGGCAAAATGGGGATGATCGGCACGATGTCCGGTTACGCCGATGCTCAGTCTGGTTTTGGGCAGTGGCGGTGCCGTTACCGCGCTCATGATCCGTGCCGGATATCGTTTCCGGCAATTCGGCCGGGCAGGTAAATCGACAGCACAAGTTTTGGCGCATGAACCGGTCCGGTCAAAGCAAATCCCCAATCAACAGCAATTCCCGTTACACAATGACGATCCCGTCGTCATCCTAATTTGGCAACGGTCGGGATGTCGTTCCTGCCATGCCGGGTTCCTGCGCAAAAGATAATTTTTACATCGATTTGCGTTATGCTATGTAACCGCAAGGAGGGTGACAATGATGGACCGTGTCTTGTGTCAGCATGCACCCTTTTTTCACATGATACATCGACTATTGGCAGCTTTTCTCGCGGCATTGGCAGCCTTGCTGCTGGCCATGTCCTGGGTGTCACCTGCCGCGGCCATCGTTACCGCAACCGAAAATCCCAACCTGACCAAAGGCAAGATCACGATCGGATTGCGCGAAGAGCTGGGTGAGAATGCCGACGAAATTGAGCGGATATTGCGTGAAAATCCCCGCGTCCGGATCGGCTGGCCGAGTGAATATGAAGTCAGCGCCGACCCGGAGTGGCCAGACAATTTCTATCTGATCGACATGAATTTCCGCGCCGCCAGTTCGACCTACCGGCAATGGAACCAGGGACCCGATGAAGGCGAGTCAGAGGCGGCCGCTCCCATTTTCGTCGGTCGGCTGGACGACGGCAGTTTCGCGCAAGGCCTTGAATCGGAATTGCGGAAAATCCAGCGACAAAAAGCGCTTCTCGGATTGAGAATCATGCCGGCCTTCCGGCACGGAGCCTATATCAATGTCAGATATGCACCAGACAGTCAGTATCTCGAGACCGAAAACTCGACGAGACTAAGAGTCCGAACGCCGCTTTCGCTCGAAATCAATGTCTTCGACGGCAACGAACAACCGCAATTTGTCTATGTGTTGATGACCAGGCCCGACAATGAAATTGAATGGGCGTTTGTCACGGCACCCGATAATCCCATCAATCCGGGTGAAAGCTTCTCTGTAAATTTTGGCGAATCGGGGTTTCAATTTGACCAGGCAGGCAGATATGATTTTCTGACAATATCCTCGAATTCTCCCATCGCGGACGGGCTTTTCGCTTCCGAAAAACCAGAGCAACTGGATCGAGGCAGTTGCTCAAGCCTGCTCGAGAAAATACTGTGCGAGGTCATAACCGATGTCCCTGACCCGGAACTTCCGAGAGAAATCGATGCAAATACGATCTCCGGCTGGAGCACGTCCTTCACCAGATATTCCGGCTTTGAACTCTCCATGCCGATGGTGGGTGGCGGAACGATCGCACCGTCAGGGTTCGCGCCGTGGCAAGTGCAGATCTATTCAACGGTGACCTACACAAAGGCGCAAATCGAGGCCGATAGCAGGCTGGGTTCAAGGGGAAAATACCTCAAGGACCAGAAACCGTTCCAGCTCTATCATCGTTGTGCTGGCACCCTGATTTCCACGAACATCGTCTTGACCGCGGCCCATTGCGTGGCGAAGGCCCCGGTCCTGGGCAAAAAGGTATTGAAAGCACGCGAAGTGCTCGTCGGCACTCAGGATCTGGAGAGAGGCGGCGCCAAGTACAGAATTGTTTCCGTCATTGCTCACGCAGGATATCGGCCGGGCAATCCCAAGGATGATATCGCACTGGTGCGCATCACACCGAAATCCAGGAAGATACCGCCAAAGACAATCTTGCTGCCCGGTGACGTGAGCGGATTCCGGGCAACGCTCCCCCGCGATCGAGTACAGTTATTGGGATGGGGCTATACCGGCATGGTGGAACGGGGACAAAGAACCGAGGTGCTGGCCCCCGGTCGCCCGCAATTGACCGAAGCAAAACTCCGCATGGCGGAAATGGAAATTCTGGACCCGGAAGAGTGCCGGAAACGCGCTGGCTATCGCAACGTTGTCGAAAGGAAACTCTGCGCCGAAACACCAAAGTCATTCGAAAACGGCGAGGCGACTTTCAGTTGTACCCGGGATAGCGGCGGGCCGGTGATCCGCTGGCAGGGGAGCAAGAAAGTCCAGGTCGGGATAATTGTCTGGGGCGTGGGATGCGGTGCCAGCGAGGATGGCGCGCAGAATCCGTCGCTATTCGTGGACGTAGCCCAATATGGCGAATGGATCGAAAGCGCCAAACGAAGCATCAGCCAGCTGGAAGGGGCCGTCGAGCGACTGCCGTAACAGCTTGTTGCGACTACGGCAGGACTGGGAAATCCAGCCTTTCAGTCCTGGCTAGAAGCTGCCCGGGCTATTGGGCATCATCGCTTTGGTCACCACCGGTCTGGTCACCACCGGTCTGGTCGCCGCCTGTCTGATCGCCGCTGGTCGTATCGCCAGCAGGCATGCTATCAGCCGCTTCAGGGGCATCCATCGCAGGGGTTGCATCGTCAGCGACGACGTCATCTGTCGCGGCATTGTCCTCTGCCCCGCCGGAACAGCCCGTCAAACCTGCTGCCAACAGAACCGCGACAGACCCTAGAATAAATTTTCGCACCTAGCCCTCCTCTTTTCATCTTTCCAAATCATAGGAAGCCCAGTTCCAATAGCAAGACTTTAAAGCGCGCATCATCGCGCAGCGGATCCAGGAACGGATCGTTCAGCATGTAGGGGATCCCTGCATCTCTGGCCGCTCGAGCCCTTTCCAGGGCGGCCAAGGCCGCATCAGGGTCACCCCATTGGGCCAAGATCTCTGCCTGCTGATATATTCCGCTATCGCCGATTTGGGCGACATGTTCATTGTAATATTCTCGTGCCCGCGTCTTGTCGCCCGCGCGATATTCCAAAATCGCAAGCCCCGCCAATCTGAACGAGTCACTCGATTCGAGCGCATATGACTCTTTCGCCTTGTCCAGCTGTCCGAGCATGAGAAACGAGTCGCCAATGGTGCTGTGCACAACGCTCCGTTCGGGATTTATTTCAAGGGCTCGCTGGCTAAGCGTAATGGCTTGGGGATATTGTCGCGCCGCATATTTGATGGAACCTGCTGATTTGAACACCGAAGAACTCAGAGGGTCCAACTCGGTCGCCCGTCTGATGGCCAGCCCGGCTTCGTCAAATCTTCCGACCCTGGCGCAGAAAATGGCATAACGGGTGATCACGTCAACATCGCTTCTGGTAAGCGAATACGCCTTCTCAAACGGTTTCCGGGCCCCCTTGATGTCCAGTTTTCCGTAAAGCAGCGCATATCCCAGCGCACTATAACCGGGCGCGAACTCAGCGGCGATCTGGGTCGCGCGCTCAGCCTCAGCCACCGCATCGTCAAACAATTCGAACCGAGCGGCGTCTTTTACATATTGGCTGGCGATGACCGCGAGCACCCGGGATCGCGAAGCGCGTGCGGCGGCATATTCCGGATCAATGTCGATTGCTTCATCGAACTTGGCAAGTGCCATGCGTTGGCTGGCTTCATCGACATGAAGTTCAAACAGGTCCTTCCCGCGCAGATAGGCATCAAATGCTGCCACGCTCCTGGTGCCACCCGTCTGTTTGTGATCACTGGCCATACTCTCGGCATCAATGGCGAGGGAAAGCGCGGACGCGACTGCGGATGCGATTTCGGACTGGAGTGAAAAAATATCGACGAGCGGCCGTTCAAAGGTTTCCGACCATTTGCTTAGCCCTGTCGCGCCGTCGGTCAGGTCGGTGATTATCTTGACCGTATCGCCGGATTTTTGAACATTGCCGTCAAGCAGGAAGGACACACCCAGCTGATCGGCAATCACTTTTGCATCGGTTTTTCGATCGCGGAATATATCGGACGATGCCTGGCCCACGATCTGCAGCAATTTGTTGCGCGACAGAACGGCGCGGATTTCCGATGCCAGTCCATCCGAGAAATAGGCTTGCTTGGGATCACCGCTCAAATTGAGAAAAGGCAGTACGGCTATGCTGCTGGGTAATGGATCACCGCCAAACAGGCCGGTTTTCCAGGCCGTCAGGCCGCCGACCGATGCAGCGATCACGGTGCCGCCCATCAACAATGCCCGTCGTCCGACAACGGGAGATGCGGCGGTTGCCAATTTCTCCGGTTGCCTCTGGTCCTTGTGCAGCGCGCCAACCGCACGCAACATTTTCTGCATTTCCGGGCTGTCCGGCCTTGTCTTGCCTTGCGACACATCAATGCATTGAAACTGGCCAAATCCGAGCGGCGGTTCGCTGCCGTCCAGAGACAGGGGCACCAGTCTGCCCGTATCTCGTCCGCGCGTGGCTTCGTCGTGAACCCAATGGGAATCAATGGATGCCTTCGACCAGAGAACCACCACCGCGCTTGCATTTGCCAGAGCAGCCTCAGTGGTGCTTGCAAATCGCTCGCCGCCAGCCAGCAGCCCGTCCCACCAGACAGAAAAGCCTGCCGCTTCCAGTGCGTCAACAATCAGCAGGGCATTTTTTTGATCGGCTCGGGTATAACTCAGAAAAACGGTATGTTGAGTGTCGGGCCTGTCCGGTAGGATTTTTTGATCGGTAGTCGATTCCGCCACATCACTCCCCCGAATTGTTGTCCTAGCTCAATGATCGCCCACATGGTGAATTTCCGCCCCGCGAACATATTCCCAACATGCCGCTGTCACAAGTGATTTGCGCGTAAATCTGGACTGAGAGTGAATCGGAAAAGATACAGGGCAGTCCGTTTGACGTCCGGTTTTCTGAACATTCGATCAAGAACTGCCAGTCCGCTTTTCATCCATTTTCTGCCTTTTGGCGCGCTCTAGCAGGATGCCGATAGCGAAGAGCCCTTAGGGAACGATAGTAAAGAGCCTAAGAAACCAAGCGTAAATTGCTGGTATCGATACAATTTCTCGGGACCCCGGAAGCTATATCGCAATATAAGGCACCATTGCCCCCGCCTCAGCCGCCTCCGCTTCTGCCGGTCGGTAAAGCAGCGCATTGGCTGCAGCGAGCACCGAAAGCTTGGCGCTGTCCTGGCTGTCAAACGGTGTAATCCCGGCCTGGTCGACCCTGGCGCGCAGAAACTGGGCGCGGGGCCCGTTGGCGGGGAGGGTTTCGGTGGTCGGGGCGCTCTGATAGGCGGGGAGATAGCTTGCGGCTCCGGCCATGAAGCGGACCAGCGGCAGCAGAAACAGGATTGCCGAGACAAAGGCGGAGGCCGGATTGCCGGGTAGCGCCAGTATCACTGTGTTGCCAAGCTTTCCCGCCATAACCGGCTTGCCCGGTCGCATCGCGATCTTGTAGAAGTCGATTTCGGCGCCGAGCTGGCGGAAGGCGGGGCCGACCAGATCATGGTCGCCGACCGAGGCGCCGCCGATGGTGACGATGATATCGCAGTCTTTCGCGCTTTCCAGCGCCGCGCACAGCACATCCATATCATCCGGAATTCGGCTCAGGCGGAGGGTTTCGGCGGTCAGGCCGGACAGCATCGCTGACAGCATGACGTCATTGCTGGCGGGGATCTGGTGGGGCAGGGTGGCGCTGCCCGGCGCGACCAGTTCATCGCCGGTGGAAACGACCGCCACGCGGGGCTGCCGACCAACCGACAGTGCGCCATGGCCGGCAATCGCCGCTTCACCGAGCGCCGCCGCATTCAGCAGGCTGCCAGCGGGCAGCCCCATGCTGCCCCTGGCAAAATCGCCGCCCTGGTGGCGGACATGGCGGCCCCTTTCGGGTGAGGGCTCTTCCGTCAGGCGTATGGTATTGCCGTCGGCCTCGACATTTTCCTGCATCACCACGGTATCGGCACCTTCGGGCAGCAGCGCTCCGGTGAAAATGCGCGCGGTTTCTCCCGGTTTCAGGGCGGCACAGGGCGGGCTGCCGGCCTTGCATTCGCCGACCAGTGTCCAGGGGCCGTCGCGGTCCGCGAAGCGGATCGCATAGCCGTCCATCGCCGACATGTCGGCGGCCGGCTGCTCGCGCTTCGCAATCAGATCGTCTGTGAGATAGCGGCCAAGCGCATCATGAACGGAAAGCGTTTCGGCGGGCAGGCGGAAGGCCAGCGCAATCAGTCGCTGCTGCGCCTGGTCCAGAGGCAGCAAGACGCTCATCCCGCCGTCCAGTCTCCCGACTTGCCGCCGGTCTTGCTGAGCAGACGGATATCGCGGATCACCATATCCTTCTGCATCGCCTTGGACATGTCATAGATTGTGAGGAGTGCCACCGAACAGGCTGTCAAGGCTTCCATTTCTACGCCAGTCTTGCCGGTGAGCCGGGCCAGCGAGCGGACCACGATGCCATCGTCCAGAAAGTCGAAATCGACCGCCACCCTGGTCAGCGCCAGCGGGTGGCACAGGGGGATCAGGTCGCTGGTCTTCTTTGCCGCCATGATCCCGGCAATGCGGGCGGTGGCCAGCACATCGCCCTTCTTCATCGCATTGGCCTTTATTGCCTCCAATACTTCCATTTTCATCGCGATCCGGCCCTCGGCCCGGGCTTCGCGGACCGTGTCCGTCTTGTCCCCGACATCGACCATATGGGCCGCGCCGTCGCCGTCGATATGGGTCAGTTTGCTCATTGGTTTCCTGTCAGCAGCGCGCGGGTTGCGGTCTCCACATTATCCTGTCGCATGAGAGATTCACCTACCAAAAAGGCGCGGGCACCCGATCGGGAGAGCCGCTGGCAATCCGCATGAGTGAAGATACCGCTTTCCGATATCATGATCCGGTCCTCGGGCACCAGCTTCGCCAGCCGCTCGGTCTGCTCGAGACTGGTCTCGAAAGTCTTGAGATTGCGGTTGTTGATGCCGAGCAAGGGCGACTGCAATTTCAGCGCCCGTTCCAGCTCCGCCTCGTCATGCACCTCGATCAGCGCATCCATGCCGAGCGCCAGTGCCTCCGCCTCGATTGTGGCGGCCAGGGCATCGTTCAGCACCGCCATGATGATCAGGATCGCATCGGCGCCCAGCGCCCGCGATTCGGCGACCTGCCAGGGGTCGACCATGAAATCCTTGCGCAGGCAGGGCAGGGTGACCGCGGCGCGCGCGGCGATCAGATAGTCGTCCTCGCCCTGGAAATAGGGGCTGTCGGTCAGCACCGACAGGCAGGCGGCACCGCCGGCCTGATAGGCGCGGGCATGGGCCGGGGGATCGAAATCCTCGCGGATCAGGCCCTTGGACGGGCTGGCCTTCTTGATCTCGGCGATCAGCGCGAAACCGTCCGTCGCCTTGGTCCGGATCGCTGCGGCAAAGCCGCGCGGCGCGCTCTGTCGCTGCATGGCGTCTTCCAGGAAGGAATCCGACACTTCAGCCTTCCGGTCCCGGACATGGTCGCGCTTGACCGCGCAGATTTCGTCGAGCTTGTTCATTGGTTGGCAATCCAGCAGCCGAGCAGGGCATGGGCAAGGCCCTTGTCGAGTATTTCCGCCGCTTCCTCGACGCCGGCTTCCCAGCTGTCGACCTCGCCGGCCACCATTAACGCGGCGGCGCTGTTGAGCAATACGGCATCGCGATAGGCGGATTTTTCGCCGAGCAGCAGCGCCTTGAGTGCTGCGGCATTATAGGCCGGATCCCCGCCCTTTATCGCTTCCGCCGGATGGCGGGTCAGGCCTGCATCTTCGGGGGTGATGCGGCTGATGGTAACGGCGCCGTCGCTGATCATCGCCACCCGGCTGGGCCCGGAAATGCTGAGTTCGTCGAGCCCTTCCTCGCCGGAGACAATCATCGCCTTGTCATAGCCCAGCTGCAGCGCGGCATCGGCATAGGTCTCGACCAGATCAGGTGACGCGACGCCGATCAGCTGGCGTCGGACCCGCGCCGGATTGCACAGCGGTCCCAAGAGATTGAAGATCGTCCGGCGGCCGATCGCCTTGCGGATCGGGGCGAGCGGGCCAAGCGCCGGATGATGGTTGGGCGCGAAGAAAAAGCCGATGCCGATCTCGCGCAGATTATGCTCCGCCTTGCTCGCGGCCTTCGCAAGATCGAGACCGAGCGCCTCCAGCGTATCCGCCGCGCCCGCCTTGCTCGAGGCGGCACGGTTGCCGTGCTTTGCCATCGGGATATCGCAGGCTGCGACAACCAGCGAGGTGGCAGTGGAAATGTTCAGGCTGTGGCTGCCATCGCCGCCGGTGCCGCAGACATCGATGGCATTTTCGGGTGCATCGACGCCGATCATCCGGGCGCGCATTTCGGTGGCGGCGGCGGCTATTTCGGTGGCGGTCTCGCCCCGGTCGGCCAGGCCGGTCAGAAAGGCGGCAATATCCTGTTCGGCACCGGATCCGTCCAGAATCGCGGCAAAGGCGTCGCGGGCCGCTGCTTCGGAGAGCGGGCTGGCCGGATCGGGCAGGGTCATGCCGCTTCCTTCGCTTCGATCCCCGCAATCGCCATGAAATTGGCGAGCAAGGCGTGGCCATGTTCGGTCGCGATACTCTCCGGGTGGAATTGCACGCCGTGGATCGGCAGGCTCTCGTGGCGGAAGCCCATCACCGAGCCATCATCGGCGGTCGCGTTGACCGGCAGGCAGGCGGGAATATCCTCGACGATCAGCGAATGATAGCGGGTCGCGGTGTAGGGCGACGGCAGGCCGGCAAAGACGCCGCTGCTGTCATGGGTCACCGGCGATGTCTTGCCGTGCATCAGGCCGCCGCGCACCACCTTGCCGCCGAAATGCTGGCCGATGCTCTGATGGCCGAGGCAGACGCCGAGCAGGGGCTTGCCGGCATCGGCGCAGGCGGCGACCAGATCGAGCGAGATGCCCGCTTCATTGGGGGTGCAGGGACCGGGCGAGATCAGGAAGGCCTGGGCATTGGTGCGCAGCGCCTCGCCGGCGGTCAGCGCATCGTTGCGCTCCACCCGCACCTCGGCGCCCAGTTCCATCAGATAATGGACCAGGTTGAAGGTGAAGCTGTCATAATTGTCGATAACCAGAATCATCAGCGGGGTCTAACGGGGCGGGGATAAGCGGCCAAGCGGAATATCGCATGGCGTGTCGGTTATGACGATCGAAATTCCGGAAAAGGCTGATAATTCCGGTTGATTCCGATTGAAATTGATGTGCCCGCCGTCCATCTTGTTATCAGTCGTAACCAAAAGGACTCCCGCCCCATGAAATCCCGCTCCATTTTTCTATCCGCTGCTGCCTCCCTGCTTGCCCTCTCGGCGGCGATGCCAGGCCTGGCGAAGGACCGCCCGACGGCGGTTGCAGACGATGCAGCGGCGGCGGAATCCGCTAAACCCGAGCTCGGTGCATGGGGAATCGACCTCAGTGCGCGCGATCTTTCGGTAAAGCCGGGTGCGGACTTTTTCCGTTATGCCAACGGCCATTGGCTCGATACCGTGGAAATTCCCGAGGACCGGTCACGCTATGGCTCATTCGACATGCTGCGCGAGCGTTCCGACGAACAGGTCCGCGCGATCCTCGACGCTCTCGCGGCGCAAGGCGACGAAGCCGATGCGCTGGACCAGAAAGTCGGGGCTTTTTACGGCGCATGGATGGACCAGGGCGCCATCGAAAAGCAGGGCACCAAGCCACTCGAACCCTATCTGGCGAAGATAAAGGCCGTCGACGACCGGGCGGGCCTGCTGAAATTGTTCGGAACCGTCGGCTATGCCTCGCCGGTTGGCGTCGGCATCCTGCCGGATCCGGCCAACCCGACGCGATATATCGTGGCGGCCGGTCAGGACGGTCTGGGCATGCCCAACCGCGATTATTATCTCAAGGAGGGCGCGGAATATGACAAGTTTCGCGCGGCCTATCGGGACTATCTGATCAAAATCCAGGAACTGGCGGGCATCAGCGATGCTGCGGCCAGGACCGACCGGATCATCGCGCTCGAAACCGCCCTTGCCAAAGAACAATGGGCCCCCGAGCGGCAGCGCGATATCAAGCAGATTTATAACCCCATGAACCGCGCGCAACTGATGGAACTGGCGCCGGAATTCGACTGGACCGGCTGGCTGGAAGGCATGGGTTTTGGCAAGGTCGATACGATCATCGCCGCCGAAACCACCGCCATTACCGCGAGCGGCAAGTTGCTCGAAACTGTCCCGGTCAGCACCTGGAAAGACTATCTGACGGCCCATTTCATCAGCGACAATGCGAGCTATTTGCCAGAGGCATTTGACGAGGCCAATTTCAATTTCTTCAGCAAGACGCTGCGCGACATTCCGGTCAAGAAAGAGCGCTGGAAACGCGGTGTCGACCTGATCAACAACAATATCGGCGAGGCAGTCGGCCAGAAATATGTCGATCGCCACTATCCCGCCGAAAGCCAGCGGCAGATGACCGAACTGGTGAACAATCTGATTGCGGCCCTGGGCGAAAGGATCAGCAAGAGCGACTGGATGGACGAAGCGACCCGCAGCGAGGCACAGAAGAAGCTCGACGCCTTTGAACCCCGGATCGGCTACCCGTCCAAGTGGATCGACTATTCTCCGCTCGTCGTGAAGCGGGATGATCTGCTCGGCAATGTACAGCGGGCCCGGCAATTTGCCTTCGATATCGATCTGGCACGCCTGCCCCATCCGGTCGATCGCGAACTGTGGGACATGAATCCGCAAACCGTGAATGCCTATTATAATCCGCTGCTCAACCAGATCACCTTTCCCGCCGCGATATTGCAGCCACCCTTTTTTGACCCCAACGCCGACCCGGCAGTCAATTATGGCGCGATCGGTGGCGTCATCGGTCATGAAATCGGCCACGGCTTTGACGATCAGGGGCGCCAGTTCGACGGCACCGGCAAGCTGCGCGACTGGTGGACCAAGGAATCTGCTGAGAAATTCGAGGCGCGGACAAAAAAGCTTGGCGAGGAATATGACAAGTTCGAACCGGTTCCCGGGGTTCACGTCAACGGCAAGCTGACCATGGGGGAAAATATCGGCGATCTGGGCGGCCTCGAAATGGCCTATTCCGCCTATCGTCGCTACGTCGCCAGCCATGGTGAGCAGCCGGTACTCGACGGTCTCACCGGCGATCAGCGCTTCTTCCTCGCATGGGCGCAGGTCTGGCGCGGCAAATCCCGCGAAAACGCCCTGCGCGAGCAATTGCTGACCGATCCGCACAGCCCGACGGAATATCGCGTCGACGGCGTCGTTCCGAACATCGACGCCTGGTACAAGGCATTCAACATCACGCCGGACAGCGCCATGTATATTCCGCCTGAAAAACGGGTGAAAATCTGGTAGACGGCGGCATGAGCGAGCCCGTCACCGTCAATATCCCGCACAAACTGGGCGTGGAGGAAGCCAAGAGCCGGATCGGCAGCGGCATCCACACGCTGAGTGATATCATTCCCGGGGCCAGCCTGACCGGCCACCACTGGGAAGGGGACCATCTCCACTTCACGCTGGAGGCGATCGGGCAGCGGATCAGCGCCGACATGCATGTGCGCGAAGACGAGGTCTTTGCCCTGTTCGACCTGCCGCCGATGCTCGCGATGTTCGCCAACAAGATCAAGGCGAAGTTGCAGAAGGAAGCGCCGAAGATGCTGGAATAGGGGTTGGGGGTCGGGCTCCCCGAATGATTCGAATGCGGAACGGACCGATTCATGCTGCGGCTGATCAGCCTGCCGGTCCGCCCTTATATTTCGGATATGATTTCACACATTGATCAGATTGTGCGCCAGGATCATCAAGGCGCTGGTGGCCAGAAATCCCACCAATGCAGAAATCAGGGTCGCGCGTTCGTGGGACATGATGTCTTTCTTTCCATGATCCGCCGGTCGGGGCCATATCCGGGCTATGCGCTCAATAGGGCCATCGGAAAGGACGCCAGGGCCAGGGAAAAGCTCGTGGCAGTGGCCAGAAAGGCGGCGCCGATGGTGATAAGGTTCAACTTGCTCATTTCGATTCTCCATTTTCTCGGGCTGCAATTTCGACGGTGGAATGATCCGCTGTCGTGAATCCCAAATAAGCCGATTTGGATTGCGGCGCTAACACCAGTCCTGCAAATATGTTATGCAGATATGCATAGCTGACAATATCCCGAGAAACGGCGATGCTGGACTGGAATGACCTGCGCTATTTTCTTGCAGTTGCCCGCCTTGGCAGCACACTTCGTGCTGCGAAACGTCTCAGAGTAAGCCAGTCGACGATATCCCGCCGGATCACGGCGCTGGAAGAGGCCGTTGGCGTGAAGCTGTTTGTCCGCAAGCCTTCCGGCTATCGCCTGACATCGCGCGGCGAATCCATCGTGCCCGCGGCGGAATCGGTGGAGGCCGCTGCCATGGCCTTTACCGACAGCATCGCGGCCGAAGCCCGCCGTGTCGCGGGTACCGTCCGGCTGACGACGGTGGAATCGGCCGCCAACGCCTGGATCATTCCGACGCTCGGCTTGCTCCGCGCCCGCTATCCGGACTTGCAGCTGGAGATCATGACCTCGGACGAAAATCTGGACATCGCGCGCGGCGCGGCCGACGTCGCGCTTCGCTTTGGCAAGAAGCCGACGGAGGAAAGCCTGGTCGTTCGCCATCTGGTCGACATGCAGGAAACATTTTATGCCCACGAGCAACTGGTCGAGAAATTCGGCATGCCGGACGATCTTGCCGACATGAGCCGCTATCCGCTGGTCCTGACGATAAACCAGGGGGGAACGATCAACAGCTGGCTGGCGGAGCATTTTCCCGACGCGCAGGTCACCCACCGGGCCAGCAGCCTTTCGAGCATCATCACCAGCGTGCGTTCCGGCATCGGTGCATCGATCCTGCCCTGCCTGATGGGGGATGACACGCGCGGCCTGGTCCGTCTGCTGCCGCCGATTGCCGAACTGACCACGCCGGGCTGGATGGTGACGACGGACGACGCCCGCCGGCAGCCCCATATCCGCGCGCTGATCGACTTTGTGGTCGAGCAGATTCAGCTGTCGATCAGACGGAGCGAGTCGCATCTTTCGGTGGTGCGGGCGGCCTGAGCGACGATAATCGGTTCGCAACCCGCTTCTGTATGCCGATTTTCAAGCCGGTAGCCGCTTGTTCGGCCTATTGCCCGAACCCCACATCCCGCGCCCGCTGCACCGCCTCTTTCGCGGCGGCCAGCAACGCCCCGGCCTTGGCCTCGCATTCGGCCTGTTCATAGGCCGGAACGCTGTCCGCGACGATCCCGGCGCCGGCCTGCACATGCAGCATGCCGTCCTTCACGATCCCGGTTCTGAGCACGATACAGCTGTCCATGCTGCCATCGGGCGAGAAATAGCCGACGCCGCCGGCATAGGCGCCCCGGGTTTCGGGTTCGAGTTCGGCGATAATCTGGCAGGCGCGCACCTTGGGCGCGCCGCTGACCGTGCCGGCGGGGAAGCCGGCGAACAGCGCGTCGAGCGCGTCCTTGCCGGGGGCCAGCTGGCCGACGACATTGGACACGATATGCATGACATGGCTGTAGAATTCGACGGTATAGCTGTCGGTGACCTCGACGCTGTGCGCACTCGCCACCCGGCCGACATCGTTGCGGCCGAGATCGAGCAGCATCAGATGCTCGGCCCGTTCCTTGGGATCGGCGAGCAGGCTGTCGCGATTGGCCTTGTCCTCGGCGGCATTCTTGCCGCGCGGGCGGGTGCCGGCGATCGGCCGGATGGTGACTTCGCCGTCGCGCGCGCGGACCAGGATTTCCGGGCTCGAGCCGGTCAGCGCAAAGCCGGGCAGGTCGAGAAAGAACAGGAAGGGCGACGGGTTGATCCGGCGGAGCGCGCGATAGAGTTCGATCGGGGGCAGGGTGAAGGGGGTGGTGAAGCGCTGGGCCAGCACCACCTGGAAGATATCCCCGGCCTCGATATAGTCCTTGGCGCGCAGCACCATCTCGGCATATTTTTCGGCTGGAAGCTGCGCGGTAAACTCCACTCCGTACGGGCTGAGCCTGTCGAAGCCAGTCTCTGCATTGGCTGGCAATCGTCCTTCGACAAGCTCAGGACGAACGGGGGCGGAGAGGCCGCGCTGCGCTTCGTCGAGCCGCTCTTCCGCTGCCGCGATCTTAGCGTCGCTATCTCCTTCGGTCTCCGGCCATACCGGCGCGACCAGGAACAGCTCGTCGGCCAGCCGATCGAAGATCAGGATCACCGTCGGCCGGACAAACAGCATGTCGGGCAGGTCCAGTTCCGATTGCGGCGCGCGCGGCAGTTTCTCGACCAGCCCGATGGTTTCATAGCCGAAATAGCCGACCAGGCAGGCCAGTGCCCGAGGCAGCTCTTCCGGCACGTCCATCTGGCAGGCCCTGACCAGGTTGCGCAGGGCGGCGAGGCTGTCTTCACTCTCCGGCGTGAATGCGTCACGGTCCCGAAGCCAGTCGCGGTTGATCGAGGCCTGTTGACCATCGGCGCGGAACACAAGGTCGGGCGCGAGGCCGATCAGGCTGTGCCGCCCGCGCGTCTCGCCGCCCTCGACCGATTCCAGCAGGAAATCGCCGCGGCCTTCTTCCATCAGTTTCAGGGCGGCGGAGACCGGCGTTTCGGTGTCCGCGACCTGGCGCCGCCAGATCAGCGCCGGCTTGCCGCTGTCCAGTGCCGCGCGCGCCGCTTCGATGCCGAAACTGCCCGCCATCGAATGGTTAATTGCCGCCGAGGAGCTGATTCTTCAGCGCGGAAAGCGAGTCCTCGTTGCGCTTGACCCCGATATCGGCCTTCATCGCGTTGATGAACTGGGCGGTATATTCATTGCCGAACACCTGCTTGAACTGGGCCCGGGTGGCCTGCAGCAGGTCTTCGCGTTTGGACGCGTCACCCCGGTTGAGCTTGTCGAGGACCACCACGAACCATCCCTGGTCGCGCGGCGCGGCCAGCGACTTGGCGGTGCCCTGGGCCATGCTGAACATCAGGCTGAGCGGTGGCGGTACCTGTCCCTGCTGGCTCTGGCGGGCAAGATCGGCGCGGGTCGACGAGATATTCTGAATGCCGGGCAATTTTACCCCGGCATCGGCGACCGCCTTGGAAAGAGGGGTTCCGCCGCTGACCGCTTTTGCGATCTTGTCTGCAACCGCCTTGGCCTTTTTCGATCCCTGGTCGAGCAGATAGTCCCGGGTGACCAGTTGCTCGATCTGATTCAAGGGCGGGGGCGCGGCTTCGGTGACTGCGGTCACGTCAACCACGGCATATTGCTGGCCGGGGATGATTTCGACGACCTGCGGCTCGGAATCCGCTTCCACAGCAAAGGCGATCGGCAGAATCTGCTGCATCTCCGGAATGGGCCGATAATTCTGGTCATTCGGATTTTGGCCATTGGCAAGCAGCGCCGGCGTGGATTCCACCTTCAGATTTTCCGCCTTGGCAATGTCGGCCAGCGTTGCCCCGTCGGCAAATTCATCCTCCATCCGGACCGTCAGTTCGGCCATCGCTTCTTCGATCTTGTCGCGGGTCAGTTCGTTGACGATCTCGGTGCGGACCTGCTCCAGCGGGCGGGCGGGAATCTGCTTGATCCCTTCGACCTTAACGATGTGCCAGCCGAGCGCGCTTTGTGCGGGACCCGCAATTTCGCCGGCACGGACCGAGAATGCGGCATTGGCCACGGCCTGCGAAGCGCTATTGGCAAAGTCGGTCTTGCTGACCGATCCCACCTCCGCAGCAGACAGGCCGACCGACTGAGCGGCCTGCTCGAGCGAGGTGCCGGCCTTGATCTTGTCGGCCAGCGCCTTGGCGGCTGCTTCCGTCGGTACGATCACCTGATTGAGATTGCGGGTCTCGCTGGCCGAATAGCGGGCCTTGTTCAGATTATAATAGCCCGCGATTTCCTTTTCGGTCGGCTTGATCTTGTCATTGAACCGGGATTTTTCGAACAGGGCATAGCGGATCGTCCGGCGCTCCGGAATCGTGTAGCGCGAGGCATTCTTGGCATAAAAGGCTTCGACGGCAGCTTTCGCCGGCTTTTCGTTGTCGATGAAGGCGACCGACGGAATGGTGGCAATCTGTCCCTCACGCGATTCCAGCAACAGAGAAGCGTAGGGAACGACCAGCTTCTGCGGAACGGCCGCTCCGAATCCGGCGGTCGTCAGCAACTGGTCGGCGAGCAGGTTGCGGGTGAAATCATCGCGCAACTGCGTCTCGCTGATGCCCTGCTGTTGCAGCGCGCGACGGAAATTTTCCTCGCTGAACTGTCCGTCCGCGCCCTGGAATGCGCCGATATTGGCAATTTCTCCGTCAACCAGACGTTTGCCCGCGGCCATGCCATATTTGGTGCCGAAATCGGCAATGGCAAAGCTGTTGATCAGGCGTTCCAATACGTCGTCGAAGCCACCGCCGTTGATATAGGTTTTGAGATCGAGTCCGGTATTCTCGCGCTGTTCGGTGCGAAAGGCATTGTTCACGGACTGGCTGAGTTCCGCCGTGCTCAGTTTGCTGTCGCCGACCTTGGCAGCCGTTCCGGAGCCGGTAACGCCTCCGAACGTGCCGCTGCTCGAAACGTCGGCCGTCGCAAAGGCTATGGCGATCAGGCCGAGGAAACAGAACGTCAGGAAAAGGCCCAGTTTCGAAGAAAAAATACGGCGGAAAAAACTGATCATGAATGAGATATTCCATTGCGGGAGTGGATTTGCGCCTGCTTTAGGCGGCTTGGCATTTTGGTTCAAGCAAAAGACTGCCGAAGGAAATTGGCAAGCGGAAGGATATTTGTTAGCGGAAGGGAATTGAGAAAATCAAAAAGGCAGGGGCATCATGGCGAACCGGAAATATATTGTCGGCAACTGGAAAATGAACGGACTGCGCGCGCAGCTTTCGGATATCGCTGCCATTGCCGCGATCGCTGCCAATCATGACGGTGCCGATGTCGGCATCTGTCCGCCTGCCACATTGATCGCGGCGGCCGCACAGGCCAATCCCGGCTTCGCCATTGGCGCGCAGGATTGCCATTATGCCGAGAGCGGCGCGCATACAGGGTGCCTGTCGGCGGCGATGCTCAAGGAAGCGGGCGCGACCTATTCGATCCTCGGCCACAGCGAACGCCGGGCCGATCAGCAGGAGGGCGATGCCGAGGTGAAGGCCAAGGCCGAGGCGGTCCACGCCGCCGGCATGGGCGGTATTATCTGTGTCGGAGAAACCGAAGAGGAACGCGATGCGGGGCAGGCCATCGAGATTGTCACGGTGCAACTGGCGCGGTCCTTTCCCGCCGGTGCCAGCGCCGATTGGCTGACGATTGCCTATGAACCGGTATGGGCGATCGGCACCGGCCGTGTTCCGGAGGCCAGCGATGTCGCGGAAATGCACGCCGCCATCCGGGCCAAGCTGGGCGAATTGATGGGGCAGGGGAGCGATGAGGTGCGGATCCTGTACGGCGGATCGATGAATGGCGGCAACGCGGCAGAATTGCTGGCGATCCCCAATGTTGATGGTGGACTGGTTGGCGGCGCCAGCCTGACGGCGGCAAAATTCGGACCGATTATCGAGGCGGCTGCCGCCTGCTGAAGCGAGCGGCGCGGAGGCAAAGTTCGGACCGAAGCCTGCCATGATTCGCGCGGTAGCCTCGATTCCGGATTATTTCCGCAATCTTCCGGTCCACCGCTATCCTTCGGCGGCTATTTTCAGCGCTTGAACTCGGACCGGCCAATCGCTATGTGCGCTGCACGCCAGAGCGCATGCTCGTCATATTAGTTCGGAAATTCCATGTTTCTTTTTGTCACTGTCCTTCAAGCCATAGTAGCCGCCATGCTGGTGGGCGTCATTTTGATGCAGAAATCCGAAGGCGGCGGACTGGGTGTCGGCGGATCGCCTTCCGGCATGATGTCGGCGCGCGGTGCGGCGGATCTGCTGACCCGGACAACATCCGTGCTGGCGGTATTGTTCGTGGCCTTGTCGATCACCCTGGCGGTCATGGCGGCTGCCGAAGGCAAGATAGAAACCATCGACCAGAGCCTGCAGCGCGATACGAGCGCGCCGGTTTCGGCACCGGCTGACGACGTTCCTCTGGTCGGCGACGATCCTCTCGCAGCAGCAGCAGCTGCAGCAGCGGAAGATGAAGCACCAGCGACCAGCTCCGTTCCGCTGGACCAATAAGCCTTTTTCGAACCACCCGCCGCATCGGATGGCCGCTTTGGAGCGGCGATTGACGAGATGTGCCGGGTCAACCGCCATTCGGTCTTGTTCAGCTAGCCCCTAAAAATAATATTTATTTCACTTTTCCGGATTCGCGGGATTGCCATTTGTGGTGATAACGCCTTAAGCCTCTCCTCCCATGGCGCGATATATTTTCATTACCGGCGGTGTGGTTTCCTCTCTTGGCAAAGGTCTGATGGCGGCAAGCCTCGGCGCGCTTTTGCAGGCTCGCGGATATTCCGTGCGAATCCGGAAACTTGACCCCTATCTCAACGTTGATCCGGGCACGATGTCGCCCTATCAGCATGGCGAAGTCTATGTCACCGACGACGGTGCCGAGACCGACCTCGATCTTGGCCATTACGAGCGCTTTACCGGCGTCCCGTCGCTGCAATCCGACAATGTGACATCGGGCCGAATCTACCAGTCGATCATCACCAAGGAGCGCCGCGGAGACTATCTCGGCGCGACCGTGCAGGTGATCCCGCACGTTACGGACGCGATTCAGGAATTTGCCGAAGACAAGCTGGAAGGCATCGATTTCGTGCTTTGCGAGATCGGCGGGACGGTCGGCGATATCGAGAGCCTTCCGTTCATCGAGGCGATTCGCCAGCTGCGCAACAAGGTCGGCCGCGACAACGCGATTTCCGTGCACGTCACGCTGGTGCCCTATATCGCCGCCGCCGGCGAGCTCAAGACCAAGCCCACGCAGCACAGCGTCCGGGAACTGACGTCGCTGGGCATCCAGCCGGACATATTGCTGTGCCGCTGCGAGCATCCGCTGCCCGATACCGAACGGGCCAAGATCGCCCAATTCTGCAATGTCAGCAAGGAATCGGTAATTCCGGCGCTGGATGCGAGCAACATCTACAACGTGCCGCTGCAATATCACCAGGAAGGCCTGGACAATGTGGTGCTGAGCGCCTTCGGCATAGATGACGCGCCGGAGCCGGACCTGTCCCGCTGGTATGATGTCATGGAGCGGATCGAGCATCCCGAAGGCGAAGTGATCGTCGGCGTGGTCGGCAAATATGTCGGCCTGCAGGACGCCTATAAATCGCTGCAGGAGGCTCTGTTCCACGGCGGTCTTGCCAACCGGGTCAAGGTGCAGGTCCGCTGGCTGGATGCGGAGCTGTTCGAGAATGAAGAGGATCTTGCGACCAAGCTGGAGCCGTTGCATGCGATCCTGGTACCCGGCGGCTTCGGCGAACGGGGCAGCGAAGGCAAGATCGGATCGGTCAAATTTGCCCGCGAGAACAATATCCCGTTTTTCGGCATCTGCCTTGGCATGCAAATGGCCTGTATCGAGGCTGCCCGCAATCTGGCGAAGATCGATACCGCGTCGACCACCGAATTTGGCGAAACCGACGAACCGGTTGTCGGCCTGATCACCGAATGGATGACCGAAGAAGGTCTGCAGAAGCGGGAAGCGGGCGGCGATCTCGGTGGCACCATGCGCCTTGGTGCCTATGACGCCATATTGCAGCAGGGCTCGAAAATCGCGGAAATTTACGGCACGCGCGAAATCAGCGAACGCCATCGTCACCGCTATGAGGTGAACAAGGGCTACGTCGAACAGCTGGAAGAAACCGGCCTGATATTCTCGGGCATGTCACCGGATGGCGAACTGCCGGAAACCGTCGAGAGGCCCGATCACAGCTGGTTTATCGGCGTCCAGTTCCATCCGGAACTCAAGAGCAAACCCTTTGACCCACATCCGCTGTTTGCGTCTTTCATAGCCGCCGCCTTGCAGCAAAGTCGCCTCGTCTAGCCATCCAAAGCCATCAAAAATGGCAGGTTCGGGTACATGTCGAATCTGTCCAATCTATTTTCGCAAGAAGTGACTAATGTCACAAGCATGCCGCAGAAGGATGTTAGCAATGGCTTCCGAAGCGGATTGAGGAACAGATACAGTGAACGCTGAGGAACTGGCAAATATATTGGCTGAACACAGCCTGTTTGCTGATTGCGATGAAGCCGAGCTGGCGGACCTGATATTGCGTGGCCATTTTGTGCAATATAAGAAGGGGGATGAATTGATCATGCAAGGCGATCCTGGAAACTCGCTGCTGATATTATTGTCAGGCAATGCGCGCACCAGCATGATCGCCAGCAATGGCAATGAAGTTGTTCTCGATTATGCTGAAGCCGGCCAGGTTCTGGGCGAAATTGCGCTGCTGGACGGCGGCGAGCGGACCGCCAGCGTCACCGCCATCGAGCCGACCTCCGCGCTGTCGATAACGCGCGCCGCTTTTGAGGACATTCTCGCCAAGCACAAGAATATGGCGCTGCGCCTGCTGAAAGTCATGGCCAAGCGGATCCGGACGGCCAATAGCATGATCGAAGGAGATCGCGCTTATACGTCGGGACCCCGCCTGGCGCGCTATTTGCTCAGGCTCTCCGTGGTGGGCGCGGAAGAAGGGCGACTGAAACTGGACCTGAGCCAGAGCGAACTCGGCAATTTCGCCGGGATGTCGCGTGAACATATCAATCGGCAGCTGTCATCCTGGTCTGAAAGCCAGATCGTGGCAGTGGAGAGCGGGAAGGTCCGGATATTGGACCATGCGATGCTCTCCCATATTGCCGAAGCAGATTCTTGACGGCATTTGGCCTTTTGCGACCCGGGCTAAATTTCGTCGAGAGTGACACCAAGCGGGTGTCAGGGGCAGTCGGATCCTCATCCGGCTGCCCCATTTCATTTTACCCATAAAAAAGAGGCAGCCAGATCGCTCCGGCTGCCTCTTTCCTTTCGGTTTCAAGACAGGCTTATGCAGCCTTGTCTTCTTTCTTGTCCCGCTTGTCCGCGATCTTGGTGACATTGTCGCCCTTGTTGATGGCGATCGTCTGCGGGCGCATCGCTTCCGGGATTTCCCGGACCAGATCGATGACCAGCAAGCCGTCGGCGAGCGCGGCATTTTCGACGCGAACGAAATCGGCGAGTTCGAAACGCCGTTCGAAGTTGCGGTTGGCGATGCCCATGTGCAGGAACTGCTTGCCTTCATTGTCTTCGGCCTGCTTGTTGCCGGCAACGAGCAGCAAATTCTGCTGGGCGGTAATTTCGATTTCGTCATCCTTGAAGCCGGCGACGGCAAGCGTGATCCGGTAATGGTCTTCGCCGCTGCGTTCGATGTTGAACGGCGGGTAATTCTCGGATTGCTGCGCGCGAGCGTTATTTTCAAGAAGGTCGAACAGCCGGTCAAATCCCACGGTCGAGCGGCGGTAGGGGGTAAAGTCTAAACGATTCATATCTATAT
The DNA here is from genome assembly GCA_964022135.1 of uncultured Sphingomonadales bacterium. GTDB lineage: Bacteria > Pseudomonadota > Alphaproteobacteria > Sphingomonadales > Sphingomonadaceae > Parasphingorhabdus. The sequence continues at coordinate 7,849 of CAXIBD010000014.1, read as the reverse complement.
CCTCTTCAATTGAGCAATGTAAATCTGGACCCGCACATGCGGCATCCGGTTCGTTGATGTGAAACCCTGATGGCGTTCCACACTGTCCAAGATATGATCAAATGGCTGGATTTCAAGAGTCAGAAAAGGGCGAATTTACAGTGTCTTGAAATTTTTCTGCGCAAAAAAACGCCCGGATGCCGGTAAGCATCCGGGCGAAAATGGTGACGAACTAATTCGTCCCCTGTTTTCCTTTCCTATTCAACGCCGCTTGTCCCCCAACATTTGGCGGAACCGGAAAGGATCCCTGAACCATGACCCGTTAATCGAGATGTTTGATTCTGTAGGCATGTCTGATCGAATGACATAAATTTGTCATGGTAAATTTGACCCATTCCTAAAGATTGGTCAAAACTTGTGTCATATCGGCAACAGCATGTTAGTGCCATGCCACTTGCTTGCTCCGGCCTGCAACCGTAAAGGCAGGGAAACCCGATTCAAGGAAGTTTCCGCAAATCATGCTCCTATCCCGCTATGAATGGGTCATCGCAAAACGCTATCTGTTACCCGGCAAGGGCGAGGGATTCATTTTCCTCGTCGCGAGCATCAGCCTGGTCGCGGTCATGCTCGGCGTTGCCGCCCTGATCGTGGTGATGAGCGTCATGAACGGTTTCCGCGCCGAACTGTTCGACAAGATCGTCGGCCTCAACGGCCATGCCGTGATCCAGGGCTATGGCGGGCGCCTGCCGGATTGGCGAGAGCTGCTCGAGGAAACCCGGGAGACCCCGGGCGTGGTCTCCGCCTCGCCGCTGATCGAGCAGCCCTTGCTGACCACCTTCAACGGCCGGGTCGAGGCGGTACTGGTCCGGGGCATGCTGGTTCCGGACATATTGAACAATGAAACGCTCGACGGAAAAACCGTGGCCGGCGACCTGTCACGGCTGGAGCCGGGAGCGGGCAGGGTCGGCATCGGCAGCCGTCTGGCGACCACGCTGGGCGCACAGGTGGGCAGCCGGATTACGATCATCAATCCGCAGGGGCGATCCACCCCGTTCGGAACGGTCCCGCGCGAAATTGCCTATGACGTGGCCGCGATCTTCGAGGTCGGCGTCTATGACTATGACAAGGCCTTCGTGATCATGCCGATGGAGGATGCGCAGACCTTGCTGCTGCTGGGCGACCAGATCGGGATGATCGAGATCAAGACCAACGATGCCGACAATGTGCGCAATATCATCGACCCGCTGGTGCCCAAGGTCGCGAATCGCGGCGTGATCACCGACTGGCAGACGATGAACGCATCGCTGTTCGAGACGCTTCAGGTCGAGAGGGTGGTGATGTTCGTGATCCTCTCGATCATCATCCTGGTGGCCGTGTTCAACATATTGTCGTCGCTGATCATGCTGGTCCGGGCCAAGACCCGCGACATTGCAATCCTGCGCACGATGGGCGCCTCGCGGGCGTCGCTGCTTCGGATCTTTGTGACCGTCGGGACCGCGATCGGCATGCTCGGGATCGCAGCCGGCATCATCCTTGGGCTGATCGCCATCTATTTCCGGCAGAATATCATCAATTTTGTCCAGATCATCACCGGTCAGAATCTGTGGGATCCGTCGATCCGCTTCCTGACCGAACTGCCGGCGCGCACCGATCCGATGGAAGTCGTCGGCATTGCCGGGCTGGCGCTGCTGTTCAGCTTCCTTGCCACCCTCTATCCCGCCTACAAGGCCGCCAGTACCGATCCGGTCCAGGTGCTTCGCTATGAGTGAACCTATGATCGGGAAGACTGTCGAATTGCGCGGTGTGAAGCGCAGCTTTGTGCAGGGCGATGTGGTGATCGAGGTGCTGCGCGGCGTCGATCTGGATATCCACGCCAATGAAATTGTCGCGCTTCTCGGGCCTTCCGGTTCGGGCAAGTCGACGCTCCTGCAGGCTGTGGGATTGCTCGAGGGCGGCTTCGAAGGATCGATCAAGCTTGCGGGCGAGGAGACGGCCCAATTGCCGGCCAGTGGCCATACGCGGATCCGGCGCGACCTGCTGGGCTTCGTCTATCAGTTCCACCATTTGCTGCCCGACTTTTCCGCGCTGGAAAATGTCGTGATGCCGCAGCTGATCGCGGGAACGAGCCAGAAAAATGCCGAAGCCAGAGCGGAAACGCTGCTGCGCAGTCTTGGGCTGGGTGAGCGACTGGAGCACAAGCCGAGCAAATTGTCGGGCGGAGAGCAGCAACGCGTCGCGGTCGCCCGCGCGCTGGCCAATGCTCCGAAGCTGGTTCTGGCCGATGAGCCGACCGGCAATCTGGACGAAGCGACGGCCGATCTGGTGCTCGCGGAATTTATCGGGCTGGTGCGACAGGAGGGCAGTTCCGCCCTGATCGCCACCCATAACGAACGCCTGGCCGCCAAAATGGATCGAGTCGTCCGGCTTCATGAGGGCGTTTTAAGCTAGGTTTTTCAAGTCGAAACGAGAATGGCTTTGACTTTTCCGATGCGAGTATCAATCTGTGCGGCAGTCACGACCTAGAAAATCGAACATTGCGGGGCGCGTATGAAGGTTACGGAATTTCAGGTGAAGCAGGCGGATGGTTCCTTACAGGACCTTTCCGTTCACAAGGGCAAGGTGCTTTTGATTGTAAACACCGCGTCCAAATGCGGCTTTACCCCGCAATATGAAGGTCTTGAAAAACTCTATCAGGAATATGGGGACAAGGGGCTCGAAATACTGGCTTTTCCCTGCAATCAATTTGGCAACCAGGAGCCTGGTGATGCCGACGAAATCCGCAATTTCTGCTCGCTCAACTATGATGTAAGCTTTCCGCTGATGAGCAAGGTCGAGGTCAATGGCAATGATGCCGATCCGCTTTGGAAATATCTGAAGTCCGAAAAATCGGGGCTGCTCGGGTCGCGCATCAAGTGGAATTTCACGAAGTTCCTCGTCGATCGGGAAGGCAACGTGGTTGGCCGTTTCGGCCCCGCAGTGAAACCGGAGCAGCTGAAAAGCGAGATTGAAGCGCTGCTCTAGCCGCACCCGTGGGGAGCGATCGACGCTCCCGACAAATAGCCTGTGGACAAATGGTCGATAGTTCGCATTCCCGGCATCGCCAGCATATGCAAAGCCCGATTGCCGCGCTAGTCTGGTAACATGGCCCAGACACCTTTCGTCCATCTTCGCACCTTTTCCGCCTATACGATCCTGGACGGCGCCATGGAGCCCGCGGCGATCGGTCCTGCAGCCAAAGAACGCGGTTTTCCGGCGGTTGCGCTGTGCGACCGGATCGGCCTGTTTGCCTCCATGGCCTTTGATGATGGCTGCCGCGCCCATGGCGTCCAGCCTATCACCGGCTGTTTTCTGAGGGTTGCGCGCCCGGGCAGCAGCGATCCGTCGAGGCCGGTTCTCGACTGGCTCGCGCTCTATGCGCAGGACGCCGAGGGCTATGAAAATCTCTGCAAGCTGGTCTCCGCCTCGCATCTCGACCGGCCCAGCGAGCTGGAAGCGCATGTCGGGATGGATTTTCTGCGCGATCACAGCGCCGGTCTGATCGCCCTGACCGGCGGTGGGGAAGGGGCGCTGGCGCGCCTTATCGCGGAAGAACAGCAGGGCGAGGCGGAGGCCTATCTGTCCCTGTTGCAGCAGAATTTTCCGGGCCGGCTCTATATCGAACTGTCGCGCCGGGAAGACCCGGTCGAAATGGCCGCGGAATCCGGCCTGATCGCACTCGCGATGGATCGTGATATCCCGCTGGTTGCGACCAATCCCAGCTGTTTCTCGGAACCCGATTTTCATGAAGCGCATGATGCGATGAAATGTATCGCACAATCCGCCTATGTCGAAAATGACGACCGCGAGAAGCCGTCCAGGCATCTGTGGATGAAAAGCGCGCTGGTGATGGAAGACCTGTTTTCCGACATCCCGGAAGCGCTGCAGAACACGCTGGTCGTCGCGCAGAGATGCGCCTTTTCACCACCCAAGCGGGATCCGATCCTGCCCAGCCTCGCCGGTGATCTGGCGGGCGAAATCGAGCAGTTGCGCCGGGATGCCACGGCCGGGCTGGAACGGCGGCTGGCGCTGCTCGACATCGCGGACGAGGACGAGCGGAAAATCTATTTCGATCGGCTGGCATTCGAGCTGGACGTGATCGTCAGCATGGGTTTCCCGGGCTATTTCCTGATCGTTGCCGATTTTATCAAATGGGCCAAAGACCATGACATCCCGGTCGGACCGGGCCGTGGTTCGGGCGCCGGCTCGGTCGTCGCCTGGGCGCTGACCATCACCGATCTCGATCCGATCAAGCTCGGCCTGCTGTTCGAGCGGTTCCTCAACCCCGAACGCGTTTCGATGCCGGATTTCGATATCGACTTCTGCGAAACCCGCCGCGGCGAGGTGATCCGCTATGTCCAGGAAAAATACGGCACCCGTCAGGTCGCCCAGATCATCACCTTCGGGAAACTGAAATCGCGCGCGGTGCTGCGCGATGTCGGCCGGGTGTTGCAAATGCCTTACGGGCAAGTCGACCGCCTGACCAAATTGATCCCCAACCATCCCACCGATCCGTGGGATCTGAAACGCTCGCTCAACGGTATCTCCGAGCTGGCGCAGGAATATAAGCAGGCGGATGTGAAGCGGCTGTTCGATCTGGCGATGAAGCTGGAGGGCCTGCCTCGCCACAGTTCGACACACGCCGCCGGCGTCGTGATTGGCGACCGGCCGCTCGACCAGCTGGTGCCGCTCTACCGCGATCCCCGCTCGGACCTGCCGGTGACCCAGTTCGACATGAAATATGTCGAAAAGGCCGGCCTGGTGAAGTTCGACTTTTTAGGCCTGAAGACGCTGTCGGTGCTGAAAAAGGCGGTTGAGCTGCTGGCCGAGCGCGGCATTACCGTCGATCTGGACGGGCTGAGCTGGGAAGACGAGAAGGTCTTCGAACTGCTCCAGCGCGGCGAGACCGTCGGCGTGTTCCAGCTCGAATCGGAAGGCATGCGGCGCACGCTGGCGGCGGTCAAGCCGACCAATTTTGGCGATATCATCGCCCTGGTCTCGCTCTACCGGCCGGGACCAATGGACAATATTCCGCTGTTCGGCGACCGCAAGAACGGCCGCGCCGAGATCGCCTATCCGCATCCCTTGCTTCAGGATATCCTGAAGGAAACCTACGGCATTTTCGTCTATCAGGAACAGGTGATGCAGGCGGCCCAGATCATCGCCGGCTATTCGCTCGGGGAAGCAGATTTGCTGCGCCGCGCGATGGGCAAGAAGATCCAGGCGGAAATGGATACCCAGCGCAGCAGGTTTGTGTCCGGTGCCGCTGAAAATGGCCTGAACAGCGAACAGGCCAACGAACTGTTCGACTTGATCGACAAATTCGCCGGCTATGGTTTCAACAAGAGCCACGCCGCGGCTTATGCTTTGCTTGCCTATCAGACCGCATGGCTGAAAGCGCATCATCCGCATGAATTTTACGCCGCCTCGATGTGCTTCGACATGCACCAGTCCGACAAGCTCAGCATCTTTGTCGATGATATGAAGCGCCTCGGGGTCACCGTCCTGGGCCCTGCGATCAACAAGAGCCGGCCCAATTTCTCGGTCGAGGAGCAGCCCGATGCGCTGCTCGCCGTCCGCTATGCCCTGGCGGGCCTGAAAAACGTTGGCGAAAAGGCGATGCAGTCGGTGGTCGCCGAACGCGCCGCGAAAGGTCCGTTCTCCTCGATCGAGGATTTTGCCAATCGCATCGATCCCCGCGGCCTCAACAAGCGCCAGCTGGAAAGCCTGGCCTCGGCCGGCGCCTTTGACGAGCTGGAACCGAATCGCGCCGCGATTTATGACGGCGCGGACATGATCCTGTCGGTCGCCAACAGCGCCGCCGATGCGCGAGAAAGCGGGCAGGGCGGCCTGTTTGGCGAGGGCAGCGCCGGCGGCGAGATGCAGGCGATCCGCTTGCCGGAGAACAGCAACTGGTCGCTCGGCGAGATCATGGTGCACGAGCGCGACGCCTTCGGTTTCTATTTTTCCGCCCATCCGGTTTCGCAGTTCCAGGCGGTGACCGCTTCGCTTGGCGCGCTGACCCATGCGACGCTGTGCAGCGAAGGCCCGATCGGGGAAGGGGTGCGCAAGCCGGCGGTGATGGCGGCGCTGATCGAGAAAGTCCGCTGGCGCGATAGCCGCCGCGGCAACCGCTTCGCGCTCGCCGACCTGTCCGACAGCAGCGGGCAATTTTCCGCCAGCTGCTTCGACGAGGACCAGTGCAAGATTCTGGAGGAACTCGCCAATCATGGCGGCTGCGCATTGCTCAACGTCGAGCTGGACCAGCGTTCGGACGACGAAAGTCCCCGCGTCGCGGTCCGCCGGGTACAGCCGCTCGAGGGACTGGAAAAGACCACCCGGACACGAATGGAGCTGCAGGTCCATGATATTGCGGGACTCCACGAGCTGACCAATCTGGTCGCGCCGCTGGTCGGAGGCCAGAGCGAACTGGTGGCGATAATGGCCGGACCCGATGATGATCCGGTAAGGGTTTGCCTGGGACGCTCCTTCCGGCTCGATGCCGAAACGGTCGAGATGCTGGAGCGGGTGAACGGAATCTCCGGCGTCCGCTTGGGCCCGGCGCGACCGATGCGCGTGGCGAAACCCAAATTAAGGCTTGTCAGCTAGACCGAAACAAACCAGAAACCGGCCAAATAGTAATTGTTTGGAGAGAATATATGGCCGGTGCAATGCAAGCGACTTCGCTCAGGATTACCAATCTGATCGATCACGCGGCTCGCGAGCATGGCGTCCGCGAGATCGTCAGCTACTGGGCGGATGGCAGCATCTCGCGCAGCAACTGGGCCGAGATCGGTCTCGAATCGCGCAAATTCTCGCAGGCGATGCAGCGTCTTGGCATGAAAAAGGGCGACCGGATCGCCACCATCGCGATGAACCATGCCCACCATCTGATCAGCTGGTACGGCTCGGCCGGCATCGGCGGCATCCTGCACACGGTCAATCCCCGCCTGTTCGAGGAGCAGCTGGTCTATATCCTGAACCACGCCGAGGACCGGGTGCTGCTGTTCGACAAGATGTTCACCCCGATCATCGAGACGCTCAAGCCGCAGCTGAAGACGATCGAACATTATATCCAGTTTGACGGCGAGAAGGGCGACTACACGACCTTCCGCGAGCTGGTCGACGCAGAGAACGGCGATTTCGACTGGGTCGAGGTCGACGAAAATGACCCCTGCGGCCTGTGCTACACCAGCGGCACCACCGGCAATCCCAAGGGCGTGCTCTACGAACATCGCTCCAACGTGCTGCACGCGATCACCGAGGTGCAGCCCGATGTGATGGACCTCTCGACCCGCTCGGTGATGCTGCCGGTGGTGCCGATGTTCCACGCCAATGCCTGGGGACTGCCCTTCGCATGCGCTGCGGTCGGTTCCAAGATGGTTTTCTCGGCGAGCAATGACGCCCAGGTCCTGTGGAAGCTGATCCGCGAGGAAGGCGTCACCCACAGCGCCGGCGTGCCGACGGTCTGGCTGTCGATGTTTGCCGACATGGACGCCAATGGCGGAGATTATGGCCACCTCGGCGTGGTGGTGATTGGCGGCTCGGCCTGTCCGCGGTCGATGATCGAGCGGCTGATGAAAAACGGCATTCGTGTCGCCCACGCCTGGGGCATGACCGAGACTTCGCCGATCGGCACGACGGGCGCGCTGCCGGCAAACTGGGACGATCTGAATTTCGAACAGAAGGTCGATGTCATCTGCAAGCAGGGTCGCCCGCCCTTTGGCGTGGAACTGCGCGTGATCGACGAGGACGGCAAGATCGCGCCGCGCGACGGCAAGACCAGCGGCACGCTGGAAATCCGCGGGCCGTGGATCATCAAGCGCTATTATCG
>CAXIBD010000013.1:0-50282 GCA_964022135.1 uncultured Sphingomonadales bacterium | reverse complement strand
CCGAGGTCAATCTCGTCTGGGACCCGCCCTGGGACCCCGGCAAGATGAGCGACGAGGCGAAGCTGGAACTGGGGATGCTTTGAATAATTCCCCTCCCGCTTGCGGGAGGGGCCAGGGGTGGGCCCGGAAGCGCCGACAATCCCACCCCCGACCCCTCCCGTAAACGGGAGGGGAGAAGGAGAATGAAATGACCGACACGAAAACCAAGACCCGCGAAATTCCGGCAGCGATCCAGCTGACTCCGGCGGCGGAGCAGCGCATTGCCGACCTGATGGCGAAAGCGCCCGAGGGCGCGATCGGCGTCAAGCTCTCGACCCCGCGCCGCGGCTGCTCGGGCCTCGCCTATTCGGTCGACTATGTCAGCGAGGAAGTGCCGTTCGACGAGAAGATCGTCACCCCCGGCGGCATATTCTATGTCGATGGCGGGAGCGTGCTCTATCTGATCGGCAGCACGATGGACTGGGTGGAGGATGATTTCACCGCCGGCTTTGTGTTCGAGAATCCCAATGCCAAGGGCGCCTGCGGGTGCGGGGAGAGTTTTACGGTTTGAGGGCGATGCCCCAAGCAGTATCGGATACAAAAAACCCCGGCGTTCAAACGCCGGGGTTTTTTTGATTCGTCATCCTGAACTTGTTTCAGGATCTCTCGAGGTTGATGCGCCGTCTCACGGGGTCCTGAAACAAGTTCAGGATGACGAGAGGGATGGCGTCCGCCTCAGACCTTCTCGGTCAGTTCCGGCACCGCATTGAACAGATCCGCGACCAGCCCGATATCGGCGACCTGGAAGATCGGCGCGTCCTCGTCCTTGTTGATCGCGACGATGATCTTGCTGTCCTTCATGCCGGCGAGATGCTGGATCGCGCCGGAGATGCCGATCGCGATATAGACTTCCGGAGCGACGATCTTGCCGGTCTGGCCGACCTGATAGTCGTTCGGGACATAGCCCGCGTCGACGGCGGCGCGGCTGGCGCCGATGCCGGCGCCGAGCTTGTCGGCGAGCGGAGTGATGACTTCCTCGAACTTCTCCGCGCTGCCGAGGGCACGGCCGCCGGAGACGATGATCTTGGCGCTGGTCAGCTCGGGCCGTTCGGACTTGGCGATTTCCTCGCTGACGAAGCTCGACAGGCCGGATTCGCCGGCGCCGGTGACGCCTTCGATGCTGGCCGAGCCGCCTTCGGTGGCGGCCTTGTCAAAGGCGGTGCCGCGGACGGTGATGACCTTCTTGGCATCGCTCGACTTGACCGTGGCGATCGCGTTGCCGGCGTAGATCGGCCGGGTGAACGTGTCTTCGCTTTCGACCGAGAGAATGTCGCTGATCTGCATCACGTCGAGCAGGGCGGCGACGCGCGGGGCGATATTCTTGCCGGTGGTGGTGGCGGGCGCGAGGAAGGCGTCGTGCGTTTCCATCAGGCTGGCGATCAAGGGCGCGGCGTTTTCCGCGAGCTGATGCTCGAGCGCTGCGTCGTCGGCGACGTGCACGGTGGAGATGCCGGCGACCTTGGCCACCTGTTCGCCGACGGCGGCGCAGCCGGAGCCGAGCACCAGGGCGTGGACTTCGCCGAGCTGCGAGGCCGCGGTGACCACGGCCAGGGTGGCGTCCTTCATGGTCTTGTTGTCATGTTCGACTAAAACTAGAGTTTTCATGTTCTAACTCCTTAAAATTCGTTTCATCCGTTAGTCCTGAGCCTGTCGAAGGACGCCTATCGACGAGAGGCGGGCTTCGACAGGCTCAGCCCTAACGGTATTATACAACCTGCTGCTAGATCGCGCCCACGGCCTTGAGCTTCGCAACCAGCGCATCGACATCCTCGACCTTTTCACCGGCCTGGCGGACGGGGGGTTCGGTGACATTGATGGTGGTCAGGCGCTTGGTGATGTCGACGCCGTAATCAGCCGGGGTTTTCTCATCCATCGGCTTTTTCTTCGCCTTCATGATGTTCGGCAGCGAGGCATAGCGCGGTTCGTTGAGCCGCAGGTCGGTGGTGACCACGGCAGGCAGGTTGAGCTTGACCGTCTGCAGGCCGCCATCGATCTCGCGCTTGACGGTGATCGAGTCGCTGTCGAGCTCGACGGTGTTGGCGAACGTGCCCTGGCCCCAGCCGAGCAGGGCAGCGAGCATCTGGCCGGTCTGGTTGGAATCGTCGTCGATCGCCTGCTTGCCGGTGATGACCAGCTTGGGCTGCTCTTCCTCGACGATCTTGGCGAGAATCTTGGCCACGCCCAGCGGTTCGACTTCCTCGTCGGTGACCACCAGGATCGCGCGGTCCGCGCCCATGGCGAGCGCCGTGCGCAGGGTTTCCTGTGCCTTTTGCGGACCCACCGAGACGGCGATGATTTCTTCCGCCTTGCCGGCCTCTTTCAGGCGGATGGCTTCCTCGACGGAAATCTCGTCGAACGGGTTCATCGACATTTTGACATTGGCGAGATCGACGCCGCTGCCGTCGGACTTGACCCGCGGTTTCACGTTATAATCTATCACCCGCTTGACGGGCACCAGGATTTTCATTGCTGTTTCCTTCTTTTATTTTCTCAAGCGTCTTAGCTTACGTTCACGTAAACGTCAAGTTTTGCGCTGCGATGCAGCATCTGCGATCCCTGTCCAACTCTCCGTTCGTCCTGAGCCTGTCGAAGGACGAGGGAGCGCGCAGGTTCGTACTTCGACAAGCTCAGCACGAACGGGACCCGCTCCTCTTTGCCTCAGGCCGCTTCTTTGACCTGCGCGACAATCTTTTTCGCGGCATCGCCGAGATCATCGGCCGACACGATCGGCAGGCCGCTATTGGCGAGGATTTCCTTGCCCTTCTCGACATTGGTGCCTTCGAGGCGAACCACCAGCGGTACCGACAGGTCGACTTCCCTGGCCGCGGCGACGATGCCCTCGGCGATGATGTCGCATTTCATGATGCCGCCGAAGATATTGACGAGAATGCCCTCGACCGCCGGATCGGCGAGGATGATCTTGAACGCCGCGGTGACCTTTTCCTTGGTCGCGCCGCCGCCCACATCCAGGAAATTGGCCGGGAAGGCGCCGTTGAGCTTGATGATGTCCATCGTCGCCATCGCCAGTCCGGCGCCATTGACCATGCAGCCGATATTGCCGTCGAGCTTGATATAGGCGAGATCGGACTTGCTGGCCTCGACCTCTGCCGGGTCTTCCTCGGTCTCGTCGCGCAGCGCGGCGAGATCGGGATGGCGCATCAGCGCGTTGCCGTCGAAGCTCATCTTGGTGTCGAGCACGACCAGCTGCTGGTCCTCGGTCACCACCAGCGGGTTGATCTCGATCATTTCGCAGTCCATCGCCATGAACGCGTCATAGAGCTGCTTGCCGAGCTTCTGCGCCTGCTTGTTGAGGTCGCCCTTCAGCTGCAGCGCAAAGGCGATCGAGCGACCGTGATGCGGCATGAAGCCCTGCGCCGGATCGATGGTGATCGTGCGGATCTTCTCGGGCGTGCTGTGCGCGACTTCCTCGATGTCCATGCCGCCTTCGGTGGAGACCACCAGCGCGACGCGGCCACTGGCCCGGTCGACCAGCATCGACAGATAGAATTCCTTCTCGATATCGACACCGTCGGTGACATAGAGCCGGTTGACTTCCTTGCCGGCATCGCCGGTCTGGATCGTGACCAGGGTATTGCCGAGCATTTCCTGCGCATTGGTGCGCACTTCGTCGATCGACTTGGCCAGCCGGACGCCGCCCTTGGCATCGGGGCCGAGTTCCTTGAACTTGCCCTTGCCGCGGCCACCGGCGTGGATCTGCGCCTTGACCACATAGAGCGGTCCGGGCAGCTTCTCGGCTGCGGCGACCGCTTCTTCAACGGTGAGCGCGGCATAGCCGACGGGAACGGGGAGACCGTGTTTGGCAAGCAGTTCCTTGCCCTGATATTCGTGAATGTTCATGGAAAGATGTGAAGCCTTTCATCAAGCTTGAAAATAGGGTCATCGCAGGTGCGAGTCTTGCGTGCCGCTTAAGCACAGATGGTGGGCCATTTCCACCCTGATTCAAGATAATTGTCGGTTGGCCGGACCATGGTACATGGACAGGTTGCCGGTGAAACCAGTGGCGGCCGAACCGCGCGAACGGCAAGCGCTATTTTACGGCGCAGACAACGCCGGAGGAGGTCACGACACCGATGATTTCGGGATCCTGCAGCGCGCGGGTCTGCTTGACGAACTCGTTGATCGTCACGTCTCCCGCCTTGCGCTTCCTCAGCTTGCCGAGGCCGTTCAGCTTGTCGAGCTGTCCGAGCGACAGGCGATCGACCATCCGGTCGGCCATGCAAGCCGAAATGGGCGCGGACAGGCCGGCGCTCATCAGGCCGTTGCGCACCCGCGTTTCCGGGGTGGCGCAGGCCGAAAGCAGCGCGCATCCTGCGATGGTCAGGGCGATGGTCTTGCCGATTGTCAGGATTTCAGTCGCTCCAGCACATTGTCATTGGTGATTCGCCGATAGCGCGCCATGACCAGGCTGAAAAGTCCAAACAGCAGCAGGCCGATGGCGACCGCGATATAGAGCCAGCCCGTCGAACGCAGGCTGTCCAGCACCTGCCCGATTCCGCCGACCGCCTGGGCGTTGCCGCTGAGCGCAGCGGAGGCGATTTGCCAGCCAAGAACCGCGAAGACCACGGCCCGCGCAGCGAAACCGGCGCGCCCGACATGCTTGGCGAAGGCCGGGGCATCTGCATCGAGCAACTGCATGAAATTCGCGGTATAGGCCTTGACCGCCTGGTTGATGGCGGCAGCGAGAAAACCGAGACCGACGATGGCCAGCAATATTTCGCCCAGCGGCATCGACGCCAGCGTGCCGGCCGCCTCCCCCGCGGCACCGCTGTCGCCGCCGGAAGAGCCTCCGGACAGGCCAAGCGCGGCTTTCCAGGCCAGATAACACAGCGCCAGATGACCCAGTCCGCTGGCCGCATGACCAAGGCGCACGGAGATCCCCTTGCCGTCGCTGCCATGGCCCTGAAGGTCCATCCACGCGCCATAGAGGCGGAATATGCCATAGCCGAGCAGCCCGAGACCGACCAGCGCCAGCAGGATCGCGCCGCCGGACATCGTCTCGATTTCCTCCAGCACGCCGGTTGTCCCGGTCGACCCGGCGGTGGTCAGGGTCAGATATCCGGCGAGGCCATAGACGACCGCTCGTCCGAGATAGCCGGCGCGGGCGAAATTTTCGATATTGGTGACACGGGACAATATAAGGCTCCTGTTAAACTGCTCAGCAGATCAACGTGCGGAACCGTATTTAGGTTGCCTGTTTCGCCTTTTTCGCCAGCTCGATCGCCTCGAGCACGACCCGCCGCGCTTCATCGGCATCGCCCCACTTGCCGACCCGCACCCATTTTTCGGGCTCGAGATCCTTGTAGTGGGTGAAGAAATGCTCGATCTGCTGCATCACGATTTCGGGCAGATGGCTGCCCTCGTCGATCTTGCGATAATAAGGGAAGGTCGCGTCAATCGGTACGCAGAGCAGCTTTTCGTCGCCGCCATGTTCGTCCTCGAGATTGAGCACGGCGATCGGCCGGCAGCGCACGACGCAGCCCGGCATGAACGGGGAGCGGGCGACGACCAGCGCGTCGAGCGGGTCCCCATCGGGCGACAGGGTGTGCGGCACGAAGCCGTAATTGGCCGGATAGCGCATCGGGGTGTGCAGGATACGATCGACAAACAGCGCGCCCGATTCCTTGTCGAACTCATATTTCACCGGTTCGCCGCCAACCGGCACCTCGATGATGACGTTCAGGCTTTCCGGCGGGTTGTCGCCAATCGCGATCTTGTTGATATCCATGGAAAAGGTGGTCCTTATCTGGTTCTTGGCTGCAACAGCCGGTCTATGCCGCCTTCTTTTTCAGCACCCTCTCCGGTGATTTTTTCCAGCGCCGGATAGCGCAGGCCACCGGAATGGTCGACCATAAAATTGTGATAGGCCTCGCCATTCTTGGCAAAAATCTCGATCGGCCCGTCCTGCCCGCGATTTTCCTCGATCGCCTGTTTCAGCGCCGCGTCGCTATAGGCCTTGCCATTGACGGCGGAAATCGTGAGTCCGGCTTTCAGGCCGGCGCGGAAGGCGGGGCTGTCCCAGATCACCGACTTGATCATGCCCTTGGCGCCCATGACCAGGCCGATACTGTGGCTGAGGTCCAGCTGCTTGCGGCGCTTGTCATTGGCCAGGATATAGGCGCTTGGCTGGTCGACAAAGACCAGCCGGTATCCGCCGAGCGCGAGCCCGTTCTTGGGGGCTTCGCTGGTGGTGGCATGCACCCGTTCGGCGACAAAGGCGGCCCAGTCATAGGGCTGGACGGCGGTCAGCGCATCGATGACATCCTTTTCTTCATAGGTGCGGACACCCCAGTCGCCATTTTTGCCGCCGAAGAACGACCGGGCAAAATCGCCCAGCGATTTCTTGCCAGCGGATTCGCGGCGGATGATCTGGTCGGCTTCCAGCCAGATCAGCAGGCCCTCGTTGTAATAATCCTCGGCCCGCTGCCAGCTGTCCCAGGGCTTGGGGCGCCGTGCGGCGATGATCGGATCATGGGTGGTATCGATCAGCGGACGCCAGGTCCGGCCGACCCGCTGGTCCATTCCCGCGGCGATCGCGGCAAAGGCATCCAGCGTGTCCTGCTTCGAATAGAGGCCGGAGCGCGCGCCCAGCACATAGCCCCAGAATTGCGTCTGGCCTTCGTAGACCCACAGAAGATTGTCGCGCATCGGCTGCCGGAAGTCGGGCGTCCACATGCCGGCGGGTCGGCGATATTTGCCGTTCCAGGCGTGGGTCATTTCGTGCGGCAGCAGGTTGCGGCGGCCCGGTCCGCTGTCCCAGTCGGTAAAATATTCGCGATTCACGCCATTTTCGGAAGAGCGGTGATGCTCCAGGCCAATGCCGCCCATGTCCTCGGTCAACGCGAGCAGGAAATCATAGCGGTCATAGGGATGGCTGCCGAACAGCGCCTCGGCCTCCCGGACCAGCGCGACATGCGGCTCGATCTGCTGTTTGGAAGGCTTCAGGAATTTTGCGTCATCGGCCACGATATTGAGATGCACGCGATTGGTCAGGGCGATCGTCTGGAAATTTTGTCCGGCAAAGACCGGGCTGTCGACCAGTGTGTCATAGTCGGTTTTCTCGTAGACGACGGTGTTGCCGCTGGTCGACTTCGGGCGCAGCGCGCTCGCCGCCTGCCAGCCGTCGGGATAGATGGCGGTGGCCTGGACCGGGATCTGGCGGACATAATAGCCGGCCGGGTAGAGCGAGACCTGGTGCCAGCGCAGGTTGAGCATCGACGGTGCCACGACGATGCGGCCCTGGTTCTCCACGGTCGCGGACACGAACTGGAACCGGGCCGTGATCTGGGAGACGCCCTCGGGCACGGTCAGATGAAAGGCGAAAACATCGACATTGTCGCGGACCCATGCAAGCTTTTGCCCGCCCGCAGTGAATTCCAGCCCGGTGACCTTCTCGATCTCTCCGCGCGGGGCATGGTTGCCGGGCAGCCATTCCGGATAGAGCAGGGTGAGCGGGCCAGCCTTGGTGACCGGGATGGTCTGGGTGACGCGGAATATGCCCTGGTCATGATCGCGCGCATCGACCTCCAGCTGCATCGTGCCTGGATAGGCAATGTCCTGCGGCGCCGGGATCGTGTCCTGCGGCGCGACATATTGCGGCTTGCTGAGATGGTCGGGCATGGCCGCGACGGACGCGGAAAGGGTCAGGCTCAGAACAAGGCCCAGGAAGGCGACGGTACGCATGTGAAGAAATTCCCCTGAATTGGCTTTGTTTGCAAATGAAGCTTTTTGTCCGCGGCGTCCAGTGTTTGCGCGTCTCCGGTGCGAACCGGCATGGGCAAGCGCGAAGAAAAACATATTCCGCTTTGCCGGATCACCGTCTAAAGGCTGCCCATGGCAAAGATACAGACCCCCCAGCCGGTGCGCGGCACGCAGGATATTTTCGGCGAGGACCAGGAACGGTTCAGCCGCGTGGTCGAGACATTCGAGCGGGTGCGACGGCTCTACGGCTTCAAGGGTGTCGAGATGCCGGTGTTCGAACCGACCGCGGTCTTCGCCCGCTCGCTCGGCGAGACCACCGACGTGGTGTCGAAGGAAATGTACAGTTTCGAGGACCGCGGCGGCGACAGCCTGACCCTGCGACCGGAATTCACCGCCGGCATCTGCCGCGCGTTCCTGAGCAACGGCTGGCAGCAGCATGTGCCGCTGAAACTGTCGGCGCACGGGCCACTGTTCCGCTACGAGCGGCCGCAGAAGGGGCGTTATCGCCAGTTTCACCAGCTCGATGCCGAGATTATCGGCGCGGGCGAGGCGGCGGCTGATGTCGAATTGCTCTGCTTTGCCGACCAGCTTCTGAAGGAACTGGGCATAGCGGATGGCGTGACCCTGCAGCTGAATACGCTGGGCGATGCCGAAAGCCGCGATGCCTGGCGCGATGCGCTGGTCGAGCATTTTCAGGCGCACAAGGTGGAGCTGTCCGAGGACAGCCAGGACCGGCTGGAGCGCAATCCGCTGCGGATACTGGACAGCAAGGAACGGCGGGACCGGCCGATCGCCGACAGCGCGCCGGATATCGACGCCTATCTGTCGGGCGAGGCGAAGGAATTTTTTGCCCAGGTGACCGAGGGACTGGATGCCTGCGGCGTCGCCTGGACCCGCAACAGCCGGCTGGTGCGCGGGCTCGACTATTACCGGCACACGGCGTTCGAATTTGTCACCGACCGGCTCGGCGCGCAGGGCACGGTGCTGGCGGGCGGACGCTATGATGGGCTGATGGAATCGCTCGGCGGGCCGCATACGCCAGCTGTCGGCTGGGCGGCCGGGATCGAGCGGCTGGGGATGCTGCTGGATGAACCGGCGATTGTCGGCCCCGATGCGATCTTCATTCCGTTGGGCGAAGGCTGCGAGGCGGCGGCGATGAAGCTGATGGCCGAATTGCGCAGTGCGGGTATCAGCTGCGACATGGCCTACAAGGGCAATATGAAAAAGCGGATGCAGAAGGCCAATGCCGCCGGTGCCGCCCATGCGGTGATCATCGGCGAGAATGAACTGGCCAACGGCGTGGTCGCGGTCAAGAATCTGGTGACCGGCGACCAGCGCGAGATCGTTCTGACGGGTCTGGTCGAGGCGCTGGCCCGATGACCGGCATCACCCCCCAACGCATCGCCCAGATCGAGGCGCGCTTTGCCGAATTGCAGGCGATGATGGCCTCGGGCGATCTCGACAGCGACAAATTTGTCGCCGTCTCCAAGGAATATGCCGAGATCGAGCCGGTGGCGCAGGCCGCCGCGCGGGTCAAGGCGCTCCGCGACGAGCAGCAGGAACTGGCGGCAATGCTGGCCGGCGACGATGCCGAGATGCGGGCGATGGCGGCCGACGAGGTCGATGGCGTCAAGAAGGCGATGGAAAAGGCCGAACATGCCCTGGCGCTGCAGCTGCTGCCCAAGGACAGCGCCGACGAGCGCCCGGCGATGCTCGAGATCCGCGCCGGTACCGGCGGTGACGAGGCGGCGCTGTTTGCCGGCGATCTCTACCGCATGTACACGCGCTATGCCGAGGAACAGGGCTGGAAGGTCGAGATGATCTCCGCCAATGCCTCGGAAGTCGGCGGCTTCAAGGAAGTCGTCGCCAATATCCAGGGCAAGGGCGTGTTCGCCAAGCTGAAATTCGAATCCGGCGTGCACCGGGTGCAGCGGGTGCCGGAAACGGAAAGCGGCGGGCGCATCCATACGTCTGCGGCGACCGTGGCGATCCTGCCCGAGCCCGAGGAAGTCGACATCAAGATCCGCACCGAGGACCTGCGCATCGACACCTACCGGGCCAGCGGCGCCGGCGGCCAGCATGTCAACAAGACCGACAGCGCGATCCGCATCACCCACCTGCCGACCGGGCTGGTGGTGCAGTGCCAGGACGGCAAGTCGCAGCACAAGAACAAGGCGCAGGCGATGAAGGTGCTGGCGGCGCGGCTCTACGAGCAGGAACGCGATGCGGTCCAGAGCGAGGAAGCGGAAGCGCGCAAGTCGATGGTCGGCAGCGGCGATCGCAGCGAGCGCATCCGCACCTATAATTATCCGCAGGGCCGGGTCACCGACCACCGGATCAACGTGACGCTGCACAAGCTGCCCGAAATCATCGAGGGCACCGCGCTTGGCGAGCTGATCGATGCGCTGATCGCGGAGGATGAAGCCAGCCGGCTTGCCAATCTCGATGGGTGATGCCGCCGCTGCGCTGCGCCAGGCGGCACAGACACTCGGGGAAATTTCCGACAGCCCGCGGCTCGATGCGGAACTGCTGATGGCGTACGCGCTGCAGATCGAGCGGTCCGAACTGCTGCTGAAACTGCCTAAACTGGAAGCGCCGGCGGAATTTTCTGCGCTGGTCGCACGGCGCCGGCAATCCGAGCCCATTGCCCATATCATCGGCCGCAAGGAATTCTGGGGGCTCGACTTTCAGGTGACCGCAGATGTCCTGATTCCGCGGCCCGACAGCGAATTGCTGATCGAGGAAGCGGTGCGCCTGTTCGCACACGCGCCGCCGCAGCGGATACTTGATCTGGGGACGGGGAGCGGCGCACTGCTGCTGGCGGCCCTGCATGAATTTCCGGAAGCCAGCGGTATCGGGATCGATGCCAGCGCGGCGGCGCTGCAGATCGCCCATAACAATGCCGACGCGCTCGGCTTGTCCGCTCGCGCCCGCTTCCTGCTGCTGGACTGGACACGGAAGAACTGGACGGAATCGCTCGGCGCCGGCTTCGACCTGGTCCTCGCCAACCCGCCCTATGTCGCAACCGGGGCCAGCCTGGCCGCCGACGTCGCCGATTTTGAACCAGGTCGGGCCCTGTTCGCGGGCGAGGAGGGGCTGGACGACTATCGGATCATCATCCCGTCGCTCGAAAAACTGCTGTCGCCGACCGGGATTGCCCTGCTCGAAATCGGCTTTGATCAGGCAGGTGCGGTTTCCACAATGGCGGAAGAAAGCGGCTATCGCGTTGAACTGAAACAGGATTTATCGAAAAAAGATCGATTGATCATCCTCCGCCGGTAAAAAGGGCTTGGTTTTGCCGGAACGAGTCGCTAAGACTTGCGTAGGCCCAGAGGATTTCTGGCTTTTTCCCTAAATCACTGGCCTGCCCCCAACTCGATGATGATGCTGGTTTTCGGCGTGCATTTGTCTTGTGTGGGACGATGCGGACAGTTTGTCCGCAGCGCAATCGCCACCGGAGTGTGGCTATGACTTGAGAAAGACCAAGTTTATTAGCGGTATAAGGATACCTGAAATTTGATGAACAATCGTCAGCCTGGCCGCCGTGGGCGCGGCCGGAACACCAGTAATAATAACCGCCCCCAGGGCAACCGCAGCGGCGGATCGGACCGCGACAACCGGATTGACAATCGCGCGCGCGGCAACGCCGTCCAGATGCTGGATAAGTTCAAGAAAATGGCGCAGGACGCCCAGGTCAACGGTGACCGCGTCCAGGCCGAATATTACCATCAGTTTGCCGACCATTATTTCCGCGTGAATGCGGATACGATTGCCCGCCGCGAAGAGCAGCGGATCGCCCGCGAGGAACCGCGCGGAGACAATCGCCCAGACAATCGTGGTGACAATCGCGGCAATGGCCAGGATGACAACGACGACAATGACGGTGACAGCCAGCGCGGTCGTTCGCCCCAGGGTCAGCAAAATCGCCAGCAGCGCGACGATCGCAACGATCGCGACGAAACCTCATCGGATGATGCGCCGGAAGAGAAGAAACCGGTTCGCAGCCGGCGTCCGCGCAAGATCGAAAAGGCAGCAGCCCCGAAAGAATCTTCGGACAGGAACGACGAGGGCAACGGCCTGGACGCCAGCGTCCTGCCGCCCGCGATTTCGGCGACGAGCGAAGTCGAGGTTGAAAAGAAGCCTGTTCGCAAGAAACGGGTGATGAAACCACGCGCCACCGAAGAAAGCGACGCTGCCTAGCCTTTACTGGTCGCGGATCGCCGCTGCCAGCCATTCGGGCAGGTCGTCCAGCGCCCTGATATCCTCTACCCGGCGATGCTCGACCGACAGGGCATAGGCCGGATAGGCGATGCGCTGGCGCTTTTCGTCGGCGTCCGCGATCGGCACAACCACCATCCGCCGGTTGACCTTCTGCCGGTAGTTCATCCGCGCGGTATTTTCCTGGCCGACATAGCAGCCCTTGGCAAAGCTGACGCCATGGAGCTCGGCGGCGTTGCATTCGAGCCACAGGGTCTTGTCGCTGCCCAGTTCCGCCACGCCCTCGGTCACGCCGAGCGACAGGCGATGCCGTCTGTAGGCCTCCTCAATGCCGGGACCCTCGCCCGCACCGTCCAGCCAGCGATGGCCCAATGCCGGCAGGCGCGGATCGACTGGCCTGTCCCCGGCCTCGACAGCCCAGTGAACGCCGACCGAATCATCCCGTTCGATGTCGATCTTGCGACGCAACCGGTAGAGCTTCAGGCGCTTGACCAGCGCGTCGGCCTGCTCGCTTTCGCAGTCGATCAATATGGCATCGCCGTCCGCCCACAGGATGAAATCGAACAGCAGCTTGCCCTGCGCGCTGAGCAGCGCCGCCCATTGCGGCTCCCCCGCGACGACGGCAAGCATGTCCTGCGTCACCAGGCCTTGCAGGAACTGCCTGATATCCTCGGACCCGTCGCTTGCGGAAAGCCGGATGATGGCGCGGTCATTAAGTCTGGTTTCGGTCATGGCAATTAGGTAGGGGTTTGCGGAGAGAAAACCAAGGCGCCAGCGCCCGGCTTGCCGAAATAAGGCCTTTTCGGCGAGCGCAGGATCAACGGAACAGAAAATGACCGACCCCCGCAACCGCATAACCATCCGCCGTCCCGATGACTGGCATCTTCATTTGCGCGATGGCGCGATGCTCGAAGCGGTCGCGCCCTTCACCGCGCGGCAATTCGCCCGGGCCATCGTCATGCCCAACCTGTCGCCGCCGGTGACCAGCGCTGCCAGCGCCGCGGCCTATCGCGACCGGATCATCGCCGCATTGCCGGACCATCCCGACTTCACCCCGTTGATGACCTGCTATCTCACCGACGATGCCGACGCCGACGATCTGGCAAGCGGGCACGCCGCCGGCATTTTCACCGCCGCGAAACTCTACCCCGCCAATGCCACGACCAACAGCGCTCATGGCGTGACCGACGTGGCCCGCATCATGCCGGTCCTCGAACGCATGCAGGATATCGGCATGCCGCTGCTGGTGCATGGCGAGGTGACCGATGGCGAGATCGATATCTTTGACCGCGAAGCGGTGTTCATCGAGCGGATACTGGAAAAACTGATCCGTGACCTGCCGGGCCTGAAGATCGTCTTCGAGCATATCACCACCCAGCAGGCGGTCCGGTTTGTCGACAGCGCCGGCGCCAATATCGCGGCGACGATCACGCCGCACCATCTGCATATCAACCGCAACGCCATGTTTGCCGGCGGGATCCGGCCGCATGCCTATTGCCTTCCCGTGGCCAAGCGGGAACGGCACCGGCTGGCGCTGCGCCGGGCGGCGACATCCGGATCGGCCAAATATTTTCTCGGCACCGACAGCGCGCCGCACGAGGTTCACGCCAAGGAATCGGCCTGCGGCTGTGCCGGCATCTTCAATGCGCCTTATGCGCTGGAAAGCTATGCCGCGGTGTTCGACGAGGAAGGCGCGCTGGACCGGCTGGAGGGATTTGCTTCCGTGCACGGGCCGACATTCTATGGCCTGCCGCTCAATGAAGCCACGATCAGCCTGGAACGGCACGATAGCGCGGTGCCGGCGCATATCGGTTCGGGCGAATCCAGGCTGGTGCCCTTCCATGCCGGCTCGAATCTGAACTGGCGGATTGTCCGGTCCTGAACCCGCGAAAGGTCAGGCGGATTGCGGTTTGCGCTCTGCCTTGCCGGTCAGATAGGAATCGGTCCAGTAGATGGCGATGCTGGTCCAGATCAGCAGGAAGCAGATGATATGCGACAGCGTCATCGCTTCATTATAGATGAAGACACCGACCACAAACTGGATGGTGGGCGCGAGATAGTTGAGCAGGCCGATGGCGCTCAGCGTCATCCGCTTGACCGCCGAAGCGAACAGAAGCAGCGGAACCGCGGTGACGACCGAGCCGCCGATCAGCAACAGGTCGATCGTGCGGTCATCGCCGAGATGCTGGCTCGACGGGGAAGCGGGCATGCCGAAGGTCAGCCAGATCAGGAACAGGGTGAAGGGCAGGAACAATATGCCGGTTTCCGCGGTCAGCCCCACGATCGGTCCGATATCCGCGATTTTGCGCACCAGTCCATAGCTGCTCCAGGATACCGCCAGGGCAAGGCTGATCCAGAGCGTGTCGAGGGCCTGCACGGCGAGAACCGAAACGCCCGCTGCGGCAATCGCTATGGCGACCCATTTCCTGCCGGAGAGCGGTTCGCCGAGAAATATCCTGCCCATGAAGACGCTCAGCAGCGGGCTGATGAAATAGCCGAGACTGGCGGCGAGAATATGATCCTCGTGCACGGCCCAGACATAGATCAGCCAGTTGGCGGCGATCAGGCAGGAGCTGGCCAGCATCGTCCAGCGCAATTTTCTGTTCCTCAGCGCGGCGCCGAGACCGACCAGATTCTTCCGGAAATAGAGGATGATCAGCAGCAGAGGCACCGACCAGATGATGCGGTGGGCCACGACTTCCAGCGCGTCGACGCTCTGCAGCAGCTTGAAATAGACCGGCATCAAGCCCCAGCAGACGCACGCGATCAATGCCTGGATCAGGCCGATTCTGCCGCTGGATAGTCCGTTGAACATCGGCAGCAATTAGGCGGCGCGCTGCCGCCGGGCAATCAAGAAATGCTATCGCCGGTAAAAGCGGTCGAAGGGGTCAGATAATCCCGCCACCGATGAACAGCCGCAGGGCGCAGATGCCCATGACGATCAGGCAGAAATACATGCCGCTGGTGCGCGAGGAGATCAGGCCGAACAGGGCACCAAGGCCGGCAAAGGGCAGGATCAGCCAGTTGGTCCAGCCAAGCAGCGGGACCAGCCCGACAAAGGAGAGGGCAAGCGCGATCACGCCGATGAGCAGGGAGATTAGATTGAACATAAGTGTATTATAGGAATAGTGCACCGAGATATCAAGCATTTGCGAATCCATGGTGCCATAGTAAGCTGAATGGTGAGCCGAGGATGGGGAGGTGAGCGATGGCAATCGAGGATATCAGGATCGAGACCGAACGACTGATACTGCGTCCGCCCAATGGAGACGATCTGGACGGCTGGGCGGCCTTTCAGGCCGATCCCGTCACCATGACCTATATCGGCGGGGCGAAAAGCCGTGCCGAATCCTGGCGGGACCTGTGCGCCATGGTCGGGGCATGGCATGTGCGCGGCTTTGCCATGTTCTCGCTCCTTCTCAAGGACAGCGGGCAATGGATTGGCCGAATCGGGCCCTGGTATCCCGAGGGCTGGCCGGGCACCGAAGTGGGCTGGGGCATCGCTCCGGCCTTTGCCGGGAAAGGCTATGCGCTGGAAGCCGCGGTGGCGAGCATGGACTATGCCGTGGACGTGCTGGGCTGGACCGACATCTGCCATACGATCGATCCGGAGAATATCGCCTCGATCAGGCTGGCCGAGCGTCTCGGCTCGACCAATCGCGGCCCGACGCAGCTACCCGCCCCTTTTCAGCACGTGCGGGTTGACGACTGGGGACAATCGCGCGACCAGTGGCAGCAGAACAGAAAAAAATTCCAGTAGGAGCGCATCAGCATGGCAGAAGACAGATATCTCGACCCGACCCGCGAAAGCTTTGACGCCTTCAAGGCCTTGCCGCGCGACGTGCCAATCCAGATGCTCAATCTGCTGCGCTTCCATGAATCGGCGCAATATCCCGCCGATCATCCCAATGCCGGCAAGGGATGGAGCGGCGCGCGTGCCTATCAGGAATATGGCAAGACCAGCGGGCCGATATTCGAGCGGGTTGGCGGCCTCATCATCTGGCGGGGCCAGATGGAATGCATGGTCATCGGTCCCGACGACAAGCAGTGGGATTCCGCCTTCATCGCCCGCTATCCGAACAGCGGTGCCTTCATGGAAATGGTCACCGATCCCGACTATCAGAAAGCGGTGGTCAACCGGCAGGCGGCGGTGCTGACGTCCCGGCTGATCCGGTTCGGCGAGATCGACGGGCCGGACACGTTCGGGTAAAATCCCGAAATGGGACGAGAGGTTAACAACAAGTCACCGGATTAACCAGTTTCCCTAATAGAATATTAACCCTTTCTGGTGCATTTGTTCGCGTAAATTCAGGAGCAAATCGCATGTCTCATCTATCCCGTTCCTTGTGGCTGTCCGCGGCCGCTTTTGCCTTGCCGCTGGCGCTCACCGCCTGTGGCAGCAAGGAAGCCAGCGACGAGGAGCTGGCGCAGCTGGACGACAATCTGACCTCTGACCCGGCGATGAATGATGCGCTGGAGGATGCCATACTTGTCGATCCCGATCTGACCGACCAGGCCAATCGCAATGCGATTCGCGGTGCTAACGGGGCGGCGGACGGATCGGTGCCCCCGGGGACGGGTGAAGACGGCAGCGCCGCGGCCAAGGCGGCGCTCGGCGGGAAGATGCTGAGCGCGCCAAAGCCACGGCAGATGACGTCGGATGATGAAGGCCTGACACTCGGCGACAAGGCCGAACTGCAAGAGGCGCGCAGCAACAAGCCGGTCTGCAATGAAAAGCTGACCTATGATATGGGCTGGGCCAGCAAGCTGCCGCCCGAATTTGCGGTCTATCCGAAGGCAAATCTGCAGGAAGCGGCCGGCAAGTGCGATCTTCGCGTGGTCAGCTTTACCACCGCCACGCCGATCAAGGACATTGTTGATTATTATTATACCCGGGCCAAGCGCGGCGGATATGATGCCGAATATCTGTTGCGGGGCAGCGAGCATGTTCTGGGAGGTTCAAAACCGAACGAGGCCGACGCCTATGTCATCACCCTGAACAAGCGTTCCGGCGGTGGAACAGTCGTTGATATTGTTGCCAGCAACGGGCGCTGATATTCAAGAATACGGCCGGACTTCGCATTTCAAACTGTCCGGCAATCGAGGGTGGCCCGGTCCGGCCGCCCTTTTTTTATTCCCGGTAGCTGCCGCCGCCGTCGACCGTGACATCGTTGGCGGTCGTAAAGCTGCTCAGGTCGCTGGCCAGCCACAGCATGGCATTGGCGACTTCGACCGCCTGGCCGACCCGGTTGATCGGATGGTTGCGGTTGAACAGTTCCACCGCCTCGTCGTGCGGGCCGGGATAGGCGGCGAGATAGCGCTGGTACATCGGCGTGTCGATCGCGCCGGGATGCACGGTGTTCACCCGCACCGGATATTTTTCGGCGGCGCAGTGGAGGGCGAGCGACTTGCTCAGCGCGGTGACCGCGGCCTTGCTGGCGCAATAGGCGGCGAACTGGGCGCCGGGGCGCATCGCCAGCATCGAACCGATATTGACGATCGCGCCGTCCTCGCCGCTCTCGATAATCGCGGGCAGGCCGACGCGGCAGCCGTAAAAGGTGCCTTGCAGATTGATGTCTATGGTCCGGTTCCAGCTGTCCAGATCGACCTCGTCGACCGACCCGGGTTCCGAAATGCCGGCGACGTTGAACAGGGTGGTCATCTTGCCGAAGCGCTTTTTCGTGGCATCGACCGCCGCCTGCCACTGGTCGAGACTGCGCACATCCAGCTCGACCGCATCCGCGCGATCGCCCAGCGATGCGGCATGCGCCCGGGCCTTGTCGATCTGGATATCGGCCAGCATCACCGAGCCGCCCTCCTCGATCACCCGCTGCCCGGCGGTGCCGCCGATGCCCTCTGCGCCGCCCGAAATCAGCGCGACTTTTCCGTCCATCATGCCCATATTTTTATCCTGTTTTCCGGTCTATTTCTTGTCGAACCGGATTGGCAGATTGGCCAGTCCGCGCAGCATCATGTTGGGCGGATAGCGCAGTTCGGCGCCTTCCTGGATCCGGATATTGTTCATGCGCTGGGCGAACTGCTGGAAGGACACGGTCATTTCCTTGCGCGACAGCATGTTGCCGACGCACATGTGAATGCCCTTGCCGAATGCCAGATGAGTCCGTGCATTCTTGCGGTCAACCCGGAATTCGTTGGGATTTTCAAACTGCTTGGGGTCGCGGTTGGCAGCGTGATAGCGCATCATCACCATCGCCCCCTTGGGCAGCATCACCCCGCCCAGCTCGGCATCGCGGTGCATCACCCGCCAGATGCCGGATGATCCGCTGGACATGCGCAGCACTTCCTCGACCGCATTGGGGATCAGCGAGGGGTCGTCCTGGATTTTCTTGTACTGGTCCGGGTTGGTGGCAAACAGCCGCATGCCTTCAGCCAGCGCCGCCGTGGTGGTCTCGTTGCCGGCGACCATCAGCTGCTGCACGATCGACAGCGATTCGGCGTCATCGAGCGGCCGCTCGCCATCGACCTGCGCGTTCACCAGATCGGAGAGAATGTCGTTCTTGGCTTCCTTGCGGCGCTCGTCCATATTGGCCTTCAGCGCGTGCTGATATTCCACCACCTCGCGCTCGGTTTCCAGCTGCCGCTCGCGGGTCATCATGCCGGACAGGCGGTCGACGAAGGCATTGGTCCAGCGCTTGATCGTGCTCGCGTCGGCGACGTCGAGGCCTAGCTGCACGGCAATCGTCCGGACCGGCATCGGGATCGCATATTCGGCGACAAATTCGCATTCGCCCTTGTCGATGAAATTGTCGATCAGCTCGTTCGACATTTCCCGCATGCTGTCTTCCAGCTTGTTCACCTTGGGCATCGAGAAGGCGAGGTTGACCAGCTTGCGGAAGCGGGTGTGCACTGGCTGGTCGGCGGTCAGTAGCGTGTTGACCTGCGGCCAGCCCTTGGCCTGGATCTCCTGCAATTCCTTGTCATTTTCCAGCTCTTCTTCGGACTTTCCGCCGGAAAGCAGCGCGTTGAAATTGTTGGAGAAATCGTCCAGCCGCCCGACCGCTTCCGAGATCAGGTCATAGTCCAGCACGACATAGGTGCCGCTCGCTTCGTCAAAGAAGACCGGGCTTTCGGCGCGTTTCTCTTCGTAGAAATCAAATGGATCAGCCAATATGTCCGGCTGGAAAAGCGATTTGGATATAGCTTCGTTCATGACAAGGTCCTGTTCCAGTTAGTCAAAAGCCGGTGTGGGTTTGCCCTCTGCATTATACACCGGTCCTTCGGCATCCACCCGATATTTGGCGCTGACCGCGTTGATCAAACCAAAGCTGCCGATATGGGCCAACATGCTGGCATAATGCACGTCCTGAAAATGCTGGGCCAGCGCTTCTTCATCGGTCCATTCCTCGAACACCTCGATGCGGGACGGATTGTGCATGTCGGCGGCCCAGCTGTAGCACAGGCACCCTTCCTGGCTCAGCGCACCGTCGATATAGGGCTGCGCCTTCTTCAGGCATTCCTCGCGTCGCTCCGGATCCACGTCGATGTGGGCTGCAATCAAAATCTTGGCCATGCTTCCAATTCTCCTAAAGCTTGTTGCCGCCGAACTGGGCGACGACGACGAATATCCGTTTGCTGTAAAGCCACTGGCCATCGATCTTGACAAATTCGTCGTCATAGCGGCCGCCGGCAACGCGCGGCTCGCCCTTCTCGACCAGGATTTCATGGGTCTGGTAGCGCCCGGAGGCGGTATCGCCGGTCACTTCGAGGCTGGCGGGGATGCCCAGAAAGCTGACCGCATCGAACTGGCCCATCGCGCCGTTCCAGAGATTGACGATATTGTCGCGACCGACGACCTCGGTGCCCATCAGCGACCAGACGGCATCCTCCGTCCACAGCGCTCCCCAGTCGTCCGGATCCTTGCGCAGCACGGCGTCGCAATAGGCATCGTGCAATTCCCGGATCGCCAGTCGATCTTCTATCGGCCCTGAAAACATGGTCTGGTCCTCTCCCTCTTATGGGAGAGACTACACGGCAAAAGCGGCGGAAAAACAAGCTGCCATAAGTGCTAGCGAGCGTGGCTCAGTCGCCGCTGATCCGCTCGATATCGGCACCCACGGCGGCCAGTTTCTCTTCCAGCCGCTCGTAGCCGCGGTCGAGATGGTAGATGCGCTGCAGCCGGGTTTCGCCTTCCGCCGCCAGTCCGGCAATCGCCAGGCTCATCGACGCGCGCAGGTCGGTCGCCATCACCGGCGCGCCGGTCAGCTTTTTCACGCCGCGTACGACGGCGGTGCGGCCCTTGGTCTCGATATCCGCGCCCATCCGGTTGAGTTCGGGCACGTGCATGTAGCGATTCTCGAAAATGGTTTCGGTGAGCACGCTGGCGCCGTCGGCGAGACAGAGCATCGCCATCAGCTGCGCCTGCATGTCGGTGGCCAGGCCCGGATAGGGAGCCGTCGACAGGGTAAGCGGCTTGAGCTTGCCATCGGAGGCGACCCTGATGCCCTTGGCATGGGGTTCGACCGACAGGCCGGCATGGCGCAGCGCATCCAGCGTCGCTTCCATCTCGTCCGCCCTGGCGGCTAGCAGATCGACCTCGCCGCCGGCAATGCCGACAGCGCAGGCATAGCTGCCCGCCTCGATCCGGTCGGACATCACGCGATAGGTGCAGCCGTGCAGCCGGTCGACGCCGGTGATGGTGAGAGTCGAGGAGCCGATGCCCTCGATCTCGCCGCCCATAGCGACCAGCATGTTGCACAGATCGACGATCTCCGGCTCGCGCGCGGCGTTGCGCAGGATGCTGGTGCCATTGGCCAGCACCGCTGCCATCAGCGCATTTTCGGTGGCGCCAACCGAAACCACTGGAAAGGTGAAGTCGCCGCCGGGCAGGCCGCCATCGGGCACCCGGGCGATGACATAGCCGCTGGTTGTCTCGATCGTGGCGCCGAGCGCCTCGATCGCCTTCAGATGCAGGTCGATCGGGCGGTTGCCGATCGCGCAGCCGCCAGGCAGCGACACGCGGCATTCGCCGGCCCGCGCCAGCAGCGGGCCGAGCACCAGAATCGAGGCGCGCATCTTGCGGACGATATCATAGGGTGCTTCGGTCGAGGTGATCCGGCCGGCCTTGAGCGTCATCACCCGGCCGAAATCCTCCGGCCGCGCCCCTTCGATCGTGGTGGACACGCCCAGCTGGTTGAGCAGATGGCCGAAACTGTCGACATCGGCCAGCCGCGGCAGATTGCGCAGCGTCACCGGCTCGTCGGTCAGCAGCGCGCAGGGCAGCAGGGTGAGGGCGCTGTTCTTTGCGCCGGAAATGGGGATGGTGCCGGACAGCCTGTTGCCGCCGCGTATCGAGATAATATCCATGGTCCAGCATTTACCGCAAATGGCGAGACAGGCAAGCCTCTTGCGCCCGACGCAACCGCAGGTCCTGTCGCGAAAGGCTAGTCGCGCAGCAATCCGAGCGCGGCATAGGCGGCTTCCACCGTCGGCCGGGCCAGCGCCGAGGCTTTTTCCGAACCCTTGCTCAGGATCGCGTCGATCGCATCCTTGTCCTTGCGCAGTTCCTCGAACCGCCGGCGGATCGGGGACAGGGTGCTGACCGCCAGATCGGCGAGCGCCGGCTTGAAATCGCCAAAGCCCTTGCCGGCATATTCGGCGAGCACTTCTTCCTGCGACCGGTCGGCGAGCGCGGCGTAGATACCGACCAGGTTTCTCGCTTCCGGCCGGTCGGCAAGATCTGCCAGATTGTCGGGCAGCGGCTCGGGATCGGTCTTGGCTTTCTTGATCTTGCGGGCAATCGTATCGTCGTCGTCGCTCATGTTGATCCGGCTGAGATCGGACGGATCGGACTTGCTCATCTTGGCATTGCCGTCGCGCAGGCTCATGATCCGGGCCGCGGTCTTGCCGATGAAGGGTTCGGGCAGGACGAAGGTCTCGGTGCCGGTGTCGCTGTTGAACTTGGAGGCAATGTCGCGGGCCAGTTCCAGATGCTGCTTCTGGTCCTCGCCCACCGGCACATGGGTCGCCTGATAGACCAGCACGTCGGCAGCCTGCAGCACCGGATAGCCATAGAGGCCGAGCGAGGCGCGCTGCTTGTGCTTGCCGGATTTTTCCTTGAACTGCGTCATCCGGTCGAGCCAGCCCATCGGCGTGTTGCAGATCAGCATCCACGCCAGCTCGGCATGGGCGGGGACCCGGGCCTGGTTGAACAGGATCGACTTGTCCGGATCGACTCCTGCGGCGACCAGCGCGGCGACCATCTCGCGGCAATTGGCGGCCAGTTCGGCGGGGTCATTGTGCACGGTGATCGCGTGCAGATCGGCGAGGAAGAACAGGCATTCGCCCTCGTCCTGCATCTTCACCCAGTTCTTGATCGCGCCCAGATAATTGCCGAGATGGAGATTACCCGTGGGCTGGATGCCCGATACCGTCCGCATCGTCTTAACTTCCTTCGCTTGCGGCAGCTTCCGCCGCTTTCTTCTTGGTCAGCATGGTGATCTTGTCGCGGTCGATCGCGCCGGTCAGCCACGCGAGCGCGGCATAAACCAGTCCGCCGACGCTGACCAGAGCGGTGATCGATCCGATTCGCTCCCAGATCGTGCCGTCATACAGGCCTTCGCCGATTGGCGCGGCATAGACCAG
The DNA here is from genome assembly GCA_964022135.1 of uncultured Sphingomonadales bacterium. Taxonomy (GTDB): domain Bacteria; phylum Pseudomonadota; class Alphaproteobacteria; order Sphingomonadales; family Sphingomonadaceae; genus Parasphingorhabdus. The sequence continues at coordinate 27,704 of CAXIBD010000013.1, read as the reverse complement.
CACCACTGCCATGCCGGCCGCTGACAGGGTGATTCGCCCGATCCGGACCAGCAACGTCCACTCGACATGAAAATGGCCGCGCCGGTGGAGCATGGTGTAGAGCATCGCGCAATTGCACCATGCGGCAGCCGCGCCGGCAAAGGCGAGTCCCTTGATGCCATAGATGGGAATCAGCAGCAGGTTGAGCGCGATGTTGATCACCAGCGAGATGGCGGCGGTATAGACCGGTGTCCTGGTATCCTTGCGCGCGAAGAAGCCGGGAATCAGCACCTTGACCAGCACATAGGCGGGCAGGCCGACGACCAGCGCCGCCACGACGGCAGAGGTGGTCTCGCCATCGCCGGCGGTAAAATTGCCCCCGACGTAGAAAGAGGTGACCAGCGGGCCGGCGGCGAAAAATAGCGCAATCGCTGCCGGAATGGTGAGCAGCATGCCGAGCTCGATCGCGTTGCTTTGCAACCGCTGCGCGCCGCCGAGATCATCCTTGGCGATGAAACGCGACAGCGCCGGCAGGATGGCGGTGCCCAGCGCGATGCCGATAATTCCGAGCGGCAACTGGTTCAGCCGGTCCGCCATCGCCAGATAGACGAACGATCCTTCCGGTAGGCGCCCGAGGAAGAAAAGATCGATGAAGCGGCTGATCTGGTAGATGCCGGCACCGAACACCGCGGGCAGGATGAGTATGCCCAGTTCCTTCACATCGGCATTGAACCGGGGCATCTTGAGCGGGAAGCGAAAGCCTGTCTTGCGCGCCCAGTAATAGAGCCAGAGCATCTGCACCAGCCCGGCCGTTGCCACGGCAACGGCCAGAAAATAGGCGGTCTGGCGCGGGTCATTGCCGTCGTTGAACCAGTAGGAGGCGAGCAGCGCGGTAATCATGCAGATATTGAGCATGATCGGTGCCGCTGCCGCCGCCGCGAACCGGCTCAGCGAGTTCAGGATCGCGGCGAACAATGTCGTGACGCTGATCAGAGCGAGATAGGGGAAGGTGATCCGGGCCAGCGAAATCGAAAAACCGCTTGTCCGCCCGCCCCTGCCGAAATCGTCGATCAGCCAGATGATCCCGGGCATGGCAATCATCATGACCGCCGAAAAGACCAGCAGCAGCGGCACGAATACCGACAGCACCTCGATCACGAAGGTCTGCGCTGCCGTCCGTTCTTCATCCGCTTCCATCTTGCGGTTGAACAGGGGGACAAAGGCAGCCGAGAAGGCGCCCTCGGCGAACAGGCGGCGGAAAATATTCGGAAGCTGAAACGCCAGCTGCCACGCATCGGCGGCCGCGCCGGCGCCGAGGATCCGGGCCAGCAGGATATCGCGGACAAAGCCGAATATGCGACTGACCAGCGTCAGTCCGGCGATGATTCCGGTGGATTTCAGCAGGTTCATACCTGCTGCCTCAGCAAGGGAACTTAGGCGTTACCAACGGGTTGCTCGCCCGATTGCTGTGCTGCCATCTGTTCGCGCTGCTGCATGTAGAGCGCCGTGAAGTCGATCGGCTCCAGCAACAGCGGCTGGAAGCCGGCGTCGCGCACGGCCTCGGAGATGATCGCCCGGGCAAAGGGGAAAAGAAGCCGCGGGGCTTCGGCAAACAGAAACGGATGCGCCTGCTCTTCCGAGATGTTGCGCAGGCCGAACAGGCCGCAAAACAGCAGTTCGATGGCAAAGGCGACGCCTTCGTCCGCTTTCGCGGTAACATCGATTTTAAGCTCGACTTCGTGCACTTCGTCGGAGACCTGGGAAGAGCCGATATTGAACTGCACATCAATCTGCGGCTGCGCATTCCACTGATACACGTCAGGCGCGTTGGGATTTTCGACCGAGAGGTCTTTCACATATTGCGAAATCACGCCGATCTGTGGCTGCGTGTCGGCTCCGTTTGCCATCGGGTCCGGGGTCGTCACATTTCCGGCAGGGTTTGCTTCGGATTCGCTCTTGTCATTCTCGTCAGCCATCGGGCCTGTCCTTTCGGAAAATCAGTCAAACATGTCCTTTGGCGCATATTGCCGCGCCGTTCGCTGCGCGCCTAGCAGGGGAAGGATGCAAGGGCAATGAAAGAGTAATCGGCTGTTCGGGTCCCCGGGGACGGCCGGGGGACGGGTAAGCACTGGTTCACAAAACGGGCCTTAGGAATGGCTGTCCGATTGCGGCAAAACGGCTTTTCCACTAATGCCATTTGAAACCGCACCTGTTTCTGCCTATGTATAGGGCCAAAGAAAAGATTGGATACTGAAGTGACCATCGAAATCGTATTATTGGCAATGGTAGCGGCTTTTCTGGGCTTGCGTCTCTATTCCGTGCTGGGCAAGCGCAGCGGCCACGAGCAGGAACATATGCCGCGGAATATCGAGCCGCGCGGCGGTGACCGCCGGCCGCTGGACGACGCCAAGCCACATGTCCCCGATATCGTGCCCGCACCTGCCGGAACGCCCACCATGGTCTATGACAGCAGCGCCGAATCCGGGATGCGCGAAATCCTGAGCGCCGACCGCAATTTCGACGTCGGCCGGTTCGTGGAAGGGGCGCAAGCGGCCTATACCATGATCCTGGAAGCCTTCTGGAAGGGCGACAAGGAAGAATTGAAATCCCTGTGTGACGAGGATGTCTATGACAGTTTCGTCGAGGTCATCGACGCGCGGGAAAAGCGGGGCGAAATCCTCGAGAACCAGCTGGTGCGAATCGACAGCGCGCGCATCTCGGCCGCCGAATATCGCCGGCCCGTGGCGCGTATCACGGTGCAATTTGATGCCGATATCGCAGCGGTGGTCAAGGACAAGAAGGGCAATCTGATCGGGGGCTCGCTCTCCGATGCAGCCGAGACCCACGATGTCTGGACCTTCAGCCGCGACCTGTCCAGCGCCGACCCCAACTGGTTGCTCGACGAAACCGATGAGGCCTGATTCCCGGTCAAGCCGCTTCACCATCATGAAAATCGGGGTGCTAGGCGCCGCTATGGCCATGGTCAGCGCCTGCTCGATGTCGATCATTCCACAAGGCGCGGCCCGCGGGGAGGCTCCGCCGCCGGCGACACAGCAGGAAAGCGAATGGGCAACGGGCGAACGGCCCGCTGCCGCTCCTTCACTTCCCTACAAGAATGGCGCGCCGCCGCTGTTCCAGCCGGTCGATTCCGCACAGCTCGTAAAAATCGGTGATGATCCCGGCCGGGCAACCGGTGCCGGCATCGCCCTGGGACCGGATATCGCCGCCCTCGACCTGGCCGATGCCAAGGCCGCTTCCGCGCTCCAATCCTTCCGCACCAGCTGTTCGTCGCTGGTCCGGCGCGAGGACAACAGCGGACTGACGACCGGTTCCGACTGGCAATTGTCGTGCGACGCGGCTCAGGGCTGGCCGGATCAGGATGCCGCGCGCTTTTTCGCTTCCTATTTCGAATCGGTGCAGGTTGGCGACGGCAGGGCGTTCGCCACCGGCTATTTCGAGCCGCAGATCAACGGATCCAGGGTCAAGAATGGCAGGTATCAGGTACCGATCTACCGGCGGCCCGACAATCTGCTCGACGTTGATCTCGGCCTGTTTTCCGAGGAACTGAAAGACAAGCGGATCCGCGGCAAGGTCGACGGGACCAAATTGGTGCCGTTCGAGGACCGGGCGCAGATCGATGACGGCGCGCTCGCCGGGCAGGGGCTCGAACTCGCCTGGGCCGAGGATTATATCGACCTGTTCTTCCTGCAGATCCAGGGCAGCGGTCGTCTGGCGCTGCCCGACGGATCGATCATGCGGATCGGCTATGCCGGCCAGAATGGCCAGGACTATACCGGAATCGGCAAGCTGATGCGCGAACGCGGGCTGCTCGCGGACGGCAAGACCAATATGCAGGGCATCGTCGAATGGCTGCGGGCGCACCCGCAGGAGGGCATGAAGATCATGCGCGAGAACAGGAGCTATGTCTTCTTTCGCGAACTGACCGGGTCCGGCCCGCTCGGCGCGATGGGGCATCCCGTGGTCGCCCGGACGTCGGTTGCCGCCGACCGGATGTTCGTGCCGCTAGGCGCGCCGGTCTTTCTCGACATGGCGCATGACATTGCCGATGGCCTCTGGGTCGCGCAGGACACCGGTGGCGCGATCAAGGGCTCAAACCGCTTTGATACCTTCTGGGGCGCTGGCGAGCAGGCCGCGCAAATCGCCGGCGGCATGTCCTCCAGCGGACAGGCATTGCTCTTCCTGCCCAAGGGAACGGTCGCCAGGCTGGTCGCAGCGCGCCGAAACCCGGGCCAGTAGAGATGGCGGACCGGCCCCTTACCGCCGGTGAAAAGGCGCTCTGGCAGAAGGTCATCGAAACCGTCGAGCCGCTCGATAAACAGAGCATCAAGCGGATCGACGCGCTTCCCGTGGCTAGGCGGTCACGCGAACTGTCCGGACCGATCACCGCGGAAAGCTTTGGCGGCAAATCGGCAGCGGCCGTGCCGCTACGCGACCAGAAACCGGTCCCCACGCGCCACGGGCTGGATGGCGGCTGGGACCGGCGACTCGCCAAGGGGGTCGTGCAGCCCGATGTCACCGTCGACCTGCACGGCTATACGCTGACGTCTGCGCACGGTCGGCTCGACAGCGCGCTGGAGCTGAGCATTGCTGCCGGCCATCGCGCGATTCTGCTGATCACCGGCAAGGCGCGCAATGACGACGAACGCCGCCGCGAAGGGGGGCGCGGCGCGATCCGGGCGGCGATTGCCGACTGGCTGGCCGCCTCCCGCCACGCCGCGCATATTGCTGCGGTGCGCCGGGCCCATCCGCGCCACGGCGGCGCGGGCGCGCTCTATATCATCTTGCGGCGGCGGCGCTGAGCCTCACTCGGACTTGTAGACGACGCCCTCTTTCATCACGAACGGGACATTTTCGAGCAGGGTGACATCGTCGAGCGGGTTGCCGTCCACCGCGATGATGTCCGCCGAAGCGCCGACCGTCAGCGCGCCGAATTTGCCCGCCTGGCCGAGCGCGTCGGCAGCATTATAGGTGGCGGCGCGCAGCGCCTCCGCTGCCGTCATCCCGAAGCGGACCATCCGCGAGAGCTGTTTCGCGTTGTCACCGTGGGGATAGACCCCGGCATCGGTGCCCATCACCATTTTGACCCCGGCCTGATGGGCCCGGCGAAAGCTCTCGCGCTGCGTGGCACCGGTCATCCGCTCCTTGTCGAGACTCTCTGGCAGGAAACCGGCCTTTTCGCCTTCGCCCAGGATATATTCGGTATTGTAGATATCCATCGACAAATAGGTGCCCTGACGCTTGGCCATCGCGATGCCCTCGTCGGAAATGAAGCTGGCATGTTCGATCGTGTCGACGCCGGCCTTGAGCGCGTTGATGATGCCCTGCGCCCCATGGGCGTGCGAGGCGACCTTGCGGCCATGGCTATGCGCTTCTTCGGTCAGGGCGGTCAGCTCTTCGACCGTATATTGGGGCGCGCCGACCTGGGTGCCTTTCGACAAGACGCCGCCGGTCGAGCAGGTCTTGATCAGGTCTACGCCATATTTGATGTTGCGCCGGACCTTGGCGCGTGCCGCCCAGGGGCCATCCGCCACGCCTTCGCCGACAATCCCGAACTCTTCGGGCAGCAGATTGTTGTCGCTGCAATGGCCGCCGGTGATTCCGATTGCCGGACCGGACACGAACATCCGCGGACCGGGCACATCCCCTGCCGCGATCGCGTCGCGCAAGGCGACATCGGAAAAGCTGGGGGCGCCGACATTCCGGACCGTTGTGAAACCCGCCATCAGGGTTGTTCGCGCATTCATGACGCCGGTTATCGCGGCGCGCTCATGGGAAATAACCAGACGCCGAAAGCCCTGATCCGTCGCCTTGCCCATGAAGTGAACGTGCATGTCGATGAGACCTGGCATCACCACCCTGTCGCCCAGATCGATCAGCCTCGAACCTTCGGGTAGAACCGTGGTGCCGGACGCAATCGAACGGATGGTGCCGTCGGTGACGGTGATCACCGGATCGGGAACCAGAGCGCCGTTTTCGACGTCCACCATGGCCGCGGCCTTGATCACGACGGTCTCGGCAGCCGACGGAGTCGATGCCAGGAAAAGCGCAGCAGCGGCCAGTATTTTCAGTTTCACGAGGTTTCTCCTGTTCAGGGCTGCGTTTCCATTCGCCCCGTCATTGCTTGCCAATCGGTCAGCGCAAGGCGCGTTCCACGACCAGCGCATAGATTTGCGCGAGTTTTTCAAGGTCATCAATCGCGACGGCTTCGTCAAGCTTGTGCATTGTCGCGTTGCACAGGCCGAATTCGACCACCGGCATGATCTTCGCCAGAAAGCGGGCGTCGGATGTCCCGCCCGAGGTCGACAGTTCCGGGTCGATACCGGTCACTTCGCGGATCGCGCCGGCGATGATGTCCGAAAATTCGCCTGGCGGAGTCAGAAACGGCTCGCCGGAAATGATCGGCTTCAGTTCGCCGCCGTGCCGTTCGACGATCTCCTTCACCATGGCGCTCAGGCTCTCGCCCGTGTGCCGGTCGTTGAAGCGGATCGACAGCCGGCCTTCGGCCCTGGCCGGAATCACATTATGCGCCGGGTTGCCGACATGCAGGTCGGTGAATTCGATATTGCTCGGCTGGAACCAGTCGGTCCCCTCGTCGAGCTGCAGCGAGTCGATCTCGCTCAGGATCTTGCCGAGCTTGGTGATCGGATTGTCGGCATTGTGGGGATAGGCGACATGGCCCTGCATGCCGTGCACGGTGATCCACATGTTGACCGAACCGCGCCGGCCGATCTTCATCATGTCGCCGAGCCGGTGGACCGAGGTCGGTTCGCCGACCAGGCACAGGTCCGGGACGATATCCTGCTCGGCCATATGGTCCATCAGCGCGACCGTGCCGAAACGCGCCGGTCCTTCCTCGTCGCCGGTGATGATCAGGCTGATCGTGCCGAGGTCGTCGGGCAGCTGATGCAGTGCGCTGACGAAGGCGGCAATGCTGCCCTTCATGTCGACGGCGCCGCGCCCGTGCAGCAGATCGCCGCGCACTTCCGGGACGAACGGGTCGGTCTGCCAGCCCTGGCCGGGGGGCACGACATCGAGATGTCCGGCATAGGCGAAATGGCGCGAGCCGGCCGGGCCCCTGCGGATCGCGAAAAGATTTTCGACGGGCCCGTCCGGCGCCTCGCCGGCGATGAAGCGGGTGACGGCAAAGCCCAATGGCTCCAGCATCGCTTCCATCTCGTCGAACACGCTGCCGGTGGCGGGGGTGATGCTGGGATGCGCGATCAGGCGCTGGGCGAGGGCGAGAGCGGTCGGTGCGGTCATCGGCCGGGGCTCAGGCTTCGGCCGCTTCCGGCTGTTCAAGCCGCTCGATCACCCATGGTTCCTCCTCCGCGGCCTCCATCCATTGCACGGTCCATTCGTGATCGAGGATCGTCTGCATATAGCTGGTGGCAAAGCCGGGGAGCCGGAATCCGTAAGTCTGGAATCGCGATACCACCGGCGCATACATGATATCCGCGGCGCCATAGGTGCCGAACAGAAACGGCCCGCCGCCGCCGAAGCGCGCCCGGGCCTGCGCCCACAGTTCGATGACGCGGGCGGCGTCGGCCCTGACCTCGTCGCTGAACGAGAGGCCTTCGTAAATCTTGCGCGTGTTCATCGGGCACTGGCGGCGCAGCGCCAGAAAGCTCGAATGCATTTCCGCCGCCATCGACCGGGCCATGCCGCGGGCGGTCTCGTCCTTCGGCCAGAAACGGTCGCGGTGGGTCTTGTCGGCCAGCCAGTCGATGATCGCCAGGCTATCCCAGACCACGGTCTCGCCGTCCCACAATATCGGCACCTTGCCGCCCGACGGCGCAAAATTCTCGCTCTCCCGGACATGGTCCCAGTCGTCGCCATATAAGGGGACGGTCAGTTCCTCGAAGGACAGGCCGGATTGCTTGCAGGCGAGCCAGCCGCGCATCGACCAGCTGGAATAGGCTTTGTTTCCGATTATCAGTTTCATAGAATGCCCCATAACCAAATATGATCGGCGGTGTCGAGCAAAGGCTGGTCGGGCACCGTGCCGCAGCCTTAGCTCTGCACGGCCTCCAGTACCGCCAGCCGCAATTCGTCGATACCCTGTTTCTTTTCCGAAGAGGTGAGCAGCAGGTCGGGATGCGCGGCCGGATGTTTCTTGGCGATTGCCGCAACCTGCTCCGCCGTCGCGTCCAGTGCTTCCTGCTTGACCTTGTCCGCCTTGGTCAGCACCACCCGGTAGCTGACCGCCGCCTTGTCGAGCATTTCCATCACTTCCTCGTCCACCGGCTTGATGCCATGGCGCGAGTCGATCAGCACGAAGGTCCGCTTCAGGACCGCGCGCCCGCGCAGATAGTCGTTGATCAGGAAGCGCCATTTCTGGACCACCTTCGGCGGCGCCTTGGCATAGCCGTAGCCGGGCATGTCGCAGATCCGGAAGACCAGCGGATCGCCGACATCGAAGAAGTTGAGCTCCTGCGTCCGTCCGGGCGTGTTCGAGGTGCGCGCCAGCCCGTTGCGGTTGGTCAGCGCGTTGATCAGCGACGACTTGCCGACATTGGAGCGACCGGCAAAGGCGATTTCCGGGACCGACGGGTCCGGCAGAAACTGCAGTTGCGGTGCGCTTTTCAGAAAGCTGATCGGGCCGGAGAACAGCTTCGGATGGAGCGGTGTCATGCCTTCGCCTTGTCAGCCGCAGCCTTGCGCGCCTTTTCTTCCGCTTCCTTTGCCATCGCTTCCTTCATCTGCGGGTGACGCGAATAGAGCCATTTCTGCTGCAGGATGGTGAGCGTGTTGGACACCGTCCAGTAAAGCTGCAGGCCGGCGGCAAAGGGCGCCATGATGAACACCAGGATCCACGGCATGATGCTGAAGATCTGCTTCTGCATCGGATCCATCGGCGCCGGGTTCAGCTTGAACTGCAGGTGCATGGTGATGCCCATCAGGATCGGCAGGATGCCGACGGCAAGGAAGGTCGGCGGATCGAAGGGCAGCAGGCCGAACAGGTTGACCGGGGTCAGCGGATCGGGCGCGCTGAGATCCTTGATCCACAGAATGAACGGCTGGTGGCGCATTTCAATCGACAGCATCAGCACCTTGTACAAGGCGAAGAAGATCGGAATCTGCAGGAAGATCGGCAGACAGCCGGCCAGCGGATTGACCTTCTCTTCCTTGTACAGCTTCATGATTTCCTGCTGCTGCTGCTGTTTGTCGTCCTTGTGCTTGGCCTGGATCGCCTTCATCTTCGGCTGGACGGCCCGCATTTGCGCCATGGAGGCAAATTGCTTCTGGGCGATCGGGAACATGATCCCGCGGACGATGAAGGTCATCAGGATGATCGCCACACCGAAATTCCCGACCAGCTGGAACAGCCAGTTGAGCAGATAGAACAGCGGCTTTTCGAACCAGTAGAACCAGCCCCAGTCGATCGCACGGTCCAGATTGATGATCCCGTATTCGTCCTGATATTTTACCAGAACCGCGTTTTCCTTGGCACCGGCGAACAGCCGGGTCGTCGTCTGCAACTGCTGGCCAGGTTCGATGATCTGCGGATTCTTTTTCGCGATCTCGGCCTGGAATATGTCGCTCCCGCCGGAACGGAAGCGTCCCTCGACGATGGAAATATCGTCGGGGACCAGCGCGCTCAGCCAATATTTGTCGGTAAAGCCGAGCCAGCTGACATCATTGTCATAGCTGTTGGGGCCGGCGACGGCGGACGTGCCGAACAGGCTGGCGAAAAATCCGGGCTCTTCGCCGGCGAGATTCTTGTAGTCGACGTCATAATTGGCAGCGCCGTCATAGACACCGACGGGACCGGAGTGGATTGTCCATGTGCTCGCTTCGCTGGGCGGGATATTGTTCAGATCCCGTTTCCGGTTGATCAGGCCATAGGGTCGGAGCGCGACCGGGTTTTCACCGCGGTTGGTAACCGTCTGCTCGCTGGTGATCAGATAGTCCGAGTCGATCGACAGCTTGATCGCGTAGGTCTGGCCGGTCTCGTTGGACCAGCTCAGCGTGACCGGCGTTTCCGGTGTCAGCTTGCTGCCGTCCGTGGTCCAGACGGTATTGTCATCCGGCACAGCCACGCCTTGCCCGGCCCAGCCGAAGCGGCTGAAATAGGCGTCTTCGGTTCCCGAAGGCGCAAACAGGCGAACCGGCTTGCTGTTCTTGCTCATGTCGACCGTATGATCGGTCAGCGTGAGATCATCGATGCGTCCGCCCTTCAGGTTGATCGAACCCTGCAGCCGGGGCGTGTCGATCAGGACGCGGGGATTTTCCCGCAGGACCGCGGCCAGTGGCCTGATCTTTCTCGCAGCCGGTGCGGCGGTGATGTCGGTGCCACCGGTGGCCGAACTGCTCCCGGGAGCAGTCTTGTCGGCGGATACCTGATCGGTAGCCGGGACGTCGGCCTGCTCGACCGCGTCGTTCTTGTTGGCCATGTCCGGGAAAAACCGTTCCATCACCAGCGGCCAGCCGAACAGAATGATACCGGTGAGGAGCACCGCCATGATGATATTGCGCTTGTCGTCCACTATTTCGTCCCGCTTTCGGCCATTTGTTGCAAATAGGATCGGTGTATGAGGGTATCAAGGCACCGGGTCGTAACCCGAGCCACCCCAAGGATGGCAGCGCAATAGCCGTTTAGCCCCCAGCCAGCTACCCCTAATTGCACCGTGCTTCTCGATCGCCTCGATCGTGTAGGCGCTGCAGGTCGGCATATATCGGCAAGTGGGTGGCAAAATCCGGGAAGGGCCCCATTGCCAGCATCGTACGCAGAAGATGAAGATGGTCCTGAGCATCGCTAGTCCAGCTTTTTCGCCAGATGCCTCAGGCCCTTTTCGAGATCGGCCTGCATGGTAGCGAAATCGGCTTCGGAGTCGGATTTGCGGCCGATCATGATGTGGTCGACACCGGTGATGCCGTGGCTCGGCAGGACTGCTGCAAGCAACGCGCGGAAACGGCGCTTCATGCGGTTGCGGGCAACCGCATTGCCGATTTTCTTGGTGACCGTGATGCCGTAGCGGACGGTTTGCGCGGGAACGGGATGATCGGGGCGTCGCCTGTGCGCCAGCAGAACGAAACTGGCGGTCACGAATCGCTTGCCGCGGTTGGCGGCAAGAAAGTCCGTGCGTTTGCGAATCACTTCTATGGGCCGGTCTGAACCGGCGATCGCCGAATCGGATGGATGGCGCCTTGCGTCTGCGGGATCCGGCGTTGGCCGTGCTTCGCCAGGCGCAGCACGAGCGGTCACGTTGGGGTCAGGCAGAGAGCTTCTTGCGGCCACGGGCACGGCGGGCTGCCAGCACTTTGCGGCCACCGACGGTTGCTTTGCGGGCGCGGAAACCATGGCGCCGTTTGCGGACCAGGCGGCTCGGTTGAAATGTACGCTTCATCGCGAATATCCTACGTCAAAATTTCGATAAAAAAGGCCGCCAAAAGCTGCGGCCGATACGTTGTCGCTGCGATTAGGCAGGCAGGCGCGGAAAGTCAAGCGTTTGCGCTAGACTTTCTTGCCCCGATTGCCGGTCTTCACCTTGCCGAAAATCGGCAGTTCGAAATCCTCGGGCAAGGTCTTGTGATGCCTTCTGCGCATCGCCCAGTCGGTCCATTTGCCATAATTGGGGAAGCGCCGCTTGAAATCGACGTAGCGCTTCTTGGCCCAGCGCGAATTCTGCAGCACCAGGGCCAGGCCAATCGGAAAGACGATGATGAAGCCCGGGCCGGGGATCGCGCCGATGATCGGGGAAATCAGAATCAGCGTGAATCCGATTACCGACAGCAGGAATCGGGAACCAGTGGTATATTTCCAGCGCTTTTTCTTGAGTTTCTGGTCCATCGTCTTCCATTTGGTGCTTCACAAGCGCACGCGCAAGCGCGCCGACATCTTTATAGCGTGCAACGGCGATTATCGTTCCCGGAGATGCACTGGACGTGAATGGAGGCTTGGCAGATCGGCGCGGCTAATGGAGGAGCTGGAAGCGTGCCATGTCACGGCGTGACAGGCGCAATTGCTCCGAGAAGGGGACGCTGTTGGTCAGCGCGTAAAAGGCCTTGGCGGTGGGAAGCGGCACACCCATTTCCGCATAATAGTCGAGATATTCGGCATGGACGGGATCGCTGGCCGGATAGTCGCCTGCCTGCCGTCCGTCTTCGTCCATCCAGCTGTGGACGATGAATTCCGCATCGGGGTCCGCTGTCCGCGTGACGCCGGCGAGAAACAGTTCCACAGCGCCGGAGCGGACCGAACCATGGGCCGGCACATTCGTGCTGATTCCGGCATGGCGGATCATGCGCGCGAGTCGGAGATTGGCTTCCTCGTCCACCGATCCGTCGCAGTCGAGCATCTCGATCCGCCTGATCGCAGGAAATTCCTTGATCATCTGGCGGAACAGCGCCGGCGTATAGCTGTCGACGGTACCGGTCATTTCGACCGTGTCCGCTGCGATCACGCGAAACGGACCATATTGGCCATAGGCGGTGCTGGCAGGCGCCGCCCGGGCTTCCGGCTCGTACAGATCATATTCGAAAATCTCGACCGTTTCGGTAACGGTATAGCTGCTCGCGGCATGGGCTGGCTGGGCCGGCAGCAGCAGTGCAAAGAGCATCAGGGCAGCGGCCAGCAGGCCGCCGCGGGCGCCATCGGCCAGGCCGCGAAGCGCTCGAATGTCTGATATGTTGCCCTTGCCCATCGGTCTTTAATGCGCGCTGTTCGCTTGCGAAAGGGTGAGCGGGCTTGGTTGTAGCGATATTAACCGGGTTTCACGGCTGATTTCCGCGCGTTTTGACGGTTACGGCCAAGTGGCTGTTGGGCCTCGACTCGGCCTCCGGTCGCGGCCACTGTCCCGGGCATGCAATTGGGGCGACTATGATGGTGGCGCTGGTTCAGACGGTGGCCTATCTCGGACTGGAGGCGCGCGGCGTCGAGGTGCAATGTCAGGTTGCACCCGGCTTGCCCGCCTTCAACGTGGTCGGTCTGCCGGACAAGGCGGTCGCGGAGAGCCGCGAGCGGGTGCGCGCCGCGATCGCGGCGATGGGGCTTTCGCTGCCGCCCAAGCGGATCACGGTCAATCTGTCGCCCGCCGATCTGCCGAAGGCCGGCTCCCACTATGACCTGCCGATCGCGCTGGCGCTGCTTGGCGCCATGGGCATTATCGATGCCGAGACGCTGGCAAGCTATGTCGTGGTTGGCGAGCTGTCGCTGGACGGGCGACTCGCCGCCACCCCGGGCGTGCTGCTGGCGGCGCTTCATGCCTCGGGACGGAATCTCGGCCTGATCTGCCCGGCCTTGCAGGGGCCGGAAGCGGCCTGGGCCGGGGATGTGGAAGTGCTGGCGCCGGGCGATCTGCTGGCGCTGCTCAATCATTTCAAGGGTCAGTCGATCCTGACGCCGCCGGAAACCGGGGCCGCCCCCGAGCCCGAATATGGGCCGGACCTCAAGGACGTGAAGGGACAGGAAACCGCCAAGCGGGCGCTGGAAATTGCCGCAGCCGGCGGGCACAATCTGCTGATGAACGGGCCGCCGGGATCGGGGAAATCCCTGCTCGCGTCCTGCCTCCCGGGAATCCTGCCTCCTCTGTCGCCCGCCGAAGCGCTGGAAGTATCGATGGTCGCTTCTGTCGCGGGAACATTGGAGGGCGGCCGGATGTCCCGCCAGCGACCGTTTCGCGCACCGCACCACAGCGCCTCGATGGCGGCGCTGGTCGGCGGCGGGCTGAAGGTGCGTCCGGGCGAAGTCAGCATGGCCCATCTCGGCGTGCTGTTCCTCGACGAGCTTCCCGAATTCCAGCGGCCGGTGCTCGATTCGCTGCGCCAGCCGCTCGAGACCGGTGAAGTCAGCGTCGCGAGGGCCAATGCGCATGTCACCTTCCCGGCCCGCGTCCAGATGGTTGCCGCGATGAATCCGTGTCGCTGCGGCCATCTCGGCGATGCCGCGCTCGCCTGTTCGCGCGCGCCCCGCTGCGCCGCCGATTATCAGGCGAAGGTCTCCGGGCCGCTGCTCGACCGGATTGACCTGCACATCGAGGTGGAAGCCCTGTCGGCGGCCGATCTGACCATGCCGGCACCGGCAGAGGATTCCGCTGCGGTGGCGGCACGGGTGGCGAGCGCAAGACTGGTCCAGCAGCAACGCTACGCCGGTCTGGACATAAGGACCAACACCGAAATCGATGGGGAGACGCTGGAGAAATATGCGACGCCGGATGAGCCCGGCCGGCGCTTGCTGGCGCAGGCGGCGGAAGCGATGCGGCTATCGGCGCGCGGCTTTACCAGGGTGCTGCGGGTGTCCCGGACGATCGCCGATCTCGCCGGCGCCGATGCTGTTGGACGAATCCATGTGGCGGAAGCGCTCAGCTACCGGCGACAGGCGCCGCGCAGCTGATCCGGCAGGCAAACGGACGACCGGTCAGGCCGCCTTGTCGTCCTCGCTCAGCTGCAGCGGGATCGCCATCTCGTTCATGTTCACCGTCGACTTGGCAAGATTGGGCGATTTGCTGCTGCGGTGCTTGAACTTGCCGTCGACATGGCCGCCTTGCTCGATGGTCACATTCTCGTAGGTGACGTCGCCGCCGATGCGGGCGGTCGAGGCGATGGCGAGGTCGCCGGCATCGATCGAGCCTTCGACCGAACCCGACAGGCTGGCATTCTGGGCAATGATCGCGCCCTTGATCTTGCTCGACGGCCCCTGGACCAGCGACAGGCACTTCACGTCGCCGATCACTTCGCCGTCGATATGCAGGTCGACCTTCGATTCGATATTGCCGGTGATGACGATGCCGTCACCGATGATCGAGAAGCTCGATCCGCTGGTGCCGCTGCTTCTAGCCACGGCTGGTGCCTGACTGGGCGCGGCCTGGTGTTTTGGCACGTTGTCGTGCGATGGCTTTGACCTTGAGAACATCTGTATTCGCCTCCAAAAATGGCCGGGGATTGATCGCACGTCCGTTCAGCCGCACCTCGAAATGCAAGTGCGTTCCGGTCGAGCGTCCCGTGCTTCCCATTGCCCCCAATTGTATTCCCTGTTCGATTCTCTGGCCAGCGGCGACGTCGATCCGCGACAAATGCGCATAGCGTGTCATCAAGCCGTTGCCATGGGTGATTTCCACGGCCTTGCCATAACCCGATTTCCATCCTGCATGCGTGACCCTGCCGCCGGCGGCCGCGAGAATCGGCTGGCCCTTCGGCCCCTTGAAATCGATCCCGCTGTGCATGGCGCCGCCGCCGGTAAACGGATCGCGGCGATAGCCGTAGCTGCTCGTGATCATGCCGGTGCTGGACGGTTTGCCGGACGGGATCGCGATCAGCGTCCGTTCCAGCGCGTCCATCCGCTGCAGCGCCAGATTGAGCCGCTCGAGCGTGGGATGCAGCTCCTGGCCCCGGTCCTTGAAAAAGGGAATCAGCGGCCCGCCCATCGCGTCAGTGGAATTTTTCGTCAGCTTGTCGGGGTTGAGGCCGAATTTGCGAATCGCCTCGGCGGCCTGCTCGGTGCGCTGGATGGCGGCCGATGTCAGGCGGCGGGCGAAGAGAATCTGCCGGGCCTCGATCTGGGCGAGATGGGCTGCCTCCGGGAAGGCGGCGCTGATCTTGCGGGTATTTTCGGACAGTTTCTCGTCGCCCTGGCTCTGCTCCGAAGCCGCTGGCGGTTCGCCGACAAACTGTTCCGTCATCTGGTCGAGCACGTCCTGGCGCTGCTTCAGGTCGGCAGCGACGCCCTCGATCGACTGCTTGTAGCTGGCAACGCGGCTTTCCGTGCTGTTCACCGCCGCCTCTTTTTCCGCGAGCGCCATGCGTTCCCCGGTGACGGTCAGCTGGTTGACCATCATCGCCATCGTGACGATCAGCCAGAAGGCCAGCGCACCCGCGACGGTATAAAACACGCGCTTCTGCAATGTCGCCGATATCGTGAGAAAGCGGACCTGTCCGTGTGATCGCATGAAAAATTCGCGATCCGTAAACATGTGGTCCAGCCGGGCTTTCAGCCCCTGTCTGGTATTGTGTTTTTGCATGACCCGCCGTGGTTATTCGTAATCCCCGAACTGCCGCTAGCAGAGGCTTGGGCATGTGGCGAATCGCAGAGCAGTGACTCGTGACGAGTCGAACGAGTCGTGCGATGAATTGCGCCATTCGATGGAACCAGGGGTTGATTCTGGCGTTCCGGCGGTTCCGATTTCCCCTTCAGGTCCGAAATTTCCCCGCATATTATCCCGAGATTATGGGTTAAATTGCCGTCGCTGCCATGCTAGCAGCGCCATATGACAGAACCTGCACAACTGATTACCGATATGGGCCGCAAGGCCCGCGCCGCCTTTTCGCAGCTGACCGGCGTGAGCGATGCGCAAAAGTCCGCCGCCCTGTCGGCTGCCGCCCGCCACCTGCGCGACGATCAGAACCTGATATTGGCCGCCAACCAGCGCGACATGGCAAGCGCCCGCGAACGCGACCTGAGCGAATCGATGCTCGACCGGCTGATGATCGACGCCGAACGGCTCGAAGCCATTGCCGCGGCCGTCGAGCATGTCGGCAAGCTTCCCGATCCGGTCGGCCAGGTCATCGACCGCACCGAACGGCCCAACGGCCTGGTGATGGAGCGCGTCCGGGTGCCGCTCGGCGTGATCGGAATCATCTATGAAAGCCGTCCCAATGTCACCGCCGATGCCGCAGCACTGGCGCTGCGTTCGGGCAATGCCGTGATCCTGCGCGGCGGTTCGGAAGCGATCGAGAGCAATGGCGCGATTTATGAAGCGATGGTCACCGGAGTGGTCGAGGCGGGCCTTCCCGCCGACGCCATCCAGCTGGTCCAGACCACCGACCGGGCCGCGGTCGGCGCGATGCTGACCGCCAGCGGGCTGATCGACATCATCATTCCGCGCGGCGGCAAGTCGCTGGTCAAGCGGGTGCAGGACGAGGCGCGCGTGCCGGTGCTCGCGCATCTCGACGGCATCTGTCACACCTATATCGGCAAGGACGCCGACCCCGACAAGGCGCTGGCGATCGCCGTCAACGCCAAGATGCGGCGCACCGGAATCTGCGGCGCGATGGAGACGCTGCTGATCGACCAGGACTATCCCGCGCCCGGCCCTCTCGTCCGTGCGCTGCTGGACGCCGGCTGCGAGGTGCGCGGCGATGATTCGGTACTCGAACTGGACGAGCGCATCGTCTCTGCCGATCCGTCCGACTGGGACACCGAATATCTCGCCCCCGTCCTGTCCGTCGGCATGGTCGATGGCGTCGACGAGGCGCTGGCCCATATTGCCGAACATGGCTCGCACCACACCGACGTGATCGTCACGGAGGACGCGGACATGGCCGAGCGGTTCATCCTGCGTGCCGACAGCGCGATCGTGATGCACAATGCCTCGAGCCAGTTTGCCGACGGCGGCCAGTTCGGCCTCGGCGCAGAAATCGGGATTTCCACCGGCCGCCTGCACGCGCGCGGGCCGGTGGCGCTGGAAGGGCTGACGACCTATAAATGGGTGGTGCGCGGGACCGGGCAAACACGCCCTTGAGCGGGATTGCGTGAAAACCACCGGCCTGCTGGGCGGATCGTTCAATCCGGCGCATGGTGCGCATCGCTCGATCAGCCTGTTCGCGATCGAGCAACTCCATCTCGACGAATTCTGGTGGCTGGTATCGCCGGGCAACCCGCTGAAGGAAGGCGCCAGGGACATGGCCCCGCTCCATGCACGGCTGGCCTCGGCCCAGAAAATGGCGCGCCGGAGCAGGATCCGGCCGACGGCGATCGAGCAGCAACTCGGCACCCGCTATACCTATGATACGCTCCGCAAGCTGGTGCAGCGCTATCCGAAACGGCAATTTGTCTGGGTCATGGGGGCCGACAATCTGGCGCAGTTCCACCGCTGGAAAGACTGGCGAAAAATAGCGCAATTATTGCCGATTGCAGTTATTTCCAGACCCGGCTATGATGATGATGCTTTTGCGGCTCCCGCAATGGCCTGGCTGCGGCGCTTCGTCCACCCCGCGAGCCAGCTTGGTAACTGGACCAGCTGGAGTACGCCGGCGCTGACATTCCTGCGCTATCGTCCCGACCCACGCTCGGCCACCGCGATCCGGATGGCCCGGCCCCATTGGCATCAGCAATTTGAGGATCGCCGCGTCAGAGACGCGGTGACCCATCGGCTGATTGGCCCAGAAGATTAGGATTTACGTTGACGAAACCGAAGGTAAAAGTTCTGAAATCTGCCACTTCCGAGGAAGGAAAGGCGGAGTCCGACGCGCTCCATGCGCTGGTGATGAAATCGCTCGACGATGATCAGGCGCAGGACATTGTCTCCATTCCGCTCGCCGGCAAGAGCAATATCGCCGATCATATGGTCATCGCCGAAGGGCGCTCGACCAGGCAGGTTGCGGGTATTGCCCAGAAACTGGCCGAACGGGTCAAGCAGGCCGGCGGCACGGTCCGGGTCGAGGGCCTGGCCAATGCCGACTGGGTGCTGATCGATGCCGGCGATGTCATCGTCCACCTGTTCCGCCCGGAAGTGCGCAGCTTCTACAATCTCGAACGGATGTGGGCGGTCGACGAGGAAGGCGAAGCGCCAGCCGTCGCCGAAGCCTGATATCGCCGGGCGATGAGACTGCATATCGTCGCCCGCGGCAAGATTGGCCGCAGTCCGGAAGCGGAACTGGTCGATCGCTATGTCAAGCGGATCGGCTGGGACGTCAGGATCAGCGAGCTGCCCGACCAGGGCGGCAAGTCGCCGAAGCTGCAGGGCGAGACCAGGATCATTGCGATGGACGAAGCCGGCGAAAACTGGACATCGAGCAAGTTTGCCAAACTGCTGTCGACCTGGCGGGACAATGGCGCGCGCGAGGCGCGGTTCCTGATCGGTGCGGCGGATGGCCTGAGCGCAGAAGAACGGGCCAGCGCCGACCATTTCTTTTCCTTCGGCAAGGCCACCTGGCCGCACATGATGGCGCGGGCAATGCTGGCGGAGCAATTGTTCCGCGCGACGTCGATCATCGCCGGCCACCCCTATCACCGCGAAGGATGAGGCGGATGATTCGCTCCGTTCTCGCGATTCTTGCCTTCATCGGTCTGGCGACCACCGGAGCCGCGCTGCTGTCCGCTCAGAGTCGGGGACCAAGCCTGTCGGAACAGCAGCGCAGCCTGCTGTCGGCGCGCGAGCAGTCCGAGCGGGCCCGCCAGCGCAGCGACGCGCTGCTCCGCCAGGCGGAAGCGGCCGGCAATGATGCCGACCGGATCGCCAGCCAGGCCGCCGCGCTCGCCGCCCGCATCCAGGCGGCGGAAGCCGATATCAAGGCCGCGCGAACGCGCATCGCCATCGTCAACAAGCTGCAGCAGCGCCAGCGGGCGCGGCTGGCGGAAAAGCAGGGACCGATGATCCGGCTGACCGCGGCGCTCCAGATGATGACCCGCAAGCCGACGGCCCTCGCTCTGGTCGAGCCGCGTTCGCTCGACGAACTGATCTACATGCGCTCGATCCTGTCCGCCGTGATGCCGGAAATCGAGCGGCGCACGGCCAGTCTGCGCGACGAGGTGCGGCAGGGCGAGCAGCTTCGGCAGCAGGCCGCCCGCGCCATCGCTTCGCTCGACCAAAGCCAGCGCCGGCTGGTCGAACAGCGGCGGCAACTGGCCGGTCTCGAAGCCAGCGAACGGATCGATGCCGCTCAATTTTCCAGTGATGCCGGGATCGAGCAGGAACAGGCCCTGGCGCTTGGCGAGGAAGCGCGGGACATATTGGACCTGATGGACCAGATTCGCGAAAGCGGCGCGGTTCGCGAATCGCTGGCGGAACTGGACGGACCGGTGCTGCGACCGGGGCAGGGGCAGGAGCCGGCGGTCCGGACGGCGCAGCGGCGTGATGATGTCGCCAACGCCTATCGGCTGCCCGTGGTCGGCGAAATTGTCACCGGGCTCGGCGAGATATCCGACAGCGGCTATCGCTCGCGCGGTCTGACCATCGCCGTCGATCCCGGTGCGCAGATTGTCGCGCCGGCGGCGGGACGGGTGGCCTATTCCGGTCGTTACCGGGGCTATGGCAATATCCTGATCATCGAACATGATGCCGGCTGGACCAGCCTCATCACCAATATGGCGAAAAGCAGCGTCGCCGTCGGCGATGAAGTGGTGCAGGGCGCGCCGGTCGGGCAGTCGGGGTCCGATGATCCGACGGTGACCGTCGAACTGCGCCGCCATGGCCGCCCGATCGATATTGCCGCGCTGATCGGCTGAGCGCGGTCACGGTGACCGGGAATATTGCCGTTCATCGAAGATTTCCGTCATTATTGGTTAAGCTGCTTTGCTTTAGAGACGATTCCAGCCTATATTTGATACCGAATTAGACCGACAGGACATGATTGATGAAAAAGCCCGTTTTGCAAGCCGCTGCCCTTGTTTTGACCGTTGCGCTTTTGCCCGCCACGACTTCGGCCATTTCGGCCGTGGATGCCAATACCTATCGCGAGATGGAACAGTTCATGAGCGTCTTCGAGCGGGTGCGGAATGACTATGTCGATCAGGTTGACGATGCCGATCTGATCAAGGGCGCGATCCAGGGCATGCTCGCCAGTCTCGATCCGCACAGCAGCTTTCTCGATGCCCGGGATTTCGAAAATCTGCGGACCCAGACCGACGGCAATTACGGCGGCCTCGGCCTTTCGGTGACGCTGGAAGACGGCGCCGTGAAAGTCATCGCCCCGTTCAAGGATACCCCGGCCGACAAGGCGGGCGTGAAGGCGGGCGACTATATCACCCATATCAATGGCGAACTGATCTACGGCGGCACGCTGGATGAAGCGGTCGAGGAAATGCGCGGCAGGCCCGGCGAACCGATCACGATCACGATTGTCCGGCCCGGCCGGGACAAGCCGTTCGATCTGTCGATGAAGCGCGCGATCATCGACCTCAAGCCGGTCACCTGGGAGATCAAGGACCAGATCGGCGTGATCAGCATCAACAGCTTCTCCAGCGACACCGGTGCCGATGTCGCCGCCGCCATTGCCGGCATCGACAAGTCTCTGGGCAAGAAGCCGCTTGGCTATGTTCTCGACCTGCGCTCCAATCCGGGCGGCCTGCTCGACGAAGCCGTGTCGGTTTCCGACGTATTCCTGACGCGCGGCGAAATCGTGTCGCAGCGTGGACGCGAGAAGTCCGATATCGAGCGCTATTTTGCGAAGAGCGGCGATGCCGCCGGCGGGCTGCCGGTCATCGTGCTGATCGACGCCGGTTCGGCTTCGGCTTCGGAAATTGTCGCCGGTGCCCTGCAGGACCATCATCGCGCCCTGATCATGGGCGAACGCAGTTTCGGCAAGGGCTCGGTCCAGACGTTGCTGCCGCTGTCCAACGACAGTGCCCTGCGCCTGACCACAGCGCGCTATTATACGCCTTCGGGCCGGTCCGTGCAGGAAGGCGGGATCGAACCCGATATCAGCGTCCCGCAATTGTCCGATCCGGATTACAAGGATCGCCCGAGATTCCGCGAATCCGATTTGCGCCGTCACCTGATCAACGAGATCAAGCTGAAGGACGATGTGCTGGAAGAGGACGGCAACGATGATCCGCGCTTCACCCAGACCGCAGAGGAACTGAAGGAAAAGGGCGTCGAGGATTTCCAGCTGCATTATGCGCTGCAGACGATCGGTCGCCTTGGTCCGGACGGGCTGAAGATGGCGATGAACAAGGCAGCGAAGAAAAGCGCCAGCAAGACGGTGGTGGCGAAAAACTAGGCCGCGCTGATGGCATCCATTCGCACTGCCGCCTGGCTGGCCTTTCTGCTTCCCGCTGGCCTGCTTGGCGGTGCGCTGATCAGCCAATATGGCTTCGGTCTCTACCCATGCGAAATGTGCATGTGGCAAAGATGGCCGCATCTTGTCGCGATCATCCTCGCAGCGGCTGCGCTGGCGTTTCGCAAGATGAGCATCGCCTTGCCGCTGGTCGTTGCCGCGGCCTTCGCGATCCTGATCAGTGGCCTGATCGGCGGCTTCCACGCCGGGGTCGAATATGACTGGTGGGAAGGTCTTACCTCCTGCTCCACCAATCTGCCGGCGGGTGGCGATATGCTCGATTCGATCATGAACGCCCCGCTGGTGCGCTGCGATGTCGCACCCTGGACCCTGTTCGGCATTTCTCTGGCGGGTTTCAATTTTCTCTTGTCAGTGGGCGGCGCTGTGCTCATCTTGGTTATGACAGCGACCGCGCGAAAGGATAGTGATCATGGATGAAACAAGATTGGGCCGGGCACGGGCCGATATCGCCTCGATGATCCGCGTCAACCAGGCGGGCGAATATGGTGCGGCGCAGATATACAAGGGTCAGCTCGCGGTAATGGGCGATGATGCCCCGCACAGCAGCGCGATCCATCACATGGCCGAACAGGAGCAGCGTCATCTGGATGCTTTCGACAAAATGATCGCCGATCGCGGTGTGCGGCCGACGGCGCTGCAACCCTTCTGGAAAATGGCCGGCTATGCGCTCGGTGCAACGACGGCGGCGCTTGGTCCGCGGGCGGCGATGGCCTGCACGGCAGCGGTGGAAACCGAAATCGACCAGCATTACCGCGAACAGCTGGATGCGCTGGAATCGGAGGATGACCCCGAGCTGACCCGTATGATTGCGGAGTTTCGCGAAGAGGAACTGGAGCATAAGGCAACAGCAATCGCATCGGGCGCGGAAGACACGCCCGGCTATCCGGTACTGAGCGCGGCCATCCGGCTGGGCTGCCGGGTCGCGATCGGGCTGTCGAAACGTATTTAGGAAGCGCAACCCGCTTCAGCACCGGTTCAGGGCGGTGCGATCAAAGGAACGGTTATGATGAAGAAATTTTTGCTCTCCGCCGCCGCGCTGTCGGGCGCTGGCCTGCTGGCTTTCCCGGCCCAAGCCCAAGACCAGCCCGGCGACCGCGTCAACCAGCTGGTGATCTATGGCGACGACCCTTGCCCGCCAAGCACCGATAACGAGATCGTGGTCTGCGCGCGCAAGGACGAGAACGAGCGCTACCGCATTCCCGAAACCCTCCGCGGCGGTGAACTCGGCGATGCCAAGAACCAGGCCTGGTCGGAACGCGTCAAATCCTATGAATATGTCGGGAAATCAGGCACCAACAGCTGCTCGCCGGTAGGCGCGGGCGGTTTTACCGGATGCACGCAGCAATTGCTCCGCCAGGCTTATGCCGAAAAAGGCATTGACGACACGGTCAACTGGGGACAGCTGATCGAAGAGGAGCGTGAAAAGCGCCTGGCCCGGATCGATGCGGAAGCCGATGCCGTGGAAGCGCGCGTGCAGGAAATCGAGGCCAACAGCGAAGAGCAGGAAGAAGCAGCGGAAGCAGCAAGAGACCGGCTGGAGCAGCGGGATGCGGACGCGGCGACAGCCGCCGATGATCTGGCGGTACCGCCGGGAGCGGACGAAACGCCCGGCCCCGACGGCGAATGATCAGCTAGCTTTTTTCGCTGCAATCCAGCGGTTCACCTGCGCCTCGAGCATATCCAGCGGCACCGCGCCCTGGCCCAGCACGACATCATGAAATTCGCGCAGGTCGAACCTGTCGCCCAGTTCGCTGGTCGCCCTGGTGCGCAGCTCGCGGATTTTCAGCTCGCCCATCTTGTAGGCCAGCGCCTGGCCGGGCCAGCTGATGTAGCGGTTGACCTCGGCCTCGATATTGGCGGCGCTGAGCGCGGTATTGTCGGTCATGAAGTCGATCGCCCGCTGCTTGCTCCAGCCCTTGCTGTGGATGCCGGTGTCGACGACCAGCCGGCAGGCGCGCCACATTTCGTAGGATAGCCGCCCCATGTTCTTGGCCGGCGTGTCATAGAGCTCCATCTCGATCCCGAGCCGCTCCGAATAGAGGCCCCAGCCCTCGACAAAGGCGGTGAAGAACGCACCATATTTGCGGAAGTCGGGCATGTCGAGCTCCTGCTGCAGCGCGATCTGCTGGTGATGGCCGGGCACGGCCTCGTGCACGCTCAGCGCCGGGATTTCCCAGAACGGCCGCTGGTCGAGCTTCGACGTGTTGACATAATAGAAGCCGGCAATGCCGACATCGGGCGAGCCGGGGTTGTAATAAGCGGTGGTCGTGCCTTCCGCCGTCTCCGCCGGGATTTCCTTGATGCCGTAGGGCAGCCTGGCGAGCTTGCCGATGATCGAGGGCATCTTGCCGTCGATCGTCTTGGTCACCCGCGCGACCTTTTCCATCAGCTCTTCCGGCGTCTTGGCATAATATTGCGGATCGGTGCGCAGATGCTCGATAAACGCCTCGCGCGTGTCATAGCCGGCCTCCCTGGCGACCTCGACCATCTCGGCGCGGATCCGCTTGACCTCGCTCAGGCCGATATTGTGAATCTCGTCGGCGCTCCTGTCGGTCGTCGTCATCTGCCGGATTCGGAAATCATAATATTTCGCGCCGCCGGGCTGGGCCGAGATGCCGGGGGCCTTGGCGCATTTCGGTGCATAGTCCTTCACATACCAGTCGAGATGCTTGCGCACCGCCGGGTTGATCACGGTTTCGATCGTCTCGGCCGCCTCGTCGGCCAGCGCCGCATAGGTGGCTTCGTCAATCGACTCCGGCCGCTTGCGGGTGAACGGCTGGTAGAAGCGCGAGTCTTTCGGGTCATCGGTCAGCAGCCCGGAAATGCTCGTTTCATAACCTTCCATCGACACGCAGGGCTGGACATAGCCGCCGGCCAGCGCCTGGTTGGCGACCGCGATCGACTGGTCGTTGATCTTGGCATATTGTTTCAGCCGGTTGATGTAGGTCCGGTAGTCCTGCGCGTTGCGGAACGGCAGGTTGTTCTGCATGCTGGCGAAATTCTGGTGCCAGCCGCCGCGGTTGGTGAAGTTGATCGTCCGCTGGCCATAGCTGTTCGCCTCGATCTCCTCGGCGAGCGTCCGGCGCAGGATGCCGTAGTTGGTCTTGTCATCCTCGGTCAGCGCGGCGGTGTCGATCGCGTCCAGCCGTTTCAGCCATGCCTTCGCCTTTTCGACGCGCTTGTCTTCGGCCTCGAGGCTGGGATCGGTGACCCGGCCGACCGGATCTTCGACCCCGAGCGAGGACGCGAATTCCGGAAACTGGTCGAGCTGATAGGCCCAGTATTCGTCGATGATATTGTGCAGGGCCTGGGCCTGCGGGACGGTGCCATGCTGGGCCGCGGGGGCCTGGGCGTTCAGTGGCCCGGTGGTCAGCAGCGCCAGCGGCAGCAGCAGGGCAAATCTTGTTCTCAGCATTTTTCTCTCCGAAATATCGTTGCTACCTAACGAGGATATCTGGCGGGCTTAGTCAAGGGCGTTTTTGATGGCCGATCAGCGCCGTCCGCAATTCCATCGCCTGCTCAAAATCAATGTCCCTGATCATGAGCGGCCGGATCGCGGAGCCGCCGGCGATGCCGATGGTGACACTGGCCAGGTCGAGCGGGTGGTCGAGCGGCGACTGGCTGACGTCGACCGTCTGGATCTTGCGCCGCAGCAGCATGGTATGCCGGCGGCGCCACCAGCCGGACCGGACGAACAGCTGGTGGTCGCCGAGCGCATATTGATGGTGGCGCCAGTCGAGAAACCGGATTCCGGCGACCGGCAGGGCGAGCAGGATCAGCGCATAAAATCCCCGGTGGACGAGAAATCCGGTGCCAAGGGCGATGGCGGCGAGCAGCAGCGTGACCAGAATCGCGCCGCGCCACCAGAAGGCCGGGCTGACCGGCCGGAAGGCGAGATCCGGACCGGGCCGGTGGATCGCGCATGGCTCCAGGATCGGGTCGATTTCCGCCAGCGTGGCGCAGGGCGCCGCGCTATGGTCGGTTTCGCCGCCGCTGTCGCCGGCCAGCGAGATGAATTTCAGATGATACCAGCCATAGCGCTCGCGCACCGGACCGGTCTGCAGCACCGCGGCCTGGACGCGGTGGATCGGCATGACCATGTCGGTCAGGGTGAACAATCCGCGCCGCCGCCGGAAACCGGGCTGGCCGCTCTCCACCTTGTCGAGGCGGAAGCCATAGTCGCGGACAAAGGTCCGGACGATGCCGCTGGCCAGGCCGATGGCGACCAGCGACAGGATCGCGACCAGCGCGCCGCCGAACCGCGCCCAGGCGCCGAGACGGTCGATCATCTCCGGTTCGGGCAGGGCGTCCAGCCACATGCGCGGATCGAAAAAATCGTCGGGGAGCAGGAAATCGAAATTCTGGGCGAGGGCGCCGAGTACCGCCAGCAGCACGAAGGAAAAATTGAACAGACCGGCGATCAGCAGGCGCCGATTGTCCATCGCGAACAGCGGCGGGCGCTGGGCGATGACGGATCGCTCGTCCGCTTCGGTTCCGGCGGCCTCCAGGCCGGCCTTATAGTCGCGGATCGTGTCGCGCAGCGCTTCCGCGTCCGACCGCGAAAGCGCATCCAGCTGCCCGTCCTCGCCGCCGCCGGAGCCGGTCTCCAGCGCCACCGTGGCGAGACCGAGCAACCGGCTGACCAGCTTCTGCTCGAGGCTGACATCCTGAATCCGGTCGAACGGGATCGAGCGGCTGTTGCGGTTGAGCAGGCCGCTCTTGATCCGGATTTCCCTGGCGGTGACCTGATAGGTGAAGCGCGACCAGATCAGCGCGGTGATGCCGACCACCAGCGCGACCAGCGCCATCGCGGCGAGGCCGGTATAGACCATGTTCCGGTCGAACAGACTGAAATGGAGAACGAGAATAGCAAACAGATTCTGGCCCAGCGTGCCCGCCGACCGGAGAATGATGCTCAGCGGATGCAGGTGCCGGAAGGGGGCGGTTTCCGCCATGGCCGGTGCTGCCGCTGCGTCCGTCATATCATGTCTTGGCGGATATGGACCTTGATCGTCTCGCGCATATTCTCGGCATCCGCGGTGGCGAGACCGGGCAGGGTGACGATGCTGTTATGGGTGCCGGCGGTGTGAACGATCAGGGTCGACAGGCCGAACAGCCGCTGCAACGGCCCCTGCGCCACGTCGATATGCTGGATCCGGTTGAACGGGACGATCGTGTCGGTGCGCCAGAGAAAGCCGCGCAGGACGCGCAGCTGCTCGTCGCCCATGTCATAGCCCCAGCGGCGGTAGATGCGGCCCGGGAGCACCGCTATCTGCAGCAGCCCGAGCAGCGCCACGGGAATCAGGACCATACCGGGCGAGGTTCCCAGCTGTACCCAGAGCGCGATCTCGGCGACCAGGCCCAGCGCCAGCAGGACCAGAGAGCGGATGATCATGCGGATCCGGATCAGGCCTTTCTGCGGCGGATGGAGCGGCGTCAGCCCCTGGTTATAGCGCCTCGTTCCGCTGTCTGCGACGGGCTCCGCTGGAACGGTCAGGGGTGTCTGTTCGGTCATGGCGGGAGTTGTGAACCAACCAAATCGCGGATGCAAGACGGCTTGGCCTGCGCCCGTGTTATAGTGGCCCGGCAAGCGATTCGAAAAACTGAAAGGGAAATTGCCATGGATGACAATGTCTACAAGATCACCGAAGTCGTGGGCAGCTCCTCAAAGAGCATCGAGGATGCCATCGAAAAAGCCGTCGCCCGGACCGCGGAGACGGTCAAGGATCTCGGCTGGTTCGAAGTGACCGATACCCGCGGCCATATTGTCGATGGCAAGGTCGCCCATTATCAGGTGTCCTTGCGCATCGGATTTACCCACCATCCGAGCGCCTGATCCGGGGCCGCAAATTTTTTCGGCTTCGGTAGCTGCAGTGGGCTCTTCCTAGCGCGCCAGCGCGGTTTCCGCCTGCTCGGTCAGCGATTTGATAATTTCGGCCACGGATTCTTCCGCCTTGACCATGCCGACCGAC